>NZ_VHON01000025.1:0-2841 GCF_008690365.1 Acetobacter sp. DmW_136
CCGTCGGTAAGCCAGATCAGACGCATAGGAAGTCCTGAACAACCAGAAAATGATCCAAAATTACTCCATCTGTGAGATTTCCGCGTCGATCCTGGCGAGGCGGTCTTTCCTTACACCGGAACCCGACGGCCCCACGAATATTACTGGTAATCTTCAATGCGGGAATGAGAAATTGTTCCCGTATTTTTCCATGTTTTGAAGTAAATATTCTATAAAATTTCAAAATAATAAAAATTAAATAACAATAAAACACCGAAATTTTGGCAAAATAAAATCATTATTTCTTAGTTTTTTAATTTAATCATCAAATGATTTGGAATAACAGAAAAATGTCGGATCTTTTCTTAAACATTTCTCCTTCGCATTCTGGACCACTCACTGTGTTTCAGGCACAGCTAAAAACTTGTCGACAACAGAACTGGTCTGAGGTTTTCAATGGATATTCTGCTTTACGTGCGATTACCTTTTCAAGTTCTCTGGAATTTTTGCTCAATCTGACAGAACAGTTTGAAGATATCGAAATTGTTTTTGGCTCTGAGCATATCCTGACCAAAACCCATATCGCTTTAGCTCAAGCCAGTCAGCTTTTTGAAGACTACGGGTTTAAGGATTGTCTCACAGATCAAAAATCGCTTGTAGAAGGCTTACGTCAACTTCTTGGCCCACGCAGCAGTCTCTTTCTTCCGCGCTTGCAAAATGGCACCTTGCGTTTCAGACTTCTGACTGGTCGCCCAAGTCATGAAAAACTTTATTTACTTTCAGGTTCCAATGGTCAACGCGTAGTCACAGGATCGGCCAATCTCAGTATAGCGGCCTTCCATGGGCATCAACATGAAGTCCTCATCACTTTTGATGATTTAACAGCATGGAATGCTTTTGATGAATATTACCAACGTGACTACAAAAAAAGCGTTGCAATTGAAACGGATATTTTGATTAGCGTTTCTTCTGACGGCAAAGATAAACAGCCTGATATTTCTACAGCATCCCTTCCTTACGAGGATGTTCCCATTGTGCGTGCGATACGGGCCGGGCTGGTTCATATCGAACAGGGAGGTATGGCGATTTCAGAGGGAATGGCCATTGATGCGTTACGAAAGGCTCAACGCCTACGGCAGGAACTTGAAACAATTTCTCTGCCGATGACCCGCAAGGGAGTAACGTTGGTCACTCCCACAATCGTTTCAACTTTTTTGCAGGCACGCGATAAACTGCCTGCTGTGCATTGTCCGAAAGATGAAATTCCACGGGCCTCCCTCTCTGTTCGGACGGGAGAGGTTTTTCTCAATAATCAGTTATGGATTTCTGAAAAAGATACCATTTCAGAACATGACATTGCCCGAGATGTGCACCTGCTTGTGAATTATATCAGTAGTTTTTCGGCATTTTATGGAAATAGCCAAAGTGCCATCGCCTCCTACTGGGCATTTCTGGTCTGGCTTTACATGGCACCTTTTGCACCCTTTTTAAGACAGGGAGCCGTTAGTCATCATATCGACCCGTGGCTTTATCCCCCGTACGCGGTTTTATATGGTCGCTCCAGTGGTGGAAAAACCCTGTTTACGCAGATTATTGCACAATCCATGTTCGGGGTTGTCAAAAGTATTCAGTCATCGATTTTTACGGCACAACGTGCTTTGGGCTTGCGTCAGCAATTAGGGGCTATTCCTCTGTTGATTGATGACGTGACGCCAGATCGAATGAGTAAATATGTGCCTGACATGGTGCGTACTGATCGGGATATGGCCGAATGCTACGCCCCTATCGTCCTGACGACCAACAAGGACGTGACAAGCATTTCAGCTGATCTGACCAAACGGATGGTGACGTGTCATATTGATGCTTCTCTCCCGGATAGTCGAGCGCTTCAGACGGAAAGCCCCCGGCGTTTGCAAAAAGAAATCGGGACAGCTTTATACCGGCGTTATCTGACACTCATGTTTCCTCGCGTTCGAGATATGCGGATCGAGATGGATCAGAGTGATGGTAAACAGATTCCAGATGTCTTTACGGTGTCCTCTCATCTCTTGTTATCGTTGATAGAACAACACCTTCCTGTAAAGCCCGACTGGGTCTGTCCTCTTTCTTATCGGACCTATCAAGCTATGCGGGCCGTTCAGTTCCAACGTGTGCTTGTCGAAATGATCAGAAGTCATCCAGAAAACATCGCTCTGTCGCGAGACAAGCGCTTTATGCAGGTGCGCTTTGGTGGAGATATTCGCCAAGCCATGGCATTTGAAAAATCTGTACCAGAATTTGTTTCCAAAGGACGCATTGCAGATGCCGTCAAACTGGATATTCAGGCAATGGAAAATGAGTTGGGATTTGCTCCAATTCCTCATAGTTCACTCGTTAAGCGGCTTATGAAAGTTTGGAAGAAACGTAAGTAATTAATGCATTTTCGTTTGAGTTGTAGACTTTTGTAAACCTTAATTCAGCAACCAACATCAGGGACATTCTGATCTGTTCCTGATGTTGAGGCCCTCAGAACGCAGAGCATGGTTTGCTTCTGTCAAGCTAGCGTGAAGAGGGCTCCTGAACCGCTGTAATTCGGTAGCCAGGCCTGCCAGCGAGTCCAGAACGGGCTTGAGTGTCGTGGGCACTGACAGAGAAGCATAGGGTGATTTAACGCCCGATTGAGGTAGCCAATTTTCTGTGCTCTGGGCAAAGCCTGATAGAGTAGCAAAAGTCAGAATACTGCGATTTTTCAATATGTCTCTCCTCTTCAGAACCAGAGGAGATGGGGGAAATATCGACGCGGAAATCTCACAGATGGAGTAATTTTGGATCATTTTCTGGTTGTTCAGGACTTCCTATGCGTCTGATCTGGCTTACCGACGG
>NZ_VHON01000026.1:0-14663 GCF_008690365.1 Acetobacter sp. DmW_136
CAACCAAAAATTCCGTTTGAAAACAAATGCTTAGGCCGCCCATCGGGCGGCTTTTGGCGTTTCTGCTCCACGCGCAGGATGCGTATAGGATGCAATCGGGACTGAAAGCGCAGCGTAGTTTGGGCTAAAATGGGGCATTATCACGATAGCGTGATGTCCGTTCCAAGCCTCATTGCTTAGTGGAAATTGCGCGATCGGACGACGAGACGTTCACTGCCTGAGTCTATGTCGGCTGTGGTGTCTGCGTACAAAGGGTGTTTAAGCATCATCTTGGCGTGACTCCCGCCGAATGCAGGAAACGTTTTGGGCAACTGCGTTGATCCCGTCCGTGTCTCATATCAGCTTTTTCTTCTTTTATGCGTCAACGACTGTTTCCTGCCATGCCACGCGAGCGAGAGCCGTGCGGGCCAGGGCCAACAGACCGATCAGGACAGCACAGCCGAACCAGCCGTGATGCGCGTAGAGAGGAGCAGGGGCGACAGCGCCGATGCTTCCGCCCAGATAAGAGCAGGTGAGATAAGAGACAGGTCGCCGCAGACCGTCCTTCCCTGGCATGTCGTGCTGTATAGCCGGTGGCGCAGGACTGTCCGGCAAAGACCGCCATGCAGGACAGAGCCAGTCCAATTACGATAGGAGGGAGATGGACGGAAAGTGTCAGGGCAATTCCGGCAATCCCGGCGACCTGCGACAGCAGAAAGGTCAGCGTGCGCCCGATCGTGCCGATAAGGCGACCGAATAAGGGTGTGACTGTAACAGGCAGAAGAAAGACCACGAACAGAGCGCCGACTTTAATCGCAGTCAGGGGTGAATGGAGGTGCGCTCAGACGCAGGCTCAGATAGGTAGACGCATTGAGATGGTGCACTGATCATGGCTACACCATGCTAAAAGCGGCGCACGCCGCTGAAGAGCGCGATATCACTCTCAAAATCATCAAACTGCTTTATACTAAACAAGGTTTTGTGATTCTACCCCGTCTTTTGATAGTAGAGAAATTCTTCGCATGGGCAACACGTTTGTAAAGGATTACGAGCGTTACGCTTCAACGCTCTAAACTGTGCATCTCATAGCCTTTGCACGGCTTATGCTGAAAAACGTAGCCAACCAGCTCATGCAGAGTGCATAACCCCTTTTAACCACGGCATCTTCGGCCGGAAGAGAGGGCTGCGCTCATTGCGCCTCGCAAACCAAGAACCACAAAACCAGACCCACTTAACTTATGCCTCCTCTCGCAAATACCTAAACGCGATATTCTGCTATTTAACTCTGTAGCGATAGTGTGAACAGAATTTATCCACATAGATAGTCTAATATCTTTCACCAACAGAGGAAGGCGACTAGACGCATCTAAAAGGGATCTGTTCTTATCAGCAAGTTTTTTAACAGACACATCAAGGTAATTGGCATTACCAATTAAGAACATATCGCCTTTTTTTTCTGAATCTCCATAAAAGAACTCTCCCGGAATATATATTCTTCTGAGCTGGTGGAAATCCTGGCGACAATCCTGAATGTGGTTAATGATCTGCAAAGCGGAACATAATGCATCTGACTGATAATACAGAGTGTCAGATTCCCCGTGAAGATCCAATATAAAGCGTCCGACAGGATTAGCGGAATATTTACAGTATTCTACAAGATCATCCCAACAATCATAATCTCTTCCTACAACATCCATATGAAATGCCGAAATTAAATCTGTTAATCTGTCGATAGATATGCCTCTTTCTGTCAGTCGACTTCGAGCATCCCCATATATGCTCTCACCTTGTCTATCTGACATAATTCGCTGTTTAATTTCGTATAATTTGTTAATTTTCTCTTTGGTATTTAGTTTACTGCAATCAGCGATGTCGTCAGAAAATCTAGCCACTTTGTAGTACGAGACTACTACGTCTCGATTTTTTTGTTAAAAAGAAGTGATGCAACTGGAAAGTTTTCATTGGTGTAATCTTTTCCCATATTTTTAGCCTGCATTCAGTTCCTTAAGGAAGAGTATTGAGAACTGCTTGTATTAGTGTGAGATCCGCCTCAAGGAGGCCAAAGGGGTGTTCGGATAGAACGTTTAGTTTTTTCGTTCGGTAAGCGGCAGGCATACCAGCCCTCGTCCATGGGTAATCATGAAATTGATTGCGTCAGGAGTCACGAATTCAGCCGCCATGACCAGGTCGCCTTCGTTCTCCCTGTTGTCATCATCCACCATGATAACCATTCGCCCTGCACGCATAGCCTCGATCGCATGGGCAACGGTAGGAATTATGGAGCAGATAGAGTGACCGTGTGCGATGTTCATAGGGCGTCAGCCTTTCCTGGTCTGCATGATTGTCGCGAAGCGGGATCAGTCAGTCACGGTCGCGATGGTCCGCATCGCCCATTTTCCAGTAACCGGCCGCATGCAGGCGACCGGAAGGAAGCAGACGATCGACGGTCAGATAAGTCCGCACGGCTCTGACCATGAAAGACTCTCCCGCGACCCACGCCTGACAATCGGACAGGTCAAGAACTGCCCCCTGTACGGCGAGTTCGAGCTGCCCCGTCGTGCCGGGAGGCTCGCTACCCGAATGCAGCCAGGTAACATTCAGGGATGCAGCAGTTTCCAGTTTCTGTTCTTCATCTGTGCCATTCACTTCAATAAAGGCTTCGGCAGTAACGCCAGGTGATAACGCCTCAAGAATAGCCGCTATCGCTGGAAGCGACGTCGCATCCCCCACCATAAGATGGCGACTTGCTGCGGGATCAACGCGGTATCCTGCGCGCGGACCGGCCAGTTGAAGCACATCCCCAACCTTTGCCTTTTCGGCCCAGGCAGACGCCGGACCGTTGTCGCCATGCAGGACAAAATCCAGTTCCATCAACCCGGCTGTCGCCTCATAGCGGCGGATCGTATAGGCACGTCCTTCCGGCTTGCGGCCGGGCGGTGCAGGAAGGAACACCTTCATCCATTGCGCGGGATGCTCGACCGGTAGTCTCTTGATATCGTCTCCGACGAGAGTGACGCGCCGCATGTGCGGCGTCACATCATGCACCGCCTTGACGACTGCCGGACGTAACGTCCTGTTTTGTGACATCATTTTCATCACGATGACTTTCAGAAATCCGGGGACCGCAAATGAAAAGGCTCTGGCCTTCTGGGGAAGGCAGAGCCGTGGAAAATTGGCCCTCTTGTCTGAGAACACCTTACGGTCTGATCCAACCTTCAAAAAATACCGTGAAATGGAAAGTATCATTCCATTATATGAAATGGTCGCATCTGAAGATTACTGGCATCCTGAACAAGGTCGTGACGTAAGACGTGGAGTGATTTGAAAACGTGAAACCGACGGACCTCAATCTTCTCCATGCACTGGACATCCTTATTGAGGAACAGAGCGTGGGCCGCACAGCGGAACGCCTTGGGCTAAGCCCACCTTCCGTGAGCCGTCTGCTCGCCCGCGCCCGTGAAATCATGGGCGATCCCATTCTGGTGCGGGCAGGACGGGAACTTGTCGCCACGGAGTATGCCCGCACCCAGCACGCCCGGATCCGCAACATCATTGCCGAAGCTCAGGAGGTTCTCCTGCCCAACACGGAACTGCATCTCGACCGACTGCAAAGACGGTTTACAATCCGGGCAAATGAAGGATTTACAGCGGCGTTCGCCTCAAACCTCGCTGCCCGGATCGCTCATGATGCCCCGAAAGCGGAACTCCGGTTTGCCCAGGAACATGAGTCCGACGACGATGCGCTGCGCGAAGGACGCATTGATCTCGATATCGGGGCACTCCGGGCCATGGGGCCGGAAGTACGGGTCCAGACCATTTTTCGCGATCATCATATCGGACTGGCACTCCCGGACCACCCCATCTTCAAGACTGAAATTTCTCCGGAACGCTTTGTATCGTTTCCGCAAATCAGTGTCTCACGCCGGGGACGCGCGGAAGGGCCTGTTGATCAGGCACTGATGGCGCATTACGGGCTTCAGCGACAGGTTTCTCTCATCGTTCCTTCCTTCATGCTGGCGATCGCTGCTCTTCCCGGTACGGAACTGATCGCCCTCGTACCGCGCTTTGTCCTGCGTGCTGTCGAAGCTTTGGGGATACAATTGAGAACGTTCGATATTCCTGTACCTCTCGATACACTTGTCATTGCCCAGGCATGGCATCCCCGTTTTGATCGCGATGCAGCGCACCGCTTTCTCAGACAATGCGTGCGTGAAGTCTGTGCACCGGTGAGGCGTCAGGACGATAAGACGTCCTGATCGGACTCAGCTTTTCTTTCGAGGCAGTCGGGCAATCCAGATGATTCCCACGGATGCCGTAAAGGCAAATGTGGAGATCATGTAGAATTCATTCATGGAAACCATGTCTGCCTGAACCAGCACCTGATGGTAGATAGAGCCCCAGGCCTGATCCTCCGTCAGCCCCGCACCTTTCAGGGTCGTCACCGCATCCGCCGCACGATCGTGATAGGGGGTAAGTGTCTCAACCAGATGCGCCTGATGATAACGGGAGCGCCGATCCCAGAACGTCTGGGCGAGAGAGGCGATAAGATTTCCAGACATCATGCGAATGGCTGTCTGGAGCCCGGACGCGGCCGCGAGGCGTTCCGGCGGAATGCCAAACAGGGAAAGAGCCGTCAGAAGTGTCAGGAAAAAGCCGATCCCTATCCCCTGGGCCAGACAGGTGAGAGCAATCGTACCGGCATCGATATCCGTCGTGAAATTTGCCCGCCAGAACGCCACAGCGGCCCAGCAGAAGAAGGCCAGTGACGCGAAGAGGCGCGCATCCCCCTTTCTGACCCATGCCCCAAGAAAGGGCGCAAGCAGGATACCAAATACACCCATGGGGGCAGTCACGAGCCCTGCCCATGTCGCATTGTATTCCATATCGGTCTGTAGCCAGAGTGGCACCAGCACAAGGGCTGCGAAATACAACCCGAACCCGATGGCCACCGCGACCGTTCCAACTGCAAAATTCCTGTATGCGAAGAAATGCAGATCAACGATGGGATATTTGGCGCCCAATTCCCATACAACGAGGAATACAAGTCCCAGCACAGACAGGATCGCTGTTGTGCAGATGAAAGGCGAAGCAAACCAGTCGAGTATCCGTCCACGGTCAAGCGCCACCTGCAGACACCCCATGGCAATGGCAAGTAGGATCAGGCCGATTACGTCAACCGGAAGTCTGACAGTCGGTGTATCGCGTCCCCGCAGCAGCGCCGATGTGGAAACCACCACGAAAATGCCAACCGGTGCGTTGACAAGAAAGATCCATGGCCAGGTGTATTCGTCCGTAATCCAACCGCCGAGCACAGGCCCTGCCACCGGCCCCGCCATGTTCGTCATGGCCCACATGGCAACCGCCAGTGTCCGTTTTTCCGGCGGAAATATGGCAACGAGCAATGCCTGGCTCAGTGGCACGATCGGACCTGACACCATGCCCTGAAGGACACGAAAACCAAGCAACAGTGGAAAGGAGCGCGCCATGCCACAAAGCACCGAGGCAACCGTGAAGGCTGCCACCGCGCAGACAAACAGCCTGACCTGCCCGAACCGACGCGACAGCCAACCCGTCAGGGGTATGAAAATGGCGTTCGCAATTCCGAAAGAGGTAATGGTCCATTCGCCGATTTCGGTGCTGACACCAAGGTTCCCGGAAATGGTCGGGACCGAGACGTTCGCGATCGTGATATCCGTCACGGCCATAAAGGAGGCAAGACCGATTGTCATCGCCGCGAACGCCAGGAGCGGCCCTGACAGCGGCTGGATTGGCTGGGGAGCCGACCTGCTCATTCCGCCTCTCCCATGGTTTTCTTCATGATCTCCGCAACATGACGGTCCGCAGCCTGCTGCTGCTCTGTATAGAGGTCTGTACCAACAGCGACTGCTGGACGACTGGCCGCCTGTGGATCGCACCGTCCGGTATCAATCTCCACCTCGGTCGACATTCCGATCCGGAGAGGCTTACGGGCCAGTTCCACCGGATCGAATGCGATACGTACAGGCACACGCTGCACAACCTTGATCCAGTTCCCTGTTGCGTTCTGGGCCGGCAGTAAGGCGAAAGCCGCGCCACTGCCAGCGTTCACATCCATGACATGACCGTGATAGATCACGCTGCTGCCATAAACATCCGCAGTCATGGTGGCGGGTTGACCGGCGCAGACGTGCCGAAGTTGCCTTTCCTTGAAATTGGCGTCGATCCAGAACTGGTCGAAAGGCACGACGGCCATCATACGATCACCAACAGCGACGCGGCGTCCAAGCTGGACATCACGTTTTGCGACCATGCCTCCGACCGGCGTCCGCACCGTGGCACGCTCCATGTCCAGCGTTGCCGCCCGGAGCCTGGCCTTTGCTGCAATAACATCTGGATGGGTAGGAAGTGTCGTACCCTGTGTCTGGGACAGCGCAACGGTATACGCCGCCTGCGCAACCTGAAGGGCGGCCTTCGCCGTATTGGTGGCATCCGAGGCATGACGGGCCTCTTCCGCCGTCACAGCCCCCTGCCCAACCACCATACGGCGTGCCCGGAGATCGGCCGATGCCCGATCCAGTTCTGTCTGACGGACAGCAACGAGCGCACGGGCTTCGTCCAAAGCCGCGAAAAGTCTCCGGACATGACGGATGGCCTGACCCAGGCCGGCTTCAGCAGCCTCCAGCCTGATACGCATGTCACTTGTGTCCAGTTCCACGAGAGATGCACCTGTCAACACACGATCAGTGTCGTCCGCCCCGATGGCCCGGACAGTACCCGCGACCTGTGGTGTAATCGCCACAACATGCCCATTGACGTATGCGTCGTCTGTAGAAACGAGTGCACCATTGGAGAGAAAAGTATAGGCGCCCCAGCCAACCGCGATGATTGCGAGACCACCACCGAGCCAGAGCAGACGCTTGCGACGGGTAGCGGCAGTATCCGCAGCCGCCGGAACAGGAGTATCAGCCATGGTATTTCTGCCCTGCAGAGGAAGTGAAAGAAGGCGACCAGGCGCCACCGAGTGCGCGAATGAGGGTGATCTGGGCTTCAGCGACGCGTGCGGCTGCCTCGACTGAACGGCGCTCAGAGAGCAGCAATGCCGTTTCGGCCGCCAGACGATCATTGGTGTCCGAAAGACCATTTTTCTGACGGATGCGTTCAAGATCGACGACATGCTGCCAGTGCCTGACAGCGGCCTCGGCTTCCTGCCTGGCGGCCTGCCTTGCCTTCAGGTCGGAGATTCCGTCAGCGGCCTGCTGCAGCGCCTTTGACACTGTCGCGTTGTAGTCATTGACAGCAGCATCGTACTCACCGAGCCGGTTTTTCAGGGCGGCACGGAGCTGACCTCCTTCGAAAATAGGAAGGGTGACGGCTGGCCCAAACTGTGTTGCGACACTGCCCGGTCGCATCATGTGACCGATATCGAGAGACCGGAAACCGGCAAAGGCAACAAGATCGACATCGGGATAGAATGCCGCGCGGGCCGCACCAACGGCGTTGGATGTGGCTTCCACTGCCGCACGTTTGGCCTCTACATCAGGTCGATAGCCCAGAAGAACAGCCGGAACATTCGACAACGGCGCCGGATCAGCAATAACTGGCAGATGCGGCCGTGCGATCGCGTCTCCGAAGTCAGGCGATTTACCGAGAAGGGCCGCGATTTCATGTCTGCGGGCACTGATCTCTCCGTCCAGCAGATCAATCTGGCTGCGGGTGTCGGTCAGGGCCTCACGGGCCGCCACAGCATTGATGTCGGTCGAAAGCCCGGCCTTTTCCCGTAACGCCAGCATTTCCACGATGCCTTCACGCCGTGAAAGCCCTTGCTGAGCCACATCGCGCATCCGATACGCTGCATCCAGTCTTACATAAGCACTGACCATTGCCGTCTGAATCAGAAGGCGCGCATCAGCGACCTCAAGAGATGAAACATTCTGCCAGTAGCGTGCCGAACGTGTCAGTTTTCGCCAACGTCCCCAGAAATCGACATGATACTGAACATCAAGCTGGAGCTTGCCCTCACTCCCGAAATTTCCTTTGTATGGCGCGGGATAATAAGAGTGATCAGGGAATTGCTCCCCCGCTATCCAGCCGAACCCATCGACATGGGGCAACTGGTTGGCTCGCGCTGCGCCTTCTACGGCAGCAGCCTCACGCAACCGTGCCTGTGCAATCTGGATCGAGGGAGCACTTTCCTGCGCGTCTCCTACGAGCCGCTCAAGCTGAGGATCATGATAGACCAGCCACCATGCCTTGGCGGGAGATGTGTGAGCAGACTGCTGTTGCGCCTGTTCAATATCATGACCGCTTTTCAGGATGCTGACATCCGTGATTTTACCTTCAGGACGCTCATCCCTGCCGGGAGCACATCCTGAAAGGGCCAGAAGAGTGGAACAGAACAGCAGCCACGCTCGCGTCTGTACTCGATTTGTAGTGTACATCGCACCGTAGTTCCTGTGATTTCAGGAACCATTGCCTACCAAGGTCCATACTGATCAGAAATGCCGTGGAATGGAATGATTCATTTCATCTCAAGTAATCGGCAACTATGCTGTCCTGCAGTTTCCTTACATCACTACCTTTGAGATTTTTCAAACAGGCTGATTCGATTTCTGCACAGCGGCAATCCAATCCAACCTGACCTCACGACCAAAAGAAGCCAGAAATGGTTCGCGGTTAACATTTATAAACGTCAACGCTACGAATGGCTTCTCTCAGCCATTCCAACACCGTAATATCCATTCCGCATTCGCCCTCATGGCTGACACCCATGTGGGTATGACGGTTGTCAGAAAGCTGACATTACTATGCCAACGCCTGTCGAGCGAGTTTTGGGACATTACTGCCGATCGGTGCCGCTACTGGGATTACTTGGAAGTGCCTGGCTATGCTGCAACCGGCACCATATTAGCGCAGAAGCATGCCTGACAATCACGTTTAAGCGGGCTGTTCAAGCCGATCATCCATCTGAATTGCAACCCTAATTCGGACAGTCTATGTTAGGCGGATTACGTAACGAGAACTAAGGCAGATGGGATTATGCGGATCGAGAAGGTGCGCGTTGAGGGATTTCGCCTTCTTGAAGACGTCGAGATACTTTTGGAGTCGACCTCTACCGTAATCGTTGGTCGCAATAATAGCGGAAAAACTTCTCTTACTGATGTGTTCGATCGCTTTTCAGGCGAGAGTTCTTCGCGGTTTCGCTTGGAGGACTTCTCCGCAGGTCAGCGGCCAAAATTTCTCACCGCAAAACATCTTGTCGATGATGGACAAGCGCCAAGCAGCGTTATCAACACACTGCCCAAGATCGTCGTCACGCTCACCATGCGATATGATGTTAATGAGGAGTTCGGCCCTCTCTCACCCTTTGTCATCGACCTCGATGAGACCTCAACGACTGCCCTTATCCGTATGGAATATGCGCCGAAGCTGGCGACTGTTTCTACGCTGTTTGGCCAAGCTGAACCCGAAGAAGGGGTGAGCCCGATAGATCATTTCTATCGTGAGTTGCGCGACACGATTCCGAAGGCCTACGGTATACGGTTGTTTGCAGTTGACCCGACCAATCCCGCCGATCAACGCGAATTCGAGGGTGTGGCTAACCTGAACGCCTTGATTCAGTGTGGCTTCATCGGTGCACAGCGCACGCTTGACCTCTCCAAACCAGGCGAGACTGATGTCATCGGAAAATTGCTTGGCAAGCTTTTTCAAACTGCCACGTCAGCCACGGCCGCCGAGGCGGACCAGCAACTGGCGCAGGAACTGAAATCTTCGGTCGGTGGCATTGAGAAGGGCATTCAGGCCGGCTTCGATACGATAGTGAAGGGTCTGCTTCCGGCGTTGGGCGTATTCGGCTTTCCGAGCCTTAATGACACTGAACTCCGCCCCGAAACATCGCTCAACGTCGAAAGCCTTTTGGCCGATCACACACGTATTCTCTATACGGGGCATGATGGGGTTCATCTGCCCGAAGGCTACAATGGCCTCGGCACCCGCAACCTCATCTACATCCTCCTGAAACTTGAAGCCTTCCACAAGGAATATCGTTCGAGGCCTACTCGCCCTGGCGTACATATTGTTTTTGTCGAGGAGCCCGAAGCACATTTGCATCCGCAGATGCAGGAAGTCTTCATCGGGCAGCTCAATCAAGCCGCTGCGAAGCTTTCTGAAAGCTATCCCGGTGAGCCTCAATGGCAGGTGCAATTCGTCGTCTCGACCCACTCTTCGCATGTAGCGAACGCTGCCAGCTTCGAGGCGATACGATATTTTCTGAGCTCGATGCCGAGCGCCGCTGGCATCCGGCACACCAAGGTCAAGGATTTCCGAAAAGGGCTTGCTACTATCAGCCGTGAGGATCGAAACTTCCTCCATCAGTACATGACGTTGACGAAGTGCGATCTGTACTTCGCCGACAAGGCTATTCTAGTTGAGGGTACCACAGAACGCATCCTTATGCCCCGGATTTGCCGTCTCGTGGATAAAGGTCTGCCCGATGGTCAGAAGCTCAGCTGTCAGTATGTAAGCACGGTAGAGGTCAGCGGCGCTTACGCCAGCAAGTTCTATCCTTTACTTGATTTCCTAGAATTGAAGTCCCTTGTTATCACCGACCTAGATGCGCTGTATCTCGACGAGACGAAGAAGCCAGCGCGCTGGAAGAAGTGCCCGACGGCCAAAGGAAATCGTTCTGGCAATGCCGCGCTGCGGGCTTGGTATAACGTGGAGCAGGGCGAGGTCTTATTACTAGCGGACCTCGCCGCGAAGCAGGATGCTGACAAGATCAGCGGCTACCGCCGCATCGCCTACCAAATCCCCGAGCCCGGATCAGCGAATTGTGCCCGGAGCTATGAAGATGCACTAATTCTCGCCAACCCTCAGCTTTTTAAGCTGGCTGAGGAAAACCGAGCTAACGACGCATGGGATCAAGCACAGGAACTCCACAAGACCGACACTGCCTTCGATTTCGCGATTCGCGAGGAGGACTGGGTCGTTCCCCGCTACATTCAGGAAGGGCTGATCTGGTTATCTCAACCGCCACCTCCTCGGACTGAACCACCAGCCATTGATGCTGGCGCAGAGCAGCCTGCTGCATGAACCGCGCCCCACAAAACCCTGCTGAGATAGCTGCCGCCCAAGCCCAGCAGCGTGTAAATGAAAGCCTTGATGCAGGCGGCCACTTTCGGCTCGAAGCAGGCGCAGGTGCAGGTAAAACCTATTCGTTGGTCAAAACACTGAAGCGCCTTATCTCAACGCAAGGCACGTCGCTACTTCAGCGCGGCCAGCGGGTTGCGTGCATCACGTTCACGGAGGTTGCCCGAGACGAGATCGCTCAAGACATCGAGATGCATCCCGCGATCCTCGTTGAGACCATTCACGCTTTTTCATGGGCCTTTATGAGGCCTTTTCAGTCGGCTCTTCGGGAATTAGTGGGTTCAATCGAGAACCGTCAGGAAAAGATTGAAGCCGGAGGCGGGATCGGCACAAAGCCAGTGACTTACGATCTTGGCTTTTTCGGTGTCGATGAGCACCGTGTCACCCTTAGCCACGACGACATTCCGAGCTTCATGGCTCGTCTACTGGAGCGCCCGAAATTCCGCGCGATGCTGAATCAGGCGTTCCCCGTCATCTTCATCGACGAATACCAGGACACCGACCCGCACTTCATGGCGGCGCTAACAGTCCACCTGTTCGCTCCGTCGGCCAAACCCCAGATTGGTCTTTTTGGCGACCACTGGCAGACTATTTACCGAAACGAATACACACTCGCCGATTTCCCGAATGTCGAGGGAATAGGGAAGCAGTCGAACTTTCGGTCCGCTCCTGCGATTGTCGATGTGCTCAATCGACTTCGGCCGGAATTACCCCAGCATGTGAGCGACCCCGAAGCCTGCGGAGAGGCCCGATTCTTTCACGTAAACGCCTATGCAGGCGAACGGACCAATACGCCTCATTCAAAGGCGGACCTGCCAGATGAGGTGAAGGCGCCAGTGACCGAAGCCCTGAAAGAGCGGCTTATTGCCGAGGGCTGGGACTTCGCGCCGGAAAAAACAAAGGTGTTGATGCTCACGCATAACGCCCTTGCCGCGCAGCAGGGATATCCGACTATTGCGGCCATCTTTGATCGCAACGAAGCCTTCGCAAAAAAGGAAGACCCTACCATCGCATTTCTCGCGGATACTCTTGAACCAATGATACGCGCGTACGCTGGCGGCCACTTCGGCGAGATGTTCCGTATCCTCGGCGGCAAGCCGCCGCTCAGCCGCCACGCCAGCAAAATCGAATGGCGCACTGACATGGACCGTCTTAACGAGCTACGAGCCAATGGCACCATCGGCGACGTGCTTGATCACCTAAAGGAAGCGCAGCGTCCACGCCTTCCAGATAAAATCGCTGCGCGTGAGAATGATATCCATCAACTAAGAACAGAGATCGCGGAAGACGAAGAGAAGTACATCACTCGGCACCGTAAACTTCGAGCAGTACCTTATAGCGAGGTCGTGGAACTGGTTCGTTTTCTAGAAGGCCATACCCCTTTTGCGACGCAGCATAGCGTGAAAGGCGCCGAGTTTGAGAATGTCCTCGTACTGCTTGGTGGCGGATGGAATCACTACAACTGGCCAAATCTAATGGACCTGCTCCATACCCAGAGGATTACCGACAAGAATACGAAAGGTTATCATCGCGCGCGCAACCTTTTCTACGTCGCAATTTCGCGGCCGAAGGTACGTCTGGCGGTTCTTGCGACCCAAACCATCAGTCAAGCAGGGCTGGCTGCGGCTGCCGATCTTTTTGGTGCCGGTGCCGTGATCGGTTTGACCGTCTGATTGGCGCCACATAAATCGCGGAGTGGTCGATATTGGCGTGAACTGACGTTCTTGGCACACCATCGGAACGGTGCATGTTGGTCGGAAGCTGTCATGAACGTAAAATCTGCAAATAACGACTTTCGTCCATTTCCCTTCCATAATCGACGCTCAAGTCTTTCCCCTAATCGCCTGCTTGTTCACGAGAACCAAAGCAGACAGGCAGGATACGCCTACTTCTCGGACGTACGCTGCCACAATCACCAGTCATGGAAGCAGCCGTTGGCATGCGAACGGCCGATGCTTGAACAAAGCGGCTGAAGAAGACGTCACACTTAAAAGACAGCTTCTGGCGGAAGCAGGAAGCTGTTAAAAATGTGACCAAACCTTGGGTCTGATACTCAGCTGCTAGAGGTAATTGAGGATATTGATGACGAGCTTTTCCATCGACCTATCCGCCGATCGCATCATCGATCAGCGCACGCGCGACTATTTCGCCGAAGTTTCGCGCTCTTTCGCCAACGAATGCTATCGTAGTAGTCTGGTGATGCTGTGGACTGTCGTTGTGTGCGACCTGGTCTACAAACTCCAAACGCTGCGTGATCTTTATAGCGATACCTCGGCCGGTAAGCTCTTGACCGATGTCGAGACCAAGCGTCTCGCCAATCCGACAAGTCCAGATTGGGAGATATTCCTACTCGACGAGGTGTTCAAACGCACTAAAATGCTCGAAATTTCTGAGCATGCGCAGCTCAAGCATCTCCAGCAGCTCCGCCATTTTTCAGCGCATCCTGTACTTTCTGGGACCGATCTGCTGTTTCGGCCAACTAAGGAGGATGCTCGCGCGCAGATACGCATGGCACTTGAGGCTCTTTTAATGAAGCCCGCACTATTTTCGAAGAAGATTGTCGAAACCTTAGTCACCGATATCGCCGCCAATAAGGCTGTACTGATCTCACGCGAGAAGCTGAAAGCTTATCTCGAAGCCCGTTATCTGCCAAATATGCCACTCGCCACTGAGCGCGAACTGTTCCGCGCGCTTTGGAAGTTCTGCTTCAAGCTCAATAACGCGGAGACGGTGGCAAACCGCCAGATAAACCTCGACGCATTATCGATCCTTTATGCACGCAACCGGGTCGAAATGCGAACAATGATCAACGGCGATCGTCCGGCGTTCAGCAATGTTGGGCCGGATGCTCAGCCGCTCGATGCGTTGATCCTGTTCCTTGTCGACTATCCCGAACTGTACTCTTCGCTAGACCGATCGGCGACACTGCTTGTGGACGGACGCCTAGCGGCAGATATCAATAACCGCGCTATGGCACACTTCACGAAGCCTGACATGGCCGCGCATCTTGCAGCACTGGATGGTGAGGATGTGACGAAACTGGCCACGATCACCGAAACAGTCTGGCAGAGTCTGCTGAGCGAGGCAGAAGCCGCGGGAGTGATCGATGAAGCAGTGCGGATTGCGATTAAAATTTACGGAAAGAGTGAGAACTTTGATGCTGCGGACAAGAGATTTAGCCGCTTCATCAAACCTATTCTACCGAAGCTAACGGTTGCAACTCTAACCGAATTGCTCGCGGAGTGCGAAGCCAACCCGCAGACTTATGGCCGCGCTCGAGCAACTTATGATCACCCTTTGATTAAAGCGCTTGCTAATACACTGAAAGTCGACCTGACACTATATCCGTCGCTCTGATGCATACATCGTCAGACCGAAAATGGGCTCCCACAAATCTATGTTGAGCAGGCCTGCGCCAGGGGATAGAATGCGATGGATCAGACCGTGCCCGGTGCTGATAATTACCGAGAAAAAACCTAGGCTCAGGACTCATTCTTTGAGATAGAAGATGACGCTTGCTGCGATATGGATTGCAGACATGAAGGTATGAGCGCACCGGT
>NZ_VHON01000027.1:0-162091 GCF_008690365.1 Acetobacter sp. DmW_136
TTTCCAGCACATCGGGCGTAACAGGGCAGGGCCGTTGGAAACCGGACTTGCCTTGTCCTGTAAACGTCCGTATGCCGGAGGGGATTGTTTGGAGCATTCGGCGTTTTTATGAACAGCACAACACCCTTGGCCATTGGTGAACAGCAGCATGTCCGGTTTGCCGAAGGGCTGGGGCTGGATTGCGGCGTTACCCTTGCCCCTGTTGATATTGCCTACCGCACCTATGGCACGCTTTCAGAAAAGCGGGATAACGCCATCCTGATCTGCCATGCCTTTACGGGGGACCAGTACGTAGCGGAAGAACACCCGCTTACGGGCAAGCCCGGTTGGTGGAGCCGGATGGTTGGGCCGGGAAAGCCCATTGATACCAACAGGTTTTTTGTTATCTGCTCCAACGTGCTGGGGGGCTGCATGGGCAGCACCGGCCCGCGCTCTACCCGCACAGATGCCCAAGGCAATGGCACGGAGCTTTGGGGTACGGCGTTTCCGCCCATTACCATCCGCGATATGGTGCGTGCGCAGCACAAACTTGTGCGGGCTTTGGGCATAGAAAAACTGTTTGCCGTTATTGGCGGTTCCATGGGTGGCATGCAGGTGCTGGAATGGACAGTGACCTACCCACAGATGATGCTGGCAGCCATGCCCATTGCCACAGCGCCCTTCCATTCTGCCCAGAACATTGCGTTTAACGAGGTGGGGCGGCAGGCTATTATAGCAGATCCAGACTGGCGCGGTGGCCGCTACTGGGCGGATGATGTTGTGCCTGCCCGTGGTTTGGCTGTGGCCCGCATGATGGGCCATATCACCTATCTTTCGGAAGAAGCCTTAACGCGCAAATTTGGCCGCCGTATGCGGCGCGGGCCTGTTGGTGGGCAGGGGCCAGAAGGCCCTGTTTCCATGTTCAGCGATATTTTTGAGGTGGAATCCTATCTGCGTTATCAGGGTTCTACCTTTGTGCGGCGGTTTGATGCCAACTCCTACCTCAGCATTACCCGTGCGATGGATTGGTTTGATATTGCCGCAGACCATGATGGCGAACTTACACACGCTTTTGCGGGTACGCCGGTGCGGTTTTGTGTGGTGTCGTTCTCGTCCGATTGGTTGTTTCCCACATCGGCTGCCCGTACGCTGGTGCGTGCGCTCAATCGGGCGGCGGCCAATGTCTCGTTTGTAGAAATAGAAACAGACAAAGGGCACGATGCCTTTTTGCTGGAAGAACCGGATTTTGACCGCACGGTACGTGGTTTTCTGTGTGGTGTGGCCGAACATGCGGGGCTTGCCTGATGCGCCTTGACCAGCGGCTTATTGCCGAAATGATAGCCCCCGGTACCCGTGTGCTGGATATTGGCAGCGGAGATGGTACGCTTATTGACCATCTGTTCCGCTACCGTGGGTGTGATGCGCGCGGTATTGAGCTGAACATGGAGCTTGTTACCAAGTCTGTCGCACATGGGCTGCCCGTGGTGCATGGGGATGCCGACCACGATCTGGCGCATTATCCGCACCACGCGTTTGATTATGTGGTGCTGCAACGCACCTTGCAGGCTGTTGCGCGCCCGCGGGAAGTGCTGCGGCAAATGTTGCGTATTGGGCGGCACGCTATTGTCTCATTTCCCAATTTTGGGCATTGGCAGTTGCGGCTTAAACTGCTGCTGAGCGGCCGCATGCCCATGACATCTGTGTGGCACACACCGTGGTATGAAACCCCAAACATCCACCCCTGTACCATTCGGGATTTTCTGGAACTGTGTAAGCAGGATGGCTACATTGTAGAGCAATGGATGGCTGTGGATGAGGAAGGGGAGCGTGCCCCGTGGCGGCGCTCTATCCGAATGGCAAACCTGTTTGGCGAGCAAGCTCTTTTCCTGCTCCGGCGCCGAAATGACTAGGGTTTGAAGGCTTGCTGCCAATAAGTTGCCTAAAAATAATGTTAGATTTATGCCTTTTTTGTGAAGATCTTCCAGAATTTCCTAAATAGGAATATTTCAAAAATACCTTTAAGATATCAGCAATAAACTTTCAAATGCGGCAATGTTATAACGATTTTTCACCCGATTTCTAAAAATTCCTCAACATTACACGAACATCATTTTAGGACTAATATGGTACGGAAGCCTTGCGAGGTTTGGGAAGTCCCCTTATATACAGCTTTACAAGGTTTATAAGGAACGAACGCAGTTCAAAAATTTCCTTTATGGATCTTGATGTGTTCAAAATTTTGTGGGCGCTCAGCTACAAGCCGGTGCAAAAATGTTCCGTGTGCGCCACAAAACATACAGTGCATAACTGAAAAGGGTGCGGTCTCTCGATCTCGTTTTCAGGCTGCACAAATAAGGTTGGCCCTGATGACTAAATTTTCCGATCTTGCTCTTGCTCCACCACTGCTGAAGGCATTGGCAGAGCAGGGTTATGATACACCCACTCCTATTCAGGAACGTTCCATCCCCTATCTGTTGCAGGGGCGTGATCTGCTGGGCCTGGCCCAGACAGGCACAGGCAAAACCGCATCTTTTGCGCTGCCTATTTTGGAACATCTGATTAAAAACCCACGTGCAAACACGCCCAAACAGCCGCGCGTTCTGGTGCTGGCGCCTACGCGTGAGCTTGTGGCCCAGATTAGCGATAGCTTTAAAGCTTACGCACGCCATATGAAGTTTACGCAGGCCGTGGTGTTTGGTGGCGTGGGGCAGGGCCGACAGGTTGAAGCCATGCGCCGTGGCGTAGATGTGCTGGTGGCTGCGCCGGGCCGTTTGCTTGATCTGATGGGCCAAGGTTTTATTGATCTGTCTGGCCTGGAAATTCTGGTGCTGGATGAAGCAGACCGCATGCTGGATATGGGGTTTGTGCGCGATATCCGCCGTATCATGACCTTTGTGCCAGAACAGCGCCAGACGCTTCTGTTCTCCGCCACCATGCCGCGCAGCATTGAAGATCTGGCGGCATCTTTGCTGAATGATCCGGCACGCGTTGAAGTGGCGCCGCCTTCCAGCACGGTGGATCGTATTCAGCAGGCCGTCATGTTTGTAAATGGCGCGGGTGATAAGCGCGATGCGCTGCTGAACATGGTGGAATCTCCCAAGGTTTCTCGCGCTGTGGTGTTCACGCTCATGAAGCATGAAGCCAACAAGGTTGCGGAATTTTTGAACAAGAACAACGTGGTGGCAGAAGCCATTCACGGCAACAAGTCTCAGGGTGCGCGTGAGCGGGCCATGAAGGGCTTCCGTTCTGGTTCTGTTAAAGTGCTGGTGGCAACGGATATTGCCGCCCGCGGTATTGATGTGGACGATGTCAGCCACGTGTTTAATTACGATCTGCCAAACGTGCCGGAAAGCTACGTGCACCGCATTGGTCGTACAGCACGTGCCGGGCGTGATGGCTGGGCTGTTTCCTTCTGTGATGCAGAACAGCGGGCTTGGCTGCGCGATATTGAACGCACCATTGGCAAAACCGTGCCGGTGGTTCGGGATCATCCTTGGCACTCTGATGAAGCAGAAGCTTCAACCATGCGTCCGCCTGTTCTGGGTGGCGGTGGCCGAGGCCGTGGCGGCCCGCGCGGCGGCGGTGCGCCTCGTGGGGGGGCTCCGGGTGGTGGCCGTGGTGGCCCGCGCCGTTCCGGTGGTGGTGCTCGTAATGGTGGCCGTTCCGGTGCGCCTGCTGGCCGCATGTAATATTTCAGGCTGATAGCTTGTAAAATAAGGCTGCCGCATCTTTGGGTGCGGCAGCTTTTTTTGTTTCCGGGCGCTATGGCTGCGGCTGCCCTTTGGCGGATGGCAGTTGCAGCGTGATGGAAACGGGGCAGTGGTCAGAGAGTGTTTGACCGACTTCTTCTGCCAAAGGAGTTACACGTAGGGAGTTTGGTATTTTCCATGCCCGTGCGGCTCCGCCCAGAATAATATGATCTATAAAGTAGCTGCCGTTTTGGCAGGGGCTTGCTGTGCCTGCCGTTACCAGATCTAGCGGTGCAATGCGTAAAAGCGTGAGAAATAGTGGGTCATGCACCGTAAGGTGGCGGTTGAAATCCCCCATAATGGCAAAGGCTTCATGATGTTGGGTGCGTGTGGCTACCCAATCATCCAGCACGGCAAATTGCTGCCAAAGGGTTGCGCAGGTGGGGCGTGTAGCATGGGGCAGATTATCCGGGCATCCGGCTTTAAGATGCACAACCAGAATACGCAGGATTTGCCCGTTCTGGTGCAGCGTAATATCTAGCCCACTGCGTAAATGATGGTGGGTGGCCGGGGCTGTTGCATAGGTATCCAGCGCTGTAACATCCGGGTTTTGCTCAAACGGAATATCCGCACGCACAGCCAGCGCCGTGTGTTGCAATACATGGTCTTGACTGATGGAGAGATGATAACGCGCCAATGGAAAAAGCTGCCCGGCACTGGCGGGGCTTTCTATTTCCTGCAAGGCCACAACATCGGCATGCAAATGGGTGGCATAGCTGGCAAGGCTGGAAATATCAGCAGGGGTGCGGTGGGGGATATCTGGCGGGGCCTGTGCATAGCCGGGGTGAGCCGGATCAAGCAGCCAGTCCAGATTCCATGTGCTGAGTTTAAGTGTATCTGCTGCGGTTGCCGAAGTAAAACACAGGCAACACGCAGCAATTACAAAACCACAAAAGAAAAGAGCAGGGCTTTTAGGCGGCTTTTTCTTCCATCTGTGTAATAACGGCTTTAATCGGCAGGCTTTTGCGTGTTTGTTCATCCAGCACCGTAATTTCGCCGGAGCCGATATCATAAAACCACCCTTGCAGGAACAGTGTGCCCTTTGCCAGCCCAGCAGCTACCGCAGGGTGCGTGCGCAAATGGGCCAACTGCAACAGCACGTTTTGTTCTGCAACAGAACGCACGGTGGCGGGGCCAACATCTTCGCCCGTAAAGGTGTGCAGGGTGGCCGCACGGGCGGCTTCTGCATTGCGCAGCCATTTGCGCACGGTGGGCATTTTATCCAGCCCGTTTTTTTCTGGTTCCAGCAGGGCCTTCATGGCGCCGCAATCAGAATGGCCGCACACAATAATGGTAGAAACCCCAAGGCCCAGAACAGCGTATTCCACTGCGGAGGACACACCACCCAGCATTTCACCATATGCAGGTACAAGGTTGCCAATATTGCGCAAAATAAACAGATCACCCGGCCCTGTCTGGGTGATAAGGTTGGGGTTAATGCGGCTATCTGCGCATGCAATAAACAAAGCTTCCGGGGCTTGCCCTTTTGCCAGATTGGTAAACAGTTCTTTTTTGGCAGGAAAAATTTCGGTGTTGAAGTGCTCAACCCCACGCAGCAGGGAAAGAAGGCTGCTTCTGGCTTCAGAACATGAGGGCATATAAAAACTCCGGCAAATTATTATGTCGGTTCACCCTTGAAACAAAGGGCTTCAACAATGGTGACGGTTAAATAACGGCAAGACAACCTTAAGAGTTTTGCACGCAGATGAAAAAAAATGCCACCCTCTGTTGGAAGGTGGCATTTTGCGTGTTGCGCGCTTAGCTTAGCGGATCATCTTCATCCGGTTCGCTCATTTGGTCTGCCGGGTGGCGCACGGGCGGGGCATTGGTGCGCACGGGGCGGGGGTTTTCTGTCTGCCTACGGGTAAAGTTGCCTGCCAGAGCGGAAAGCTCCAGAAACTGGTCTGCCTGCCGGCGCAAATCATCCCCAATCAACGGTGGGGTGGAGCGCATGGAGGATACAACAGAAACCCGCGTGCCCTGCCGCTGCACGGCCTCCACCACACGGCGGAAATCGGAATCACCGCTAAACAGAATGGCGTGGTCGATATGTGGGGCCATTTCCAGCATATCCACGGCAATTTCTATGTCCATATTGCCTTTTACGCGGCGCTTGCCGGTAGAATCGGTAAATTCCCGCGCGGGCTTGGTAACAAGAAAATACCCGTTATAGGAGAGCCAGTCTGTAAGTGGCTTAAGGGGGGAGTAATCTTCTGTGTCCAAAATGGCGGCATAATAATAAGCGCGGATAATATGCGTTTTGGCGGCAAAGAAATCCAACAGCTTTTTATAGTCCACATCAAAACCAAGACTACGGGATGTAGAATACAGGCTGGAGCCATCAATGAAAAGGCAGGTCTTTTCGGTTTTCTGAAGGTTCATAGTTGGTTTCCTCTAAATACTTTGGTGTGCTGTTTTGGGCGTTACTATTAAATGGTCTGGGGTCTTTTCGGTTTTGATAGAAAGAATGGTAAGATCATTTGGTAACTATATCCATAAAATGTGGCAGAATTAGCCGCTGCGGAACGGGTTTATAACGATGCCGGAAATGAATACCAGATCAGTGCTGATAGCGATAGGTGCGAATCTTCCGCATTTGCGCTTAAGCGCCCGCCAGACGTGTGAGCAAGCCGTGCAGGCCTTGAAAAATCTGCCCCAACTAGAAGTTGAAGCTGTTTCCCGCTGGTATGAAAGTGCGCCTGTGCCTCCATCTGGGCAACCTCCTTACGTTAATGGGGTTGTGCGTTGCCGCACCACGCTGGAGCCTCTGGCTCTGCTTGATGCGCTTCAGGGGGTGGAAACGCGGTTGGGGCGCGTACGTTCCGTGCCAAATGCTGCGCGCACGCTTGATCTGGATATTATTTCCATAGACACTCTGCAAATTAACACACCGCGCCTTACGCTGCCCCACCCCCGTGCTACCCAGCGCGCTTTTGTGCTGTACCCCTTGCATGATGTGGCGCCAGAGTGGAAAGACCCCGTAACCGGCAAGGGGCTGGATGCCCTGCTGCAAGGCGTTGCGGGGCAGGAAATACAGCCCGTAAAAGAATAAACTCTTCCGTAGGCGGGGCGGATGCGGTAATATACTCTTTCTGTTCCTGTAAGCATCTATAAGCTGAAACTTGTCTGGAGGCTCTCCGCAATGGCCCGCGTCACCGTTGAAGACTGTGTGGAAAAGGTCCCGAACCGTTTTGAACTGGTGGTCTATGCCGCACAGCGCGCCCGCAATATCTCTCGCGGGGAAGAGCTGACAGTTGATCGGGATAACGATAAAAACCCCGTTGTCGCTCTGCGTGAAATTGCAGACGAAACCGTCTCTCTGCCCGCTCTGCGCAATGATCTGATCCGTTCTCAGGCCCGTGAACCCGAGCCCGAACCCGTGGAAGAAGAAGTGCAGGATCTGGTTCCGACCGAGCAGAACATCTTTGGCTTGCAGGAAGTTTCTGCAGAAGAAGAAGCCGCTGATGATGTGCGGGCTATTGAGGCTGCACTTACCGGTCGCGCACGTCGGTAATTCGGGTGGCGCATACGGGCGGCGATCATTCTCCTCCGGTTCCGGTTTCCGTTAAGGACTCGGGGGAGGGCGTGTTGCAGCCTGTTAAAACAGACGCTTCTGCAGAAAAAACTGCCACACCGGTTTCCGCGCCAGAAAATGGCGGGCGGGGTGAGCTGAACTGCGAGCGTCTGGTTAACCGGGTGCTTACTTACGCACCCAAGGCGGATGTAGAAAGTATCCGCCGTGCTTTTGCAGTAGCCAGCAAAGCGCACGAAAACCAGAAGCGCGATAATGGTGACCCGTACATAATTCACCCGCTTGCCGTGGCCATGATTCTGGCCCGCTTTCGGCTGGATGTGCAGTCTATCTGCACCGCTCTGCTGCATGACACCATAGAAGATACCGGCGTTACCTACGATACGCTTAAGGCGCAGTTCGGCCCCACAGTGGCGGATCTGGTAGATGGCGTAACCAAGCTGACACGGCTGGAGCTGCAATCAGACCGCACCAAGCAGGCAGAAAATTTCCGCAAGCTTGTGCTGGCTATGTCCAAGGATATCCGTGTTCTGCTGGTCAAGCTGGCAGACCGGCTGCACAACATGCGTACCCTGCATTTTGTGGAACGGCAGGATAGGCGGCAGCGTATTGCGCGTGAAACGCTGGATATCTATGCGCCGCTGGCCGAGCGCATTGGTATGGACCGCGTTAAGACAGAGTTGCAAAACCTGTCCTTTGCGCAGCTTGAACCAGAAGCTGATGCCACCATCCGTACGCGCCTGAACTACCTGCGCGGGCAGGGTGCGGATGTTATTGAAGAAGTGCGGCGCGAACTGCTGCGCCTGTGCCATGAAGCCGGGCTGAAGAACGTTCAGGTTTCGGGGCGCGAGAAATCTCCGTATTCCATTTGGGAAAAGATGCAGCGCCGCAATGTGGCGTTTGAGCAGCTTTCAGACATCATGGCTTTCCGTGTGATCGTAGACACGCGGGAGGATTGCTACATGGCGCTGGGTGCCGTGCATGCGGCCTACCCCATGATAGCCGGGCGGTTTAAGGATTATATCTCTACCCCCAAGGCCAACGGATACCAAAGCCTGCATACGGGGGTAACGCTCCGTTCCCCTCGTAACCAGAAAATTGAAGTGCAGATCCGCACGCAGGATATGCACGATGTGGCAGAAAACGGTGTGGCTGCGCACTGGGCCTATAAGGAAGGCACAGGCACGGAAGAAGGCGGCTATGGCGGCTTGCGCCGCCCGCGCTGGGTGCAAGATCTGCTGGAAATTCTGGAAGCTTCATCCGCCCCGGATGAGTTTTTGGAAAACACCAAGCTGGAGCTGTATCAGGATCAGGTTTTCTGCTTCACACCCAAAGGCCAGCTTATTTCTCTGCCACGTGGGGCCACTCCGGTAGATTTTGCCTACGCCGTGCACAGCCATGTGGGTGATACCTGCGTGGGCGCCAAGATCAACGGCCGCCTGATGCCCCTGCGGCATGAGCTGGAAAACGGTGATCAGGTCGAAATCATGACGGCCCGTGGCGGCGCGCCTTCTCCTTCGTGGGAAAGGTTTGTTGTTACCGGCAAGGCGCGTGCGCGCATCCGCCGTTATGTGGCGCAGCAGCAGCGCCAGGTCTCGCTGGATGGTGGGCGTGCCGCGCTGGCTAAAGCCTTCCGTCAGGAAGGTGTGGATGGGTCTGAAAAGATTCTGGAAACCACGCTCAAGCCGCTCAAACAAAGTTCGCTTACAGATCTGTATGTGGCTGTGGGCGCAGGTAATCTGCCCGCGCGGGATGTGGTGCATACAGCGTACCCCGAACTCAAGCGCGTGCAGCGTGTGCCGCGTATGCTTTCTGGCCTGCCCGGTGTGTTGGGTACGGCGGGGCCACGGGCGCGCGGGGCAGGTGGTTCTGGCCGCCGCTCCTCCAACGCTGCGGTGCCGCTGGTGGGGCTGGGTGCTGGTGTGGCTGTGCATTACGCCGCCTGCTGCCACCCTTTGCCGGGGGATAGAATTGTGGGCGTGGTGGCCACGGGCCGCGGTGTGACCATTCACACCCGCACCTGTCAGACGCTGGAAAGTTTTTCCGCAACCCCAGAACGCTTTTTGGATGTGGATTGGGATTACGATGCCATGGCCCGTTCTGGCGGGGCGGGGCAGATGCGGGTTGGCCGTATCAGCATTGTGGCGGAAAACGAGGCCGCTGTGCTGGCCAATATCACCAACTCCATTTCCAAATCCGATGCCGCGATGGTGAACCTTAAAATTGTGCATCGTCAGCTTGATTTCACGGAAATTCTTGTGGACGTGGAAGTGCGGGACCTGCGCCATCTTTCCTCGGTTATTGCCAGCCTGCGTGCTGCCCCGGGCATTACGCAGGCAGATAGGGTAAAATCATGACACTGATTTCCGCCGGGGTGGATCTGTGCGATATGCGCCGGATTGCTCAGGCTCTAGAACGGTTTGGAGATCGGTTTGCGCAGCGTGTGTTCACGCAGCAGGAGCGCGCAAAGGCGGAAAGCATATCCGGCCAGGCCCGTATAGGGTCTTATGCCAAACGCTGGGCTGCGAAAGAGGCCTGCGCAAAGGCATTGGGCACCGGCTTTGCGCAAGGGGTGGCGCATAGCCAGATAGGCGTGCAAAACCTGCCATCTGGCCAGCCAACATTGGTGCTCACCGGGGTGGCTGCGCAAAAACTGGCGCAGCTTATGCCCCCCGGCACAGTGCCCCATATTGTGCTGAGCATGACGGATGAGCCCCCATACGCGTTGGCGCAGGTGCTGATATCAGCCCGCAAGGCATGAACGCCTGCTTGACATCCAGCGCCCTGCGCGGCTTGATCCGCCGGATTTTTCTTTTTTACTGAACAGCAGGAACGGGCGAGATAACGCATGAGCACACCGGAACATCCTCCCACCACCGGGGCAGGTCAGCCCGCAAAGGGCGGAAATACCGTGCTGGACTCCCTGCGCACCATTATAACGGTGGTGCTGGTGGTAACTGTGGTGCGCACCTTCCTGTTTGAATCTTTTGTGATCCCATCAGGCTCCATGATCCCAACCTTACAGGTGGGGGATTACATCTGGGTGTCCAAGTTTAGCTATGGATATTCCAAATATTCCTTCCCGTTCTCTCCCAACCTGTTTGAAGGGCGGGTGTGGGGGGCAGAACCGCACCGGGGTGATGTGGCTGTGTTCCGCTACACCAAGGATACATCGGTTGATTACATCAAGCGCATTGTCGGCCTGCCGGGGGACCATATCCGCGTTACAAATGGCCATCTTATTCTAAACGGGCAGGAAGTGCCGTGCCTGAACCCCCATACCTACACCACGCGGGATGAAACGCAGGTGGATATGGAAGGCGAAGCCTGCACAGAGCAACTGCCAGGCAGCGCCAATGGCACGGTGGTCAAGCACGATATCCTTAAGCTGACGGATGAAGGCCCGCAGAACAACACGCCCGAATATGTTGTGCCGCCCGGTTACTTTTTTGCTATGGGTGATAACAGGGATGATAGCGCAGATAGCCGCTTTATGGGTGATGGCCCCAAGGATCTGGGCTTTGTGCCCATGGAAAATCTGGTCGGCCGGGCGCAGCGTATTTTCTTCTCGGTTCAGTCTTCTCACCCGTTCTGGCAGGTCTGGTACTGGCCAGTTGAAATCCGCTGGGCGCGCATTCTGCGGGGCGTATCGTGAGAAAACCAAGCAATATTTCCGATGCCGCACGCTTTCGGTTAGAAGAGCTGGAAGTGCGTCTGGGTTATCGCTTTGTTAATCCTGATCTGTTGCAGGAGGCACTGACGCATCGTTCTGCTGCGCACCAGAAAGCAGGCGGGCGTAAGCGCCAGAAAGCCAAGGGCGCTGGCTCTAATGAGCGGCTGGAATTTATAGGGGACCGTGTTCTGGGCCTGCTGATGGCGGAATGGCTGCTAGAGCGCTTTCCAAACGAGCAGGAAGGTGCTTTGGGGTCTCGGCTGGCGCATCTGGTCTCCCGCGTTTCCTTGGCGGAAATTGCGGATAGGCTGGATCTGCCGCAGTCTCTTACCGTGGCTGCGCATGAAGCCCGCGCAGGTGTGCAAACTGCCGCCAATGTGGTGGCCGATGCGCTGGAAGCTGTGCTGGGCGCGGTTTTTCTGGATGGCGGGCTGGAGCCTGCACGCCAGATGGTGCGGGATTGGTGGCGATCTGCGCTGGATGCACAGGCCCACCCGCCCAAAGACCCCAAAACCGCGTTGCAGGAATGGGTGCTTGGCCGCGGGCAAAGCCTGCCTGTGTATGAAACAATAGGGGCGGATGGCCCTTCTCACGCACCGCTATTTGTGGTGCGCGTTACGGCAGGCGGCCTGTTTGGTGAAGGCCGGGCAGGCAGCAAACGTGCTGCGGAAAGTGCCGCCGCCGCTGATTTACTAGAAAAACTGGAGGGGTAGCCCAGCATGGCTGATGATACCACGCGCTGCGGTTTTGCTGCCCTTGTGGGGGCGCCAAACGCAGGCAAATCAACACTTCTTAACCGCATGGCGGGTGCCAAGTTATCCATTGTGTCACCCAAAGCGCAAACCACGCGTTTTCGGGTTCTGGGCATTCTTATGCGCGGGCACAGTCAGATTCTGCTGGTAGACACACCGGGAATTTTCCGCCCGCGCCGTAAGCTGGACCGCGCTATGGTGGCCGCAGCGTGGACAGGTGCAGAAGATGCAGACATCACACTGCTGCTGGTAGATGCCCGCAGCGGACTGACAGAAGCCGTGCAGACCATTATTGAGCGTCTGGCAGAAACCAAGCGCAAGGTTTGGCTGGTGCTGAACAAGACTGATCTTGTGCCTGCCACGGCCCTGTTGCCGCTTACGGCGTCCATTACGGAAAAACTGCCGGTTGAGCACGTGTTTATGGTGAGCGCACGCACCGGCAATGGTGTGGAAGACCTGCTGGACAAGCTGGCTGCAAGCCTGCCCGAAGGCCCGTACCTGTACCCAGAAGATGATCTGACAGACCTGCCAGACAGGCTTTTGGCTGCCGAACTGGTGCGTGAGCAGATTTTTATGCAAACGCATGAAGAAGTGCCCTATAGCGCCACGGTGGAAACCGAAAGTTATAAGGAGCGGCCAGATGGATCTGTGCGTATAGATGCTACCATCTATGTGTCCCGCGCGGGGCATAAGGCTATTCTGATTGGCAATGGCGGGCAGAAAATCCGCCAGATTGGAGAACGCGCGCGCAAGCAGCTTTCCAGCCTGCTCGAACGCCCCTGCCACCTGTTTCTGAACGTAAAGGAACGCGGCGGATGGGATGAAGAGCGCGCCCGCCTACGCGCCATTGGTCTGGACGACGTGCCATAAACTACCGCATGGGCGCTTGTGGCCGTGCGCCATGAAGGATAAGAGGGGGCGATCTCGCCGTATCTGCATACGGTGTGGGATCTGTGTGGGACTTTCTGCAAGATCGAGGGCCAATGACTGCTTCTGTAGGCGAAAAGCCAAGCCGTAAACGCGTGTTGCTCAAGGTATCGGGGGAAGCCCTGATGGGCAATGGCGCCTTCGGAGTGGATCAGCAGACGGTAGAACGCATTGCCCATGATATTGGCCAAGTCGTGCGTTCTGGCACAGAAGTGTGCCTTGTTGTGGGGGGTGGCAACATCTTCCGCGGGCTGGCCGCTGCCGCCAAGGGCATGGACCGTGCGCAGGGTGATTACGCCGGTATGCTGGCCACCGTTATTAACGCGCTGCTGCTGCAAAACGCGCTAGAGCGCGAGCAGATTGCAACGCGGGTAATGTCCGCCATCCATATGTCTTCCATTGCGGAGCCATATATCCGCCGCCGCGCCGTGCGGCATATGGAAAAAGGGCGTGTGGTTATTTTTGCTGCGGGCACAGGCAACCCGTTCTTTACCACGGATACAGCCGCTGCCCTGCGCGCCGCGGAAATGGAATGCGACATGCTGCTGAAAGGCACGCAGGTAGATGGCGTTTATTCCGCAGACCCCAAAAAAGACCCCACCGCCAAGCGTTATGAAGAGCTGACATACATGGACGTGCTGGCCAACCAGCTAAACGTGATGGATGCCGCCGCCATTAGCCTTGCGCGTGAAAACCGTCTGCCTATCATTGTTTTCAATATTGGCGAGGAAGGGGCCTTCCCGCGTGTGATGCGCAATGAAGGGCCTTTCACACGGATTATCGAAGCCGCCTGAAAAGCGCCGCATCATTTTGGCACCTTATGCCGCCAGAATGACCGACAAACTGAACGGGGCATGTAAGGCCATGCCCTGCTGTAGGATGCAACGGGAGAAAACACCGTGTCTGACTTGAATGCTCTGCTGGATGACCTGAAGCGCCGTATGGATGGCGCGCTGGATAGCCTGCGCCGTGATTTTTCTGGCCTGCGCTCTGGCCGCGCCAGTCCGGCTTTGCTGGAACCTGTGCGGGTGGAAGCTTATGGTGGTGAAGTGCCGCTCACACAGGTTGGCTCCATTGCCGTGCCAGAAGCACGTATGATTACCGTGCAGGTGTGGGATCGCGCACTGGCTGGCGCTGTAGAACGCGCTATCCGTGATTCCGGCTTGGGCCTGAACCCGGCGGGGGAAGGGCAGACCATCCGCGTGCCCATTCCGCAGCTTACAGAAGAACGCCGTAACGAGCTGGCAAAAGCTGCCGCCCGTTATGCAGAAGGCGGCAAGGTGGCTGTGCGTGGCGTGCGCCGTGATGGCATGGACAAAGCCAAGGGTTTCGAAAAGAAAGGTGAAATCAGCCAGGACGATGTTAAAACCTGGTCTGACGCCATTCAGAAACTGACAGACCAGTACGTGAAAAAAATTGATGATATGCTGGCCGATAAAGATAAGGAAATCAAACAGGTCTGAGGCAGTATTGGGGCTTCTTCGGATGTGTTTGTGCACGTTAATGGGGTGGAACCCTGCCTGTTATGTCCACGCGGCTAGCTGATAAAAAACCGGCAATTCCAACCCATGTTGCTGTCATCATGGATGGAAACGGGCGCTGGGCGCGCGAACGCGGTCTGCCGCGCCTTGCCGGGCACAGGGCAGGGGCGGAAGCCGTGGCCCGTTGCGTGCGCGCAGCCATGCAGCGTGGTGTGGCGTATTTAACGCTGTACGCATTTTCATCAGAAAACTGGGCACGGGGGCAGGAGGAGGTTTCAGACCTCACCGGTCTTTTGCGGTATTACCTGCGCCACAAGGTGCGTGAACTGCATAAGGAAGGCGTGCGCCTGCGCTTTATTGGTGATCTGGCCCGCTTTGATGACAGCTTGCGAGAGGAGCTGGCACAGGCCGAATCCTTAACCCGCGGCAATAGCAAGCTTACGCTTATTCTGGCGCTTTCTTATGGTGGGCGGCTGGATATTGTGCAGGCGGCGCAGCGTTTGGCGCAGGAGGTCAAGGATGGCCGCATTGCGCCAGAGCAGATTACAGAAAGCGTATTCAGCAACTTTTTATGGACCAGCGGCGTGCCAGACCCCGATGTGGTGGTGCGCACCAGTGGCGAATGTCGGCTTTCCAACTTTCTGCTGTGGCAGAGCGCGTATGCTGAGCTGGTGTTTCTGAACGTGTTCTGGCCCGATTTTAACGAACGACATTTTGCTATGGTGCTAGACCAATACGCCCAGCGAGAACGGCGTTTTGGCGCACGCCCTCAAGGCCCGGCATGAGCACAAACGCGCAGGATACCTCAGCATGGCGTGATCTGCGCCCGCGGCTTATGTCTGCCGCTGTGCTGGTGGCTGTGGCCGGTACATGCATTGGCTTGGGTGGCTTGGCGTATGATGCCCTTATTCTGGGCATGATGGGCGGCATGGCGGTAGAGGCCGCAGCCTTGTTTGGGCTTTCCATTAAAAGCTGGCGCGGCGTGCTGTATATGCTGTGGGCTATTTGTGCCGGGCTTTCTGCGGCTACCGGGCATTGGGCTTATTTTATTGTTTTTTGCCTCAGCTCTCTGGTGTTTGGTGCCCCGCTTTGCGCCATTATGTGCGTGATTATTCTGGCAGGCACGGCGCTGCTATGGTTGCGGCAGGCCAGCTTCTGGCCCGTTCTGTTTGTGATTGCCGTTGTGGTGGCCAGCGATAGTTCGGCCTATGTGGCGGGGCGCATTTTTGGAGGCCCCAAGCTGGCACCGCGTATCTCTCCGGGTAAAACCCGCTCCGGTGCTGTTGGCGGCTTGGTGGGCGCTGTGGCAACCGGCGGTATTGTTGCCACACTTTCCGGCTTAGGTGGCATGGGTTCTGCACTGGTATGGGGGGGGATCTTGGGTATTTCCGCCCAAGCAGGGGATCTGGCCGAAAGCGCAATGAAGCGCGCCTTGGGCGTAAAGGATTCGGGTAAGCTGCTGCCGGGGCATGGTGGCCTGCTGGATCGGTTTGATGGGTTGGTGGTGGCTGCACCTGTGGCAGCACTGGTTTCTGTATGTGCGGGGGCTTCCATGCCATTTTGGGCAGCAGGCGCACGCACCATTTTAAGGGCTCTGGCAGGCCATCTGCCGGGGTAGGGCCAATGGGTGGTGTGGCTGCCTGTTGGGCGGCCTGCCGCCGTTTGTATTTTCAGGTTTGGAAAGACGTTAAGCATGAGAACCGTAACCGTTCTGGGCAGCACTGGCAGCATTGGCTGTTCAACCGTAGATCTGCTGGAGCAGGCGCGAGACCAGTTTCGGGTGCGGGCGCTTGTGGGGGGCAAAAATGCTGCCAAACTGGCAGAGCAGGCCCGTAGCCTACAGGCGGAACTGGCTGTTCTGGCTGATGAAAGCGCGTTTGAAGAACTGAAGACCCTGCTGGCAGGCAGCGGCATAAAAGTTGCCTGTGGCCGTCAGGAGGTGATTGATGCCGCAGCCCTTCCGGCAGATTGGACAATGGCCGCCATTACAGGCGCTGCGGGGCTGGAACCCACGCTGGCTGCCGTTAAAAACGGCAAAAGCATTGCACTGGCCAACAAGGAAGCCTTGGTGTGCGCCGGTGATGTGATGCTGCGTGCCGTAAAGGAAGCAGGCGCGACACTGCTGCCTGTGGATTCTGAGCACAATGCTGTTTTTCAGGCCATGGCTGATCGGCAGATCGATCAGGTTGAAAAAATTATTCTCACGGCTTCTGGTGGCCCATTTCGCACCTCCACGCTGGAAGAAATGCGCGTAGCCACCCGTGCGCAGGCGCTTAAGCACCCAACATGGAGCATGGGGGCCAAAATCAGCATCGATTCTGCCAGCATGTTCAACAAGGGGCTGGAAGTTATTGAGGCCGCCCGTATCTTCAATCTGCCGGAAGACAAAATTGATGTGCTGGTGCATCCGCAATCTGTGGTGCACGGCATGGTGCAGTACACAGATGGCAGCCTGATTGCCCAGATGGGCTCTGCTGATATGCGTATCCCCATCGCACACACGCTGGCTTGGCCGCAGCGTATGGCCACGACGTCTCCCCAGTTGGATCTGGCGGCTTTTGGTAAGCTGGAATTTTATGCGCCGGATGAAGTGCGCTTTCCAGCACTCCGCCTTGCGCGTGAGGCACTGCGTAAGGGTGGGGCCGCACCTGCCATCCTTTCCGCGGCTAACGAAATTGCGGTTGATGCCTTTCTGCACGAACAGATCGGCTTTTTGGATATTTCCCGCATTGTGGAAGAAGTTATGGTGGCCCTTGGCGCACCGCCAGCAGATACGCTGGACGCCGTGCTGCATTGGGATGCTGAGGCACGCCGTGCCGCACAGCGCCTGATTCCCGTTCACGCGGCTTGAGAAAACGCAGCCCCCAGCCGATATCGGAAGAATGATGATACACGATTACCTGCGTACACTGCTTTCCTTCGTTTTCGTGCTGGGTGTGTTGGTGAGCTTTCACGAACTTGGCCACTATCTGGCGGCCAAGTGGCGTGGCGTGCATGTTGAGGTGTTCTCGCTTGGGTTTGGCCCGGCCTTGTTCCGCTGGCGCGATAAATCCGGCACGGAATGGCGTATCTGCCCCATTCCTTTGGGTGGTTACGTGCGCCCCCACGGGTTTGAAGACCCCGAAGACGCGACCCCAGAGCAAAAAGCTGCGTGGATAAAGGGCCGTACCTTTCACGATAAATCGGTTTTTTCCCGCGCTATTGTTATTCTGGCAGGCCCGATTTTTAACTTCATTTTGGCCTTTGCGCTGTTTGCTGTGCTGTTTGCCACAACAGGCCAGCCGCATGTGCGCGATCAGATTGCAACCGTTATGCCAAATGGCGCAGCGGCTGTGGCTGGTGTGCAACAGGGCGATGTCATTCAGCGTATCGGCAGCCATGATGTTACCGGCGTGGAAGATATTCAGGCCTCCATTTCCACGCAGGCTGGGGCACAAACCACGCTCACCGTAAAACGTGGCGAACAGAGCGTGACGTTGCCCATTACCATCGGCAAGGCCCCGGATTCGACTCCTCAAAAGCCGCATGGTCAGCTTGGTATTATTTTTGCCACGGAAGTTGGTAAGCCACTGCCATTTCCGCAGGCTGTGGTGGCGGGCGTAAAAGCCACATGGAACGCCAGCGTGCAAACGCTGGATGGCGTGTGGCAGATTCTAACCGGCCAGCATACAGCCAAAGATTTGGGCGGTCCGCTCAAGATTGCGCAACTTTCCGGGCAGGTGGCGCAGTATGGGTTTGCCAGCCTGTTGTCCTTTATGGCGCTGCTCTCTGTTAACCTTGGGCTGATTAATCTCTTCCCCGTGCCGCTTCTTGATGGTGGACGTCTGGTTTTTTATGCCATAGAGGCAATAAGAGGCCGCCCGGTTTCCAAGCGGGTGCAAGAGATCAGTTTTCAGGTTGGTTTTGCATTGCTTGCGGGCCTGTTCCTGTTCTCCACGTTCAATGACCTTTCAGGTTTTGGCCTGTTCAGGTGGATTGCTTCGCTTGTAGGATGAATGACGGCGGGAACAGGAAGGGAAGTGCTTGCGTGACAGGGGTGATTTCGGATACCTCCCGTTGCGGGCGGAATGAGAACGGAAGATGGGCTTTCGTACGAAAAGCGACCCGGATGGAAGGAAGCAGATCTTGACGGGTAAGCGTTCAGCCCTGTTCGTTTCTGTCTGTGTGCTACCTTTTGTGATGGTGGATGGCAGACAGGCATCCGCCGCATCAACAGAAGGTACAAGTGCCGCCGCACCTGCTGCGGTGGTGGCGCCATCCCGCGCCATACATGCGCGCACGCCGCGCCTTTCCGAATCCACATCATCTGTTGCGCCTACGGGCGGATATATTGAAGATATCCGGGTATCGGGTAACACCCGTATCGAAACCAACACCGTGCTGTCCTATATGGTTGCGCGTGTGGGGGACCCGTTCAGTCAGGATGATCTGGATCGTTCGCTCAAAACTCTTTACGCCACCGGCCTGTTCAAGGATGTTACGCTGCGCCGTGATGGCAACATCCTGCTGGTGCGCCTGAAGGAAAACCCCATCGTCAACCGTATCGTGTTCGAGGGGAACCACGCCGCTAAGGATGAAGACCTGCGAAAGGTGCTGGCTTTGCGCCCGCGTGCAGTGTTCTCGGCCGAAACCACGGCGGATGATCGGCAGCGTATTCTGGAAGTGTACGCCCAGAAGGCCCGCTTTGCTGCGGTGGTAACGCCACAGATTATCAAGCTGGCGCATAACCGTGTGGATGTGGTTTTCCAGATTAACGAAGGGCCGCAGACACTTATCAGCAAGATTGCGTTTGTAGGCAACAAGGCGTACAGCGAATCCAGTCTGGCAGGCGTTGTTTCTTCCAAGGAAACAGCTTGGTACCACTTCCTGTCCTCATCCGATGAGTACAACCCCGAACGTATTAAATACGATGCAGAATTGCTGCGCCGGTTTTACCTGCGCAACGGGTTTGTGGATTTTCAGATCAAGGACGTAAAAGGCGAGCTCTCGCCGGATCGGAAGTCTTTCTACGTCACCTTCACGATGGATGAAGGTGTGCGTTACCGTTTGGGTAAGGTGGATATCCGCTCCAGCCTGCGCCATGTGCCAGCTAAATCTTTGCGTAAGTATGTCGAGCTGTTCCCGCATCAGTGGTACGATGGCAAGGCCGTGCAGGATAACGCTACGGATATGGAGGAAATCCTTCAGGCCGAAGGGCATCCGTTTGCACAAGTACGCCCCACCATTGCCCGTAATCCGGAAAAGCGGATAGTCAACCTGCTGTTTGATGTGAGCGAAGGCCCACGCCATTACGTTGAGCGTATTGATGTGAACGGCAACACCATCACGCAGGATAATGTGGTTCGCCGTCAGTTGCCGTTTGCTGAGGGTGACCCCTACACCACCAGCTACAAGAAATACGCCAAGGAAGCTGTGCAGGATCTGGGCTTCTTTAAAAGCGTGGATGTTTCCACCGCTCAGGGGTCTACGCCTGATCGCACCAACGTTGCGGTGAACGTGGTGGAAAAACCCACCGGGGAATTCTCGCTTGGTGGCGGTTACTCAACCGACGTGGGTGTGATCGGTAACGTTGGGCTAAAACAGCATAACCTGCTGGGCACCGGGGTTGATGCCGGGTTCTCTGGCACCGTTTCGCAGTGGCAAAAACAGGCGGATATCTCCATCACCAACCCTGCATTTATGGGGCGCAACCTTGTTGCTGGTGCGGATATCTTCTTTGTTGAAAACAACTACCAGACCTATCAGAACTATTCTGAAGGGCGCTACGGCATCACCCTGCGTATGGGGTATTCGTACAACCGCTATCTGTCCCAATCATGGAACTACAGCCTGATCCGCCGTTGGGTGGGTGATACATGGGATCAGTCCTCCTACTACGTGTTGGATCAGAAGGGTAAGTCTTTGCTCTCGCAGCTGAGCACCACCCTTATGTATGATACGCGTGATAACCGCATGGCGCCGCATAGTGGGTACTATGTGTCTGTTGGCGGTGACTTTGCCGGTATTGGTGGCGATGAAAAATACGTCCGCGGTAAGGTTAACGGCGCGTACTATGTGCCGTTGGATGATATTACCAACAGCCATAGCTGGACATTCATGGTGCGTGGTGGCGCCGGGTACATGGCTGACTGGGGTAATGGCCGCCACGATATTATTGATAACTTCTATCTGGGTGGTAACAACCTGCGCGGCTTCTTGGATGGTGGTGCAGGCCCGCGTAGTGTGGGTATCCTCAACCATTCGTCCGAAGATCTGTTGGGTGGGCGCTTTATGTATAACGCTTCTGCCCAGCTTAACTTCCCTATTCCGTTCCTGTCTGACATGGGTATTGGCGGGCGTGCGTTTGTGGATACAGGGAGTGTCGCTGGTTTGCGTGTGAAGCGCCTTTATACAAGCAAGGCGAATGATGGTATCTATTACACGCCTGTCAGCGGTGATACATTGCGCCCACGTGTAAGTGCTGGTGCTGGTTTTTCATGGAAAAGTCCGTTTGGTTTGCTGAACATCGATCTGGGTGTGCCAGTTATGCGGAGCCATAATGACCGCACGCAGCTCCTTCGCTTTGGCTTCGGCCAGCAATTCTGAGGTAATGATGCGTTTTTCCACCAGAACTGCCCTGCTGGGGGCTGTTGTCCTGTCTTTCTCTTCGGCTTTTGTGCCTTGTGCACAGGCGCAGAATGGGGGCGGGTGGTTTGTGCCCAAAACCCAGCAGCCTGCTGCACAGGCTCCGGCACAGCATCCGGCTGCGGCCCGTCGCGCTCCCGCTCCGGTGCAGTTGCCCGCACCGCCAGCAGATAGCCAGGAAGCAGATCAGGCTCCGCCCGTACTGCCGTTGCCGCCTATTCCATCTGCGCCAGAAGTTGCCAAGGAAGCTCCGCCGCCCACAACAGTTATTGGCGTAATTAGCGTTGGCGGCGTTATGCGTCAGTCTTCCGCAGCCATGCAGGTTGAACGTACTTTGGGTGGCCGCCGAGATGAACTGGCGCAGGATCTCCAGAAGGAACAGGCTGGCTGGCGTGATGAACAGCAGAAACTTCAGGCACAGGCCAAGTCTCTGACATCCGAGCAGATTCAGACGCGTGAACGCAGCTTGCAAGCCCGCGTGATGAAAGCGCAGCGCGATTTCCGTAACCGCAACCGCATCATTCAGGAAGCAGCACAGGTTTCCTTGGGCCAGATTGAACGTGAGCTGGTGCAGGTTATCCAGAAAGTGGCTGCCGCACATGGCATGAACCTTGTGCTGCATAGCGAACAGGTGGCCCTGCATGTTGATGGGCAGGATATCACCAACGAAGTGGCCGTGCAGCTAAACAAAATTCTGCCGTCTGTATTCATTCCAGAAGCTAATGTAGACCCCGAAGAACTGGCTAAATCTGGCAAAATGCCCACAACGGCAGATGCAGATCAGGGCCCGCGCACAGGTCCGGCTCCAGTAGTGGCACCGGCAGCCGGGCAGCAGTAATCGTGGCTGAGGGTACAACATTTTCCGGGCCGGCAGACCCGCGTTTTTTCACCCGGGCGGGGCCGTTTGATGCGGCCACGCTGGCTGAAACCGCAGGGGCGGAACTGGTGCTGCCTAAAGCCGGTGCCCTGCCAGAAAAACGCTTTGTGGGTATTGCGCCGCTACAGGCCGCAGGCCCGCATGATGTCAGCTTTCTGGATAACCGCCGGTATGCCCCTTTGCTGGAGCAAACCAAGGCCGGGCTGGTGATTGTTGCACCTGCTTTTGCAGATAAGGTGCCTGCCGGGTGTGCCGCACTGGTAACGGGCACGCCGTATCTGGTGTGGTCCCGCATTGCGCGGTTGTTTCACCCACGGGTGCCAGCGCGTGCGGGGGTGCATCCTTCAGCATGTATAGACCCCACAGCCAGCATAGACCCCACGGCAGAAATTGGGCCGTTTGTGGTGGTTGGGGCCAAGGCGGAAATTGGGCCGGGTTGTATTATCGGTTCCCACGCCGTGGTGGGAGATGGCGTGCAGCTTGCGCAGGATTGCCGCATTGGCAGCCATGTTACACTCTCCCACGCTGTGTTGGGCGAACGGGTTATTATTCTGCCTGGCTCCCGCATTGGGCAGGATGGGTTCGGTTTTGCAGTTGGCCCGCAAGGGTTTGAAACCGTGCCGCAGCTTGGCCGCGTGGTGCTGGAAAACGATGTAGAAATTGGTGCCAACAGCACAATTGACCGTGGTTCGGTGAATGATACGGTTATTGGTGCAGGATCACGTCTCGACAATCTGGTGCAGATCGGCCACAACGCCCGTCTGGGGCGGTGTTGTATTGTGGTTTCGCAGGCCGGGATCTCTGGCTCCACCGTGCTGGAAGACTATGTAACAATTGCCGCGCAGGCTGGCCTTATCGGGCATATCCGCATTGGTGCAAAGGCGCGTATTGGCGCGCAATGTGGCGTAATGTCGGATATAGAAGGCGGCGCGGATGTTATTGGCAGCCCAGCTATGCCGTTCAGGGAATTTTTCCGGAACGTAGCGGTATTGCGCAAGCTGGCAAAAAAAGCGTCTGGATCGGCCAAGAACGGTTCGGACAAGGGATAAACTAAGGTCGGTGCTTGTTACCGGCGCAAAGGGTGGTTTCGGGGACGTGGAGACGAAACAAGAATCGCAGCAGGACGCTCAGACGATCGACAGAATTGACGTCAACCGTATCATGCAGGCGATTCCGCACAGATATCCTTTTCTTCTGATCGACCGGATGGAAGATATCGTCCTGGGAGAAGAGGCAACAGGTATCAAGAATGTTTCGGTCAATGAACCATTCTTTCAGGGGCATTTTCCTGCACGCCCTGTTATGCCGGGTGTATTGCTGGTTGAGGCTATGGCGCAAACCGCCGCAACCTTGGTTGTGCTTACACTGGGTAAGGACTTTGAGGGCAAGCTGGTGTACTTCATGACCATTGAAGGCGCAAAATTCCGCCGCCCGGTAGAGCCGGGGGATCAGGTGCGCATTCATGTGGCCAAGGAACGCCATCGCTCCAATGTGTGGAAATTCCGCGGTGAAGCCCGCGTAGAAGGCACTGTGGTGGCGGAAGCCACATTCAGCGCCATGATTATGGGTTGAGAACCCGGCCTGTTCACATCATTCTGTTAAGGCAAGTCAGGTTTGCCCCTAAACTGCCCAGATTTTTTTACAAAAGGGTAAGGTAGGGCAAATTTGCCCGGCCAACGGTGAACGGAAATAAGGAACTGAATTGGTGCACGCTGCAGAGGAAGCCAGATCAACCGTTGTCCACCCAACGGCTCTTGTTGCTCCCGGTGCGCGGCTTGGGCAGGGGGTGGTTATCGGCCCTTGGTGTTCTGTCGGGCCAGATGTCACGATTGAAGACGGGGTTGAGCTGATCTCTCATGTGGTGGTCGATGGCCACACACGTTTGGGGGCGGGTTCACGCTATTTTCCGTTTTGCACCGTGGGCATGGCCCCGCAGGACTTGAAGTATAAAGGTGAGCCAACCCGGTGCGAGATCGGGGCTGGTACAGTGGTGCGTGAACACGTTACCATCCATCGTGGCACCGCCACGGGGTCTGGTCTTACCAAGGTGGGGCAGAATGTGCTCATCATGGCCAACGCCCACGTAGCGCATGATTGCGTGCTGGGTGATCGCGTTATTATCGTGAATAACGTGGTGATGGGCGGGCATGTTACCATTGAGGATGATGCCCGTATTATGGGCTCCGCTGCCATTCATCAGTTTGTCCGCATTGGGCATGCAGCCCTTGTGGGCGGTGTGGCTGGGGTGGAAGCCGATGTTATTCCTTACGGCAGTGTGCTGGGCAACCGCGCGCGGCTAATTGGCCTGCATTGGATCTGGCTGCGCCGGAATGGCGTGCAGTCTGATGAAATCCATCGGATGCGTAAGGCGTTTCTTACGCTGTACCCTAAAAATGGCTGTGGGGAAGATCCGTTTTCTGTGCGTCTGGAACGGGTGCGTGCAGAATTTGGTGATAACCCCCGTGTGCGTGAAATTCTGGACTTTATAGATGCTCCTAGTCGGCGTGGCCTTGTGCGCCCCGCACGGCAGGATCTGGAGCGTGCAGAAACCGAGGGCGCGTGAGCACACCTTCTGCTGTTGGTATTCTGGCGGGCGGTGGCCCTCTGCCGGGCAGAGTGGCAGAAGCAGCCACAGCAGCAGGGCGGCCTGTTTTTATTCTGGGGTTTGAAGGTTTTGCCGAACCCGAAGTGATCGGCCCTTGGCCGCACGAATGTGTCCGGCTGGGTGCAGCCGGGCGTATGCTTTCCCTTTTACGGCAACATCATTGTTCGGATCTGGTTCTTATCGGGCCAATCCGTCGGCCTTCCTTGCGCAATTTGCGCCCGGATGCCGAGGGCGCGCGTATTCTGGCGCGTTTAGGCCGTGCTCTGTTTGCGGGGGATGATGGCCTGCTGGGTGCGCTTGTGCGCATTTTGGGCGAGGAAGGCTTTCACATTCGTGGAGCGCACGAATTTCTTACGCAGGCTGTGGCACAACCCGGTATATTGGGCCGCATGCAGCCAGATGCACAGGCACAAGCAGATATTCAGCGCGGCATTACTGTGGTGCAGGCGCTGGGGCGGCTGGATATCGGGCAGGGCTGCGTGGTGCAGAATGGCGTTGTGCTAACGGTAGAGGCCATGGAAGGCACAGACCGTATGCTGGCCCGTGCAGGTGAATGCAGGCAGCCGGGTGAAGGTGGCGTTCTGGTAAAAATGCTTAAGCCGGGGCAGGAAAAACGGGCGGATATGCCCACAATAGGGCCTGTAACCGTGCAGAATGCCCATGCGGCAGGCCTGCGCGGTATTGCGTTTGAGGCCGCCCACACACTGCTGACAGACAGGCAGCGTTGTATAGAGGAAGCAGACCGGCTGGGCTTGTTTCTTCTGGCCTTCAATCCTGTTGAAGATGCAGGAACAAGCGCGCAGTCTGCCTGATACTTCAAAACAAGGAGCAAACAGATGGCAAGTTTTCTGCATACCATGGTGCGGGTGCGCAATCTGGAGAAAAGTCTGGCGTTCTACAAACTGCTGGGCATGCACGAACTCCGCCGACGCGAGGTGCCGGAAGGACGTTATACGTTGGTGTTCATCGGCTATGCAGATAATGCTGCCGGGCAAGCTGAAATCGAGCTAACCTATAACTGGGGTGAAGATGACGGCTATGAACTGGGCACCGGGTTTGGTCATTTTGCCGTAGGCGTGCCTAATGTGGCGGAAATGGTAGCACGTGTGCGGGCCGGTGGTGGCAAGGTGACGCGAGAAGCCGGGCCAGTAAAATTTGGCACCACCGTAATTGCTTTTGTTGAAGACCCCGATGGTTATAAGGTCGAGTTGATCGAGCGCGCTGAATAAAGGCAGCTTAGCTTTGCGGGTGTTGCTTTAGTCGTGCGGTCAGGCGGTCTAGCGAATCATTAATGGTCTTGGCAGCTTTCTGTACTGCTGGGTCGGAATATGTATCAAGCTGCTCTGCTGCCAGCATGGCGGGGGAGACAATGCCCCGAATATCGTGCCGCAGTTTGGAATCTGTTGTTGGGGCCGGTGCTGGAGGTGCAGCCGCCGGAGTGGGGGCGGCTGTATGTGGTTGCAGCTTTATGCCCAGCCATGCGCCTAAAGCTGCCGCACAAATAATAGGCCCTAACGCAACGGGGAAGGCCAGCCCCAGCGCTCCGGCCAGCACGGCACCTGCTACGGGCAGGCAGAAAATAACGGCTGCGGCACGGGCGGGAAAGGGCATGGTGTTCATGTTTTTCTCCATCTTGCGGGGGATTCTGCCGCAAGGCTGCGGTAACGACTCTACGGTATAGATTGACGGTTCCTTATCTGAACTCTATAAGCCGCAGCTTCAAGAGGCGTGGTCTTTAACAGGCCACCGGATAACCGTATTCAAATAGTAAGGGAGTGCCGCCATGAAGCGCACTTATCAACCGTCCCGGCTGGTTCGCAAGCGTCGTCACGGGTTCCGCGCGCGTATGGCAACCGTTGGTGGCCGCAAGATCATCGGCAACCGTCGTGCCAAAGGCCGTAAGCGCCTTTCCGCGTAAGAACTGTCCGGCAGTCCGGCTTGATGGACGGGCCTGCAGCGCAGGAGCAGCCAGCGGCGGAATCTGCACGATCTCTGCGGCTTAAAAAGAGGAAGCAATTCCTCTTTCTGGCTTCTCGCGGGCGTAAAGCGCCTGTGCCGGGGCTTGTTTTGCAGCTTTTCCGGCGTCCGGATACGGATGTCGCGCGTGTAGGCTTTACGGTTACCAAAAAGGTCGGCAACTCCGTGGTGCGTAACCGCGTGCGCCGCAGGTTGCGCGAAGTTGTGCGTATTGTAGAAGCCGATACGCCGCTAAACGGTCTGGACCTTGTTCTTATAGGCCGTAGCGCCACCATAAATCGCCCATTTGTGGCGCTGGTGGCTGATTTCCGTAAAGCATTAGCGTTGTGCCAGCGGGATTCCTGATATCCTGCCTTGCATTCATGCTCGTCCTGCGCTGGAACCTGTATGCCGTTTAAGACTCCGGGTTTTTTACGGGTGTTAAGTTTTCCAATTTGTATGTGCAGGGGGCCGCAAGGCCGGAGCTTATGGATTCAAAACGTCTGATACTGGCAACATTGCTGTCAGCTCTGGTACTTTTCGGGTATGACTATTTTTTCCCGCAGCATCAGCCCGTGCCACCGCCGCAGCAGGGCGTACATGCTGTAGCGCCTTCGGCCCCTGCCTCTTCTGGTGCAGCCGCTCCGGCTGAAAACACGCAGGCAGAAGCCGCTGCCCCGGTAAAGGATGGCCCGGAAACCCGTGTGGCCATTAACGCCCCTGCCGTACAGGGCACGCTAAACCTGCGTGGCGCACGGCTGGATGATCTGGTGCTCAAGCATTATCGGGAAACCGTAAAGCCAGATAGCCCGGATGTGCGTGTTCTTAACTTCGCTTCCACCCATGCAGATTATGTAGATTTCGGCTGGCGTGCGCCGTCCGATGTTTCTGTGCGTCTGCCAGATGCCAACACATTGTGGAAAGCCTCTGGCACCCAGATGGATGCCGAACACCCGCTTACCCTTTCTTGGGATAACGGGCAGGGCCTAACCTTTGATATCCGCTTGTCGGTGGATCAGAACTACATGTTCACCATCAACCAGCAGGTGCATAACAGCACCGGGCAGGCTGTGGCGCTGTATCCTTTCTACCGCGTAAACCGTGGTTACACGCCAGAAGAAACCGGCGGCATGCTGGTGCATGAAGGCCCGATCTCGGTTATTGATGGCCGCCTGAACGAAGGGTCCTACAAAACGGTGCGCACGGGTGGCGTACCGCCAGACAACATTGCATGGAGCCATCAGGGCACCGGCGGTTGGGCTGGTATTACAGATAAATACTGGCTGATGGCCGTGCTGCCAGACCAGAACGCCAACGTAATTGGCACTTATGGTTTTCAGGCAGCACAGGGCGCGTATCAGGTTGGCTTTACGGCCACAGCACCTGTGCAGGTGGCCGCGGGGCAGACAGCTTCTACCGAGGCCCACGTGTTTGCGGGCGCCAAGGAAGTGCGCCTGCTTGAACAGTATGAAAAAGACCTGCACGTGCCCATGTTCTGGAAAGCCGTGGATTTTGGCTGGCTTTCCTTTCTTACCCGCCCTGTGTTCTTTGTGCTGGATTGGCTGAACGAACATCTGGGCAGCTTTGGCCTAGCGCTGCTAACGTTTACCGTGATTGTGAAAGTGGCCTTTCTGCCGCTCACCATCAAGCAGATGCGCATGACATGGAAAACAGCGCGCCTGAAGCCGCAGGTGGATCTTATCCGCTCCCGCCTGAAGGATGACCCAATGGCCATGCAGCAGCAGATTATGGCGCTGTATCGGCAGGAAAACGTCAATCTGTTCGGGGGCTTTCTGCCTCTGCTTATTCAGGCGCCTGTATTCTGGTGCTTGTATAAGGATCTGTACGTCACCATCGAAATGCGGCACGCACCGTTTGTGGGCTGGGTGAAAGATCTTTCTGCGCCAGACCCCACCAACCTGTTCAACCTGTTTGGTCTTATCCCGTTTGATCCCACCCACATCACGCCTTTCTTGGCGTTGGGTGCATGGCCGATCATGTATGGGGCCACGCTGTTCCTGATGCAGAAGGTGAGCTCCAGCTCTGCCAACATGGACCCATCACAGCAGAAGGTGATGATGTTCATTCCGCTGCTGTTCACGTTCTTTATGGCGCGGCAGCCGGTTGGGCTGGTGATCTACTACTGCTGGAGCAACATCCTTACGGCTGTGCAGCAGGTTGTCATCATCTCCCGCCTCAAAGCGGCAGATGCCAAACCCCAACTGGTTAAGCCCAAATGACAGATGATGCCGCATCCTCTTTCCGAGAACTAAAGGATGAAGCCCGTATTGCCGCCGCCCTGGAAGAGGGGCGGCGGCTTTTTGCGGGTTCATGCGAATTTGTGTTTGGCGCGCAACGGCTGGGGCAACTGCCACCGCAAACCTTGCCAGAAATTGCGTTTGCCGGGCGTTCCAATGTGGGTAAGTCCAGCTTGGTAAACGCGCTTACGGGCCGCAAAACGCTGGCGCGGGCATCTTCCGAACCGGGGCGCACCAAGCAGCTCAACTTTTTTAATCTGGCAGACCGGCTGATGCTGGTGGATATGCCGGGTTATGGCTACGCAAAAGCTGCCAAATCCGTAAAGGAAGATTGGCAGGATATGATGTTTGATTACCTGCGTGGCCGCCCAAGTTTGCAGCGTGTGGTGCTGTTGCTGGATGCTCGGGTGGAAATGAAAGCCCATGATCTGGAAGTGATGGATCTGCTAGATAAAGCGGCCGTCAGTTTTCAGGTTGTGCTCACCAAATGCGATAGCGTTAAACCCGGCCCGCTGGCACGCAAGCAGGCAGAAGTTGAAGCGGAAATTCGCCGCCACCCTGCGGCTTTTCCCTACCTGTCTTTAACAAGCAGCCAGACAGGTGAAGGTATTGAGGGCTTGCGGGCGGAACTGGCAGAATTTGCCCTGCCCAAGGCGCCATGATCTGATGATGACAAGCAGGACGTGCAGAACATGACAGAACCACGGGTTCCTTCTTCCCATTCCCATCATGATGCGGCGCAGGAAGCCGCCATTCTGGCCGGAGCCCTGCCGTATCTGCGCCGCTATGCGGGAGATACCATTGTGGTCAAGTATGGTGGCCACGCCATGGGTAATGCAGATCTGGCCAAAACCTTTGGGCGCGATATTGCGCTGCTCAAGCTGGTGGGTATCAACCCGGTTGTGGTGCATGGCGGCGGCCCGCAGATTAACCAGATGCTCAAGCGGCTGGAAATTCCTTCCACCTTTGTGGATGGCTTGCGCGTAACAGATGCCAATATGGTGGATGTTATCGAAATGGTTCTGGCTGGCTCCGTGAACAAGGAAGTGGCGGAGCTTATCAGCCGTGAAGGCGCGCTGGCCGTTGGTATTTCCGGTAAGGACGGTAAAATGATTACCGCCCGCAAATTGCAGCGCAAGGTGCGGGATACGGAAAGCCAGATTGAACGCGTGCTGGATCTGGGCTTTGTGGGCGAACCCATAAAGGTAGACCCACGGGTGATTTATGCACTGTCTGGCTCTGGCCTTATTCCGGTTATTGCACCAGTGGGCTTTGGGGAAGACGGGGCTACCTACAACATCAATGCCGATACGGCAGCGGGTGCTGTAGCCGGTGCGGTGCATGCCACGCGCTTGCTGATGCTAACAGATGTGCCCGGCGTGCTGGATGCCGATGGTAAGTTGATACCCGAACTCACAGCCGCGCAGGCCATGCAGGCTATTGAGGATGGTGTGATTACCGGTGGTATGATCCCCAAGGTGGAAACCTGCATTCAGGCCGTGCAGGCCGGTGCGCGTGCCGCCGTCATTATTGATGGCCGCATGCCCCATGCCTGCCTGCTGGAACTGTTTACGGCATCTGGCTCCGGCACCATGATCCGGGCGGAATAACGCCGCGGTTGCCTGCCATTTTCCGGGGTGCCATGCGTTGACACGCTGCGTGTGTGTCCGCATGGTCGCTCTGTGTTTTTTCTGCCGGGGCTGTGGTGCAGGCCCGGTGTTTGTCCATCCTGTCTGACGGTGTGTTATGACCAACGAAACTTTGCGCGCGCATATTGAAGCCCTGTGGGAAAAGCGGGACCAGATTTCCTCCGCTACAACGGGGGAAGACCGCAAAGCCATTGAAACGGCTCTGGAAGCTCTGGATTCTGGTGCGCTGCGTGTGGCCGAACCCAAGGAAGATGGCTGGCAGGTGAATGAATGGCTGAAAAAAGCTGTTCTGCTTTCCTTCCGTCTGAATGATAGCGTAGCCATTCCCGGTGGCGCAGCAGGTGCTCCTGCGTATGACAAAGTGCCGCTGAAGTTTGCTGGCTGGGATCAGGCCCGTTTTGATAAGGCTGGCTTCCGCGTGGTGCCGGGTGCTGTTGTGCGCCGCTCCGCCTTTATTGCGCCCGGTGCTGTGCTGATGCCCAGCTTTGTAAATGTGGGCGCACGCGTAGATAGCGGCACCATGGTGGACACATGGGCCACTGTTGGAAGCTGTGCCCAGATTGGCAAAAACTGCCATATCAGCGGTGGCGCAGGCATTGGCGGCGTTCTGGAACCGTTGCAGGCTGCCCCGGTGATTATTGAAGATAACTGCTTTATCGGCGCACGTTCCGAAGTGGCAGAAGGCGTGATTGTGGAACGCGGCTCCGTGCTTTCCATGGGCGTGTTCCTTGGGGCTTCCACCAAGATTGTGGATCGTGCAACGGGTGAAATCTACATGGGCCGCGTTCCGGCTTATTCTGTTGTCGTGCCCGGCACCATGCCATCTTCCAAGCCGGTTGGCCCGGATGGCCGCCCCAATCCTGCTCTGGCCTGCGCTGTTATTGTTAAGCGGGTGGACGAACGCACGCGTTCCAAAACCTCCATTAACGATCTGCTGCGTGACTGATCTGGCAGACTAAAAAGCGAAAAGAGGCAGAAAAGCATGGCGGACGCAGCGCAGGTGAGTATTCCGGCCAATCTGGCACTGACAGATCCGGTTGGAGTGGCGCAGGCGCTTATCCGTCTGCCTTCTGTCTCGCCAGATCCTGGCGCATCTCAGCATCTGCTTGCAGCCATGCTGGAGCGCTTGGGGTTTGAGGTAACGCATCTTCCCTTTGGTGAGGGTGCGGAGCGCACGCCCAATTTCTTTGCCCGTTTGGGCACGGGCAGCCCCCATATCTGCTACGCGGGCCATACCGATGTGGTGCCGCCGGGGGATGAGGCCGATTGGTCTTACCCCCCTTATGCGGCAGATATTGTGGATGGCGTGCTGTACGGCCGCGGCGCGTGTGACATGAAGGGCGGCATTGCATCTTTTGTTTCTGCCGTGGCGCGGCATGTGGCCGCAGGGCCGGGCAAAGGCTCCATCAGTTTTCTGATAACCGGGGATGAAGAAGGCCCCGCCACCTATGGCACGGTAAAGGTGTTGGAATGGATGGCGCAACACAACCAGATTCCCGATTACTGTCTGGTAGGTGAACCCACCAACCCCAAGGTATTGGGCGAAATGGTGAAGGTAGGCCGCCGTGGCAGCCTGAACGCGCATATTGTGGTGGAAGGTACGCAGGGGCATGTGGCTTACCCACATCGGGCAGATAACCCGGTGCATCGTCTGCTGGCCGTGTTAGAAGCTTTGCGCGCCACGCCGTTGGATAACGGCACCGAGTATTTTGAACCCTCCAGCCTTCAGGTTACCAGTGTAGATGTGGGCAATGGAGCCACCAATGTTATTCCCGCACGGGCGGAAGCACGGCTGAACATTCGGTTTAATGATCTGCATACAGGTGCCGCGCTCAAGGGCTGGGTGGAAACTATCTGCCGCCAGCATGCCCCGCGTTCCCGCGTGGAAACCAAGATCAGCGGCGAATCTTTCCTTACGTCTCCCACGCAGGAAACCACAGCCCTTGTAGAGGCCATTCAGCAGGTTACAGGCCGCACACCCAAGCTGGATACCGGGGGCGGCACATCGGATGCACGCTTTATCAGCCGGTATTGTGCGGTTTCTGAATTCGGGCTGGTGGGGGCGAGTATTCACAAAGTTGATGAACACACGGATATTGCGGATCTGGAAATGCTGACACGGATCTATCAGACTTTTCTGGAAGGAGCGCAGGCATGATTCCCGATACCAGCAAGCCCGGTGTTATCCGGCGTACATTGCAGGGCATGTTGCTGCTGGCCAGTGGGCGCAGAGATGGCATAGCGTGTTTTGATGGCACGCTGGATGCTTTTGGCGCAGCACTTGCACCGCAGTTGGCGTTTTTGGTGGTGGGGCTGTTGCAGGTCTTCCTCCAGACCGACAAGATTATGGCGCTTATCAAGGTTCTGCTTTCCTTGTGCGTTACCTTGCTGCCTGCTGTTGTGTCTCATTTTTACGCCCAGCGTTGGGGGCGTGGGGCGCTATGGCTGCGCTACATTACGGCAGCCACATGGTGCAACTGGGTTGTGGTGCTGATTTCTCTGGCCGCTACGCTGCTGGCTGCTCTGCTGTTTCCTGCCATTGCGCAACAGCCGGGCTTTATGGCCGCATTGGTGATGACAGCCGCTGTGTATGAACTCTGGCTGCAATGGTTTGTTGCCCGCGTGGGCTTAAGCATTAGCGGTGGACGTGCCTTTGTGCTGTATGCCTCTGTGCTGTTGGCCACGCTGGCGTTGTATGGTTTGGCCGCGCTGCTGCCACCCCACTACAAGGTGCTGACCGATCTGCTCCAGCCCATGATTGTGATGAACAATTCCTGAAGAAAGTTTTGTGCCAGACCTGTTTTAATCAAACGGGTCTGGATCATACCCCACGCCGTTTAGGTAAAGCCCCTCTGGCGGGGCGGTAGGGCCTGCGGCGCAGCGGTTGCGGGCCTCTAGAGCTTCTGCCACACGCTCTGGCTGCCAAGCGCCAATCCCCACAAGTTTAAGCGTGCCCACCATGTTCCGCACCTGATGGTGCAAAAAGGAACGGGCCTTGGCAAAAACAAGCACTTCATCTCCGTGGCGGGAAACATCTAGCTGGTCTAGCGTACGCATAGGGCTATGAGCTTGGCAGGCCACGGCGCGGAAAGAAGTGAAATCATGCGGGCCAACCAGAATATTGGCTGCTTCCTGCATTTTTTCTACATCCAGCGTGCTTTTAACGTGCCACACATTGCCTGCCAGCAAGGTAGGGCGCGATCTGCGGTTGAGGATACGATACTGGTATGAACGCCACGTGGCAGAAAAACGAGCGCTCCAGTCAGTATCCACCTGCGCGGCATCCAGCACCACCACGTTATGCGGTTTGAGGTGGTAGCTCAGCCCCTCCCGCACAGAATGGCGAGAGAAACGCACATCTGCGGGAAAATCCAGATGTGCCACCTGTGCCAGCGCATGCACGCCGGAATCTGTACGCCCGGCGGTAATGCTGCTTACAGGCCGATTACCGGCCAGCCGTGCAGCCGCCGCTTCTAACAAACTTTGCACGGAAAGGCCGGATTTCTGGCGTTGCCAGCCCACAAGGCCGGTGCCATCATATTCCAGTTTAACGGCCCAGCGCTGAACGGGAGCAAGTTCTTCTTCCATCATGCGGCGTCTGGCTGTTTGGCCCCTAAAAGCGTGCCAGCGGCCAAAGGCTGGCCACGCAGGAAGGCATCAGCATCCATCATGCCGCGGCCCGGTTTTTGCAGGCGGTTCAGCCGCACGGCGCCGTTGCCACAGGCAATGGTCAGGGCATCATCCAGTACTGTGCCGGGTTGGGCGCTGTGCTTGGTATCAGGCAGGGGGGTGGCTGCGCCAATTTTCAGCACAGTGCCATCAGGCAGGGTGCTGAAGGTGCCGGGCCACGGTGTAAGTGCGCGAATCTGGCGGTCTATTTCCGTGGCGGTTTTGGCCCAGTCTATGCGCCCATCCTCACGCGTTAGGCGGGGGGCGTAGGTTACGCCTTCTTCTGGTTGTGGGGTTGGGGCGGGCATATCGGCCAGCACACGCAGCGCCATATCTGCGCCCAGAGCACTCAGGGCATCATGCAGGCTGGTGGCGGTTGTGGTGGCGGTAATGGGCACGGCTTCACGCAGCAACATGGGGCCTGTGTCTAACCCGGCTTCCATCTGCATGATGGTGACACCGCTTTGGGTATCTCCGGCCAGAATGGCGCTTTGGATGGGGGAGGCACCGCGCCAGCGCGGCAGCAAGCTGGCATGAATGTTCAGGCAGCCAAGGCGCGGGGCGTCTAGCATGGCTTGGGGCAGAATAAGCCCATAGGCGGCCACAATGGCGGCATCGGCCTGTAGTGCTGCAAAATCCGCCCATTCTTGCTCATTTTTACGCAGAGAGAGCGGGTGGCGCACCAGCAGCCCCAGTTCTTCCGCCGCCTGCTGCACGGGGGAAGCCTGAAGTTTTTTGCCGCGCCCTGCGGGCCGAGGCGGCTGACAGTACACAGCAACAATTTCATGCCCCGCGGCATGGAGCGCACGCAGCGCCGGAACAGAAAAATCCGGCGTGCCCATAAAGACAAGACGCATGGTTGGCGGCCCCTTAAGCTTATTTACGCTTTAGTTCCTTGGCCAGACGGCGCAGGATCATGTTGCGGCGCAGGGCAGAAAGGTGGTCCACAAACAGCACGCCTTCTAGATGGTCTATTTCGTGCTGGATGCAGGTGGCCAGCAGGCCTTCGGCTTCGCGCTCCACCACATCGCCATTGATGTTGTTCCAGCGCACGCGAATCTTTTCCGGGCGCACAACTTCCGCATACTGGTTGGGCAGGGAAAGGCAGCCTTCTTCCCGCACGGCCATGTCTTCGGTTTCTGCAATCACTTCGGGGTTGATCATGACAATCGGGTCCCGCGCATCCTTTTCTCCCAGATCAACCAGAAGAAAGCGCTGGCTCAGGCCCACCTGCGGCGCGGCAAGCCCAATGCCGGGGGCCTGATACATGGCCGAGAACATGTTGGGCAGAATCTTGCGAATGTCTGCCACGTCTTCCGGCTTTACCAGCCGCGCCTTTTGGCGCAGCACAGGGTGCGGCGGCGTAAGGATCTGAAGGGGTGCTGCGCCATCCGATGCAGCAGAAAAAGAGATGTCTGTATTGGCTGCGTGTGTCATACTGCGGGATGTAGCGCTCCACTGCGCCTGATGCCAGAGGAAAACACAGGGAAAATCTGCCTCTGGCCTTAAAACCTGTTGCACCACCGCCACAGTGTGTTGTCCAATACCCCCATTTGGCCAGATACAGGCATGGGGGCGGGGTTGCGTGTCAGCGGGCCTATCCCATATCGTGATAAGATCAGATGCTGTAACGGGTCTGATTTTTCTGTCTCGCTCAAGGAAGGAGGAGGCTTGGATGTCTGGAAGACTGTTTGGCTCACCCATGTTTTTAGGGTTTGACCATCTGGAGCAGATGCTTGAACGCGCCAGCAAGGGATCGGGCGATGGATATCCGCCCTATAACATTGAGCAGATTGCCCCCAACGGCCTACGGATCACTTTGGCCGTAGCAGGCTTTAAAATGGATGACTTGCAGATTACGCAGGAAGATAATCAGCTTGTTATTCGTGGTCGTCAGATGGAAGACGGAGAAGAACGCGTTTTTCTGCACCGAGGGATTGCCTCTCGCCAGTTCCAAAAAGCATTTGTGCTGGCGGAAGGGATAGAAATTGGCGGGGCGTGGCTGGATAACGGTCTGTTGCATATAGACCTGTTTCGCCCCCAGCCGGAGGTGCGTGTGAAACGCATTGAAATTGTGCAGGGTGGGCAAAAAAATGGCCGCGCGCCTGCTGCTGGTAGCGGCAGCGTGCTTAAAACCCGCTCATCGCGCATGCTGCGCCCAGTGATGGACGTGGATGAAAGCTGACCCAATAAGGAGGACGCCATGAAAAGTTCCATCTACAACGGTAGCGCCCCCGTTATGCCGCATGCGGCTGAACGCCCAGCAAATGTTCGCCAGCTTTCAGAAAGCCAGTTCCGCTCCCTTGGGCTGCGGGAGGTTGCCTATACGCGCCCAGCGCTGATGGAAGATGATGAAGTGGGTTGCGCCATTTACGCGGCGGACGGATCTTTGCTGGCTGTGGTGGAAGATCTGGAAACGGCATGGGGCGCAATTGTACAGAACGATATGATCCCCGCCAGCTTGCAGTAGCGGCGGCGGCCCAAGGGCCATTCAGTCTTTCCAGATAAACAAAGGATCGGTGATGAGCCGATCCTTTTTTATGCGCATCACGCTGTTGGCTTAGCGTGGGTTGGTATCAATCCACCCAATATTGCCATCATCCCGCCGGTAAACCAGGCTCACCTGCTCGTTGGCCGCGTTACGGAACAGCAGGAAGGAAATACCTGCCAGATCAAGCCGCATAACGGCCTCGCCAACGCTTAGTAAGGGAATATCCGTGGGCTGTTCGGCAATAATGGCGGCAAAAGTTTCTGTATCCGTGCCTTCTGGCTGGGTGGAAAGCACGGGTTTTTCTGTGCTGTCTTCAGATGGCAACGGATCTTCATTAAGCGGTTGCAGCACATAGGTGCGGCCGCTTTGTGCTGTTGCCTGCCTTTGGGCGCCGCGTGTGTGGGATGTAACCCGGCGGTTATACCGGCGCAGGCGTTTGGCAATATGTTCAGCGGCATCATCAAATGCCCCATTAGCATCTGCGGCTTCGCCTTCACCGCGCAATACAAGGCCACTGCCTGTGCGCACATTAATATCGCAGGTAAAGAACGAACGCGCCTTGCTGAATGTCACCTGTGCTTGCAGGGCTTTGTCAAAATATCGTTCCGCTAGGTTGCCGAGGTGGGAATTGACCCGGTGCTTAAGCGCATCGGACAGATCAATCTGTTTACCTGAAACCTGAATATGCATAGAACGTCGTTCCTTGCTGCTAAGTGGCAGAATCTCCAGATCTGAATAAACACCGGTGCCATACCAGAACCGGGTTTTATCAGGTTCAACTGGTTAGCCTTGTTACGTTACGCGAAGTGTTTGTAACGCTTCTTTCACATTTGGGCATGGGTGGCGGTTGCTGTCCATGCCTTTGTTTTAAATATAATGCAGGGCTAGGCCTCTCGGTTGCATGGCTGCGTAAAAAGCACTTAGCAGGCTTGCAGTGGGCAAACAGCCATGCCTAACAATACACAATAAGGCCAGAACAATACGGGGCAGCCTGCCTGCCGTTGTTGACAGGAGAGTATATTTTCCATGCTGCTGCGCTCTGCTCCGCCGGTTGAAATGCCTAAAATGCCCCGCGGGCAGATGGTGCGCGTTAAGCTGGGCTGTATGGCTGGGCTGGGTGTGCTGTACGGCGCGTTTGTATGGCATCTGGCGCATGAAAAAATAGCCCCGCGGCCCAATCCGGCAGCACGGGTTGCTATCCGCTTTATCAAGCTGCCTCTGGTTATTCCGCCTGCACCAGCACCTATTGAACCAGAGCTTGTGCAACCTGCACCGGTTCAGTTTCCACCCCCAAAGCTGGTGCTGCGCCATGCGGGGCACCGCCGCTAGTTAGGGGTTTGGCGATATACAGGGAGTTTGCTGCATGACAGATTTAAGCGTTGCTGGCGTGCATGTTTACCCTGTTAAGGGACTGCGCGGGCTTTCTCCCACCCAAGCCAGATTATGGCCTTGGGGGCTGGAAGCAGACCGGCGGTGGATGATTACAGATCCACAAGGCCGGTTTATAACCCAAAGAACCTGCCGGGATATGGCGCTGATATCTGCTTTGCCTACGCCACAAGGGCTGGAACTGGGCAAGGCCAATATGCCCCCGTGCGTTGTGCGCTTTCCAGATACCAATGCGCCCATGCGCTCTGTTACCGTATGGAAAGATACGGTGCAGGCACGGGATGCGGGGAAAGACGCAGCGGTTTGGCTGGCCGAGGCTTTAGCGCAACCGTGCAGGCTGGTGTGGATGGATACACCCCAGCAAGCGCGCCTGCGCCATTTGGATCAGGCAGATGTTCCGGTTTCCTTTGCAGATGGATACCCGCTGCTTGTGGCTAATACGGCATCTTTGGCGGATTTAAACGCGCGTTTGCCTTTGGGGCAGGCTGTGCCTATGGCGCGGTTTCGGCCCAATATTGTGGTGCAAGGCGCAGCACCGTGGGCCGAGGATGGCTGGCTGCGCATACGTGTTGGCACAGCCATTTTACGTATTCTGGCCCCATGTTCGCGCTGTGTGGTGACAACGATTGATCAGACCACAGCAGAAGTGCCTTACCCCAAGGAGCCTCTGGCCACGTTGGCATCGTTCCACCGCACGCCTAAAGGGATAATGTTTGCGCAAAACGCAGTGGTAGAACAGCCCGGCATAATAGAGGTGGGTGCGCCTGTAACTATATTAGACTCCGGGCCATCCAACGTGTTGGCGCAAATGGCCAAAGCTTAAAGCGAGAAGCTTTCACCCAGATACACGCGGCGCACATCTTCATGGGCTACAATTTCTTCTGGCACACCCTGCATCAGCACCTGACCACTGTGCATGATATAGGCGCGGTCAATCACTTCCAGCGTTTCACGCACGTTATGGTCGGTAATCAGCACGCCAATGCCGCGATCTTTGAGGTGGGATACCAGATCACGAATTTCCCCCACAGCAATGGGGTCAATACCAGCGAGTGGTTCATCCAGCAGAATGTAATGGGGCTGGCTGGCCAGTGCGCGTGCAATTTCCAGACGGCGGCGTTCCCCCCCTGAAAGAGCAAGGGAAGGCGAGCGGCGCAGATGGCTGATACCAAATTCGCTTAACAGACCATCCAGCATCACCTGCCGCTGGTCTGGGTCTGGCTCTACCACTTCCAAGGCGGCCAGAATGTTCTGCTCCACATTCAGGCCACGGAAAATACTGGCTTCCTGCGGCAGGTAACCAATGCCCAGCCGGGCGCGCCGATACATGGGCAACTGCGTAATATCCGCCCCATCTAACGTGATGGAGCCGGTATCGGGCTGCACAAGGCCCACAATCATGTAAAAGCTGGTGGTTTTACCTGCACCGTTTGGCCCCAGCAGCCCGACAGCTTCCCCCCGGTGTACTTCGATGGAAACGTTTTTCACCACCTCGCGCTTTTTATAGCTTTTGCCAATGCCGCGTGCGTACAGGCCGTGGCCGGGGCGATGCGGGGCATGAATGTCAGTAGGTTCCGGCCCAACGCCTACGCCTACAACTTCTTCACGAACCGTTTCTTCCGACGTCCAGGTGACTTCCTGATTCATGCTTATTTCCTGTCCGACGTATCGCCGTTATTGGGCACAACCAACCCACTTACCCGGCTGCCGGGGCGTTCTGTCATGGTGGCTATGCCTGTGTGCATGTTGATAATGGCGGCAGCGCCCTGAATCTGGTTTGGTCCACGGGTGATATGGACATTGCCAACAATGCGGGCAATGCCGGTATCAGGCACATACACCCCGCGTTCCCCCGTTACGATTTCTGTTTGCGTGTGCACCCATACATGGCCAAAGGCGTTCACCTTTTCCAGCTTGCCCGAACCGCTGCTGAGCGGATCTGAACTGCTGTTGTTGCTGGCCTGCTGCTGTGGCTGGGCGTTCTGATCTGGTGGGGCGCTGTAGCCCACCAACACATCAGCCCGGATCTGGCGCTGATCGTTCGTGGTGACGGTAGCGTTGCCACGCCCGATGGAAATACGCTGCTGCGAATAATATTCCATCGAATCCCGCGCTGTCAGCACATCCTGCGGGGTGGTCAGCTTCATGGCCTTGCCGGTCATGACAAGCACGGCCTGATCCATGTCGTACACGGCTTTATCCCCCCATGCCTGATCGGTCTGGGTGAAGATATGTACGTGGCCTATGGCTTCAAGCCGGAAAATTTCGTTGGCGCCGGAATCCTGATCATCCCCTCCGGCGGCTTTCTGGCCACCTGCATCTGCGCTGCCATTGGTGGCAGGGGCTGGTGGAGGCTGATCTGTACTGGCCGGAGGTGTGGCCGGTGTGGTGCCGTTGGCTGCCGGGGCCTGCACGCTTGCCGGTTTTGCACCATTTGCCTCAGCCGGGGTGTTAGCGTCTGGCGCGCCGGGGGCAGGGGCTTTTTTGCGGTAATAGGCAATCAGCTTGTCTGCCGTAACCGTAACATCCCCACGGATGGCTTTTGCCTGATCATAGGCGGTAACTTTTTTCTGGTTCTGGTCCCAGTCAAACCCACCGGCGGCGGTTACGGTAATTTGCCCACCGTGAGACATATCAATGGCCTGCGCCAGCGCTGTGCCAGAAAGGGCCAGCATGGCGCATGGCAATGCCGCCATAACGGCAGAGGCAAGACGCAGGGCAGGGCGAGGGCGGGAAAAAAGGCGGCGCATATCAGGAAGCCTTGCCTTTGGGGGCTGAATCACTGTGGCGATCATCATTCAGGATCAACTGGCCGGGGCCGCGGAACTGGGCAATGCCTTCATGCTGGGCCAGTAGATAGCCCTTGGCATCAAGCGAGCCAAAAGGCCCTTCTGCCCGCACCCATGAATCGGAGGCAATAATGCCGCGTTTGACATCAATATCGGCTACAGGGCTGTGCATCATCAGGCCATCATCGCGATACAGGGTTACTTCTCCGGTTAGGTCGAGAATCTGTGCGTGCTGCATGTAAACGCCTTTTTCCGATTCAACCCAAAGCCAGCTTCCGCCCTGCGTGAGCAGATCAGCCTTGGGGCGGATCAGATCCATACGGTTGTCATTGACCTGATGCGCACTGTCCGCCGTAATCATAAAGGGGCGGTTGTGTTCATCTACCCCGCGATACGTAGCGCCTATCAGGTTGCCGCTTTCAATCTTAACCTTGGCCAGTTCCTTAATGGTGGTTTGGTTGGCGCTTAGCAGCCTGTCTACTTCGGGCCACACGGCAATGGTGGCCAGCAGCAGCAAAGCCGTGGCAGGTAGCACCCATTTGGCCCAGCGCAGCATAGTGCGGCGGCGCGCCAGCTTGGCGGCATCCGGGAGTTTGCGCAACTGGGCGGAAGGTGCAAGCCGTTCGCGCTGGCGGCGCGTGGTTTCTTCCGAGCGGGCAAAATCGGCCCGTTGCGGGCGTTTGTCTTCCGGGCTGGTCATCCAACCCCGGCTCGGATCAGGTCATGCACATGCACAACGCCTATGGGTTTACGGTCATCATCCAGCACAAACAGGGATGTAATGGGCCTTTTGCGCTCGTTCATCAGCCGCAGGGCTTCAGATGCAAAAATTCCCGGCCCTATGGTTAGCGGTGAATCGTTCATGACATCTTTCGCCAGCGTGGTCGTCAGGTCGTGATCAAGCGCGCGGCGCAGGTCACCATCCGTGATCAGCCCCGCCAAGGTGCCATTCTGGCCCAGAATGGCTACGCATCCTAGCGCCTTGTGCGTCATTTCCACAATAACGTCCCGCATGGGGGTATTGGGGGTGGCCAGTGGCATGGCGTTATCTGTGCGCATCAGTTCCCGCACGGTGCGCAGGCGTGCGCCAAGGCGGCCGCCGGGGTGGTAGGTGCCAAAATCCGTGGCGGTAAAACCACGTTGGCGTAGCAGGGCCACGGCCAAGGCATCACCAAATGCAAGTTGGGTAAGGGTGCTGGTGGTGGGGGCCAGCCCCATCGGGCAGGATTCTGGCAAAGATGGCAGCGTAAGCGCCACCGTGGCCGCAGAAGCCAAGGTGGAATGTGCACGGCTGGTTACGGCCAGCAGTGGCAGGCCCGAGCGGCGGGCGTGGGCGGCAATGTCTCCCAGTTCCGTTGTTTCACCGGAATTGGAAAAAGCCAGAACGGCATCACCTTTCTGCACCATTCCCAGATCACCGTGAGAGGCTTCTGCCGGGTGCACAAATATGGCGGGCGTGCCTGTGCTGGCCAATGTAGCCTGCACCTTGCGGGCAATATGGCCGGATTTGCCAATGCCGGTTACAACTACCCGGCCCGGCAGCGCCAGAATTATCTCTACCGCTTCAGCAAAGGCACCACCCAACCCAACGGGGTTTTCCAGTGCTTCTGCCAGTGCATCCAGCCCTGCACGTTCCGTACGTACAACGTCAGCCGCCTCTACGCCGGGGGAAGAGGAAGCCTGCGAGCTGATATGGGTGGACATGTTCATGCCGAGCCGATCCGGTTGATCAGAAAAAGGAATGCAGGAGCGCGTGCTTACGCGCGGTGAGAGAAAATATCCGGGTCTTCATAGCCCAGCAGATCCAGACGTGCGCGGGCGGGCAGGAAGTCATAGCATGCCTGTGCCAGTTCCCGCCGGCCTTCACGGTCCAGCAGGGCGGACATTTTATCCCACAATGCGTGCAGATACAGCACATCAGATGCAGCATAAGCCAACTGTTCGGGCTTAAGTTCCAGCGCGCCCCAGTCTGATGTCTGCTGCTGTTTGCTGAGTTCTACGCCCAGCATATCCCGGCACAGGGCGGCAAGGCCGTGGCGGTCTGTAAAGGTGCGCACAAGGCGGGCGGCAATTTTGGTGCACACCACCGGGCTTACGGTAATGCCCAGCGCGTGCTGCAGGATGGCAACGTCAAACCGTGCAAAATGCATGATCTTGGTAATGGAGGGATCAGCCATCACACGCTTGAGGTTGGGGCAATCATACCCTTTGCCCCCAAGGGAGGTGGGGATGATCTGTACCAGATGCGCTGTGCCATCACCGGCAGAAAGCTGCACAAGGCACAGTCTATCCCGATGCGGGTTCAGGCCCATTGTTTCCGTATCCACGGCCACGGACCCGGTAAAGGTCACGTTGTCTGGAAGATCGTTCCGGTGCAGTGTAATGGCACCTTCGGATGGGGCAGAGGTCATAACCCGCTCCTGCGTGTTCTGTTGCTGTATGCTGTTGTGTTTCAGACCGATACAGCCGGCGTGATGGAATGTCCATTCCTGCACGCTGTGTATGGCGCTGTTATGGCGGGGCCGCACATTTATATGCGGGATAGGCGCAGGCAGGCGGAATGCGCTAGAAGGGCCTTATCTGTTACACTCTATAATAACCCGGAACTGTGTGTTTATGCGTCAACCTCGTCATGGCCGTTCTGTGCGGCGCCCTCGTGTTTCTTCTGCTGGTGGGCGGGAAGGCGCGCCTTCGGCTCCGGCGGGCACATGCTGGCTGTTTGGCACGCACGCAGTGGCCGCCGCCCTTAATAATCCGCGCCGTGTATATGAACGCCTGCTGGTAACGGAAGAAAACCACCCGGCATTGGAAGAAGCCACACGTTCTGGCCGAAATGTGCGCGTAACCCCGGAACTGGTGCAACGCCAACGGCTGGATGATCTGTTAGGGCCAGATGCGGTGCATCAGGGTGTGGCGCTGCTGGCACGTATATTGCCCCCCATGCCGCTGGATGAAGCGCTGGAACGCCCTGGCCCGGTGCTGGTGCTGGATCAGGTAACAGACCCACGCAACATTGGGGCTATTTTACGCTCGGCTGCGGCATTTGGTGCGGCCTGCCTTGTGGTGCAGGACAGAAACGCGCCCGAAGAAACGGCAGTGCTGGCCAAGGCCGCATCTGGCGCGTTGGAAACTGTGCCTATGGTGCGTGAGGTCAACCTCTCCCGCGCGATTGAGCAGTTGCAAAAAGCGGGCTGCTGGACGGTAGGGCTGGATGCAGGCGGCACCACGCTGGATGGCGCAAGTTTTGATGGCCGCCGCGTGGCCTTGGTGTTGGGGGCGGAAGGCAAGGGCCTGCGCCGCCTAACGCGGGAAAGCTGTGATGAAATTGCCGGGCTTTACATGCCCGGAGAAATGGAAAGCCTGAACGTATCTGTAGCGGCCGCTGTGGGGCTTTATGAGTTGATGCGCCGTGGCATGCCCAGCGCGTACCAAAAAGCCGCAGCAAAAAAGCCAACGTAATAGCCAATATCGGCCCCGCCCAGCCAGCGCGCTACGGGGCCGGTGTAAAGGCTGCTGGTTGAAAACAGCGCAATGGTTAGCACGGATACAACGGCAAAAATAGTAGCTCCACGTGTCCAACCCGGTGGAATGGGGTGCACTGTGCGGTCTCCAAAATACCAATCTGCCAGCACAATGCCGATCCACGGGGCAATCCAGTACATGGTTACCAGCAGGTAATCTGTATAAAGCGTGGTGTAACGGCCTGCACCGGCCACAGCCAGCACATAACCAAGGCTGGCTGTAAGAATGGCTGCGGCAATACGTGGTACATGCAGGCCAGCGGAAATAAGACTGTAGCTGGCAGTATTATCGTTAAACGAATTGCCGGTAATGGATGAAAGCGCGATAGCCCCAAGAGCCACAGCCCCAAGTGGCCCCATAGCCTGCTGGAGCGAGGCAATAACCGCTGTGGGGGATGCCTCCGCCACAGACCCGGCAGAAATAAGCCCCAGAATCTGGAACGGAATGGCAGAACCCAAAAGCCCTGCCAGCGCCAGCAACACCACCTTTTTGGGGCTGGTATTGGCGGGCAGATACCGCGTGTAATCTGAGGAATACGAAGCCCAGGACAAATTGAAGCTGACCAACACGCCAGTTGCCAACAAAAAGGTGGAAAAACTGACGGCATGATGCGCCGCCAGAGGAGCCTGCCCTTTTATGGCAAACACAACGCCAATAAGCGTAAACACCACGAGCAGCACTGTGCCCAGATATTTCTGCAAGGCCTGCACCACATGGTGCCCGTAAATGGAAGCCACCATCTGAATACTGGCCAGTATGCCCAAAGCCAGCCAGAACGGCATGGAAAGCCCAGCCAACAGCAGCAGCGCCATAAGTGCTGTAGCGGCGGGCACGTTATTAACCGCATCCCACCCCACGCAATAAATCCAGTTTAGAAATGCCGGAGGGCGCAGGCCTTTTTGCCCCAAGGCCCGGCGAGAAGCCTCCATTTGTGTTAGCCCGGTTTTGGGGCCAATAGCGGCGGCAAGGGCCACAGGTAATGCGCCAATAATGTTGCCAACAATAATGGCGGCCACACCTGTACGAAAGTCCAGCCCCATGCCCGTAAGCAATGCCCCGGTTACCCAGCCGCCGGGGCCAAGATTGGGGGAAAAATGGCTCCAGAATACCCGGTCGGTCGGCATGGTTTTTAGCGGCGCCGGAACGGGTTCTCTTACGGATGCGGCGGAAAGATCCTCCATCAGGCCACCAGTTTGGGGGGCTGAAGGGGGTGTCTGTATCATGGGTAGCGTATCCTGTGGCGTGGGGCTGTGGCGGGGGTGGCGCTACAGTATCATGAAAGATCAGGTTCGGGCATGGACCCTGCGGCCCCTGTAGGCTGATTGTTGTAATAGAACTCTGCCACCCGGATGGGGAGCAGATCCATAAAGCGGGAGCCCGCCACCAGCCATAGCGGAAAAGTAATGCGCCGCTCATTCCGGCTCAGCCCACGCAAAATGCGGCGGCACGCACTGTTAACATCTGTAAGACCCGGCATGGGAAAGGCGTTTTTGGCCACCATAGGGGTATCTAAAAACCCGCACACAACAGAGCTTAATAAGATACCAGCCTTTTTGGCATCACCACCCGTGGCCACCATAAACCTGTCCACTGCCGCTTTGGCTGCGGAATAAGAGGGCGTGCCGGGATAAGATACCACGCCCGCAACGGAAGAAATGGCGCAAATACGCCCGCGCATGCCATCGGCTCCGCGCGGTTGATGCTGCATGACATCCAGCGCAGGCAGCACGGTGTTGAGCACGCCTATCATGTCTGTTTCAAAAATACGATAAACCTGTGCCGCGGGTTCATACGGTGCGCCATCGGGCGTTTGCGGTTTGCGGGTGCCGCCCGTTATGCCTGCACAGGCCAAAACCAGATCCAGCCCATTTGTGCTGCGGATCCATGTCTCCATTTCTGCACGGTTTGCCACATCACCAATATGCAAATGCACGGAGGCCCCTCGGCTAATGCAGGCTTTGGCGGTTTCTTTCAGCCGTTGTACGTTGCGGCCGCCCAGATAAAGGGTGCGCCCAGGCCGGGCCAGCGTTTGGGCCAGTGTTTGCCCAAGGCCGGAGGATGCGCCAGTAATCAGAACGGTATCATGCTTCATCTTACAGATCGGCCTTTGCTTATGGTGGTTATGGCATAGCATGGCGGCTTCTGGCATGAAGGCGCAAGACGGATAGACAGAACACGCAGGGAAGGCAGCATGGCGCACAACGCACAGAGTCACCATAACGGAGCAGAACAGCGGCGCGGTGTGTGCCTGGTTATTTCTGCGCCATCTGGGGCGGGTAAGTCCACCATTGCCAATGCACTGCGTGCTTCGGAGCCTGCGCTCAAGCATTCAGTTTCCGTTACCACCCGCCAGCCAAGGCCGGGGGAAAAGGAAGGCGTGCATTACCACTTCCGCACCATGGAAAATTTTGAGCACATGGCCGCCAACGGGGAACTGCTGGAATGGGCTACCGTGTTTGGCCGTGGGTACGGCACCCCCCGTGCGCCGGTGGAAGCCGCATTGGCCGCCGGGCACGATATGGTGTTTGACATAGACTGGCAGGGCCACCAGCAAATCCGCCGCGCACTGCCCGATGATGTGGTGAGCCTGTTTGTGCTGCCGCCATCGTTAGAGGAACTGGAACGCCGCTTGCGTGGCCGGGCATCAGACCACCCGGATGAAATTGCCCGCCGCATGGCCGCCGCGCGGGATGAAATCTCGCATTGGCAGGAGTTTGATCACGTTATTATCAATACGGATCTGGATCGTGCCATTACAGAAGCGCGCGCTGTGTTGGTGGCGGCACGCTTGCAAACCCGCAGGCGCACAGGGCTTTTAGATTTTGTTGCCAGTTTTGGAGCCTGAACAGCATGGATTTTTCTGCCATTACCGTGCTGTGCTTGGGTGATGTCATGCTGGACCGTTTTTTATACGGCAGCATGGATCGTATTTCGCCCGAAGCCCCGGTGCCTGTGTTGTTGCTCGATTCCCGGCGAGAAATGCCCGGAGGGGCCGGTAATGTGGCCAGCAACATTATCTCGCTTGGGGGGCGGGCCATTCTGGTGGGGCTGAGCGGTCAGGATGAGGCCGGAGCCTGCCTGCGCACCACGTTGGCGGAAAAAAAACGGCTGGTGGATGCTACAGTGCAAAGTGCGGCCCGGCCTACAATTTGCAAAACGCGCTTTATTGCCGCGCATCAGCAGGTTGTGCGGGTGGATGAAGAAAGCCACGCGCCAATGGCGGAACCCGAGCAAGAAGCCCTGTGCCGCCAGATTGATGCACATATCGGGGGCTGTCAGGCAGTGGTGGTGTCTGATTACGGTAAAGGTGTGTGCAGCCCAATCGTGCTGTCTCATCTGTTCCGTGTGGCGCGGCAAGCTGGCGTGCCTGTTTTTGTAGATCCCAAATCCACCGATTACACACTTTACAAAGGTGCCACCTGCATTACCCCCAACGCCAAGGAGCTGGCCGCAGCCTCTGGCATGCCGGTGGATACCGCAGCGCACGTAGAGGCCGCCGCCAGCAAGGTGATGGCGCAGGCCGATGCGCAGGGTATTTTGGCCACTCGTTCTGAAAAAGGCATGATGCTGGTACGGCGCGAGGGCGAGGTGCTGGCGGTGCCTGCCCGTGCGCGGGAAGTGTTTGATGTTTCCGGCGCGGGAGATACCGTTATTGCCACTATGGCGTTGGCTGTTGGTGCGGGTATGTCGTTCGAGCAAGGCATGCGCGTTGCCAATGCGGCGGCTGGCGTGGTGGTGGGCAAGCTGGGCACGGCCACGGCTGATATTCAGGAAGTTCTGCACGAGCTGGAAGAACAATCCGGCCCGGATGAAGTGCCCCACCTGATGCCATTAGGGGTCGCTTGCGCACAGGTGGCGCGCTGGCAGGCACGCGGCCTGCGTGTGGGTTTTACCAACGGATGTTTTGATATCATCCATCCCGGCCATATCAGCTTGCTGGCAGAAGCCCGGAGCGCGTGTGACAGGCTGGTGGTGGCGTTGAACACAGATGCCAGCGTCCGCCGCCTGAAAGGTGAAACACGGCCTGTTAATTCACTGGAATCTCGCGCGGCTGTTATGGCGGCTATCCGTTATGTAGATGCCGTGGTGGCGTTTGATGAAGATACGCCGCTGGAGCTTATCCGCGCCCTTATGCCAGATGTGCTGGTAAAAGGGGCGGATTACCGGCCCGAACAGGTTGTGGGGGCGGATATTGTGCAGGCCGCAGGGGGCAAGCTGGTACTGGCCAATTTGCAGCAAGGGCATTCCACCACATCTACAATCGGGCGGATTCGCAAGGCATGACAGTGCATGACCTGCTCGGCGCAGAAAATCTGCCGCTTATTGCCGTGCGCAATCGCTTTGCGCGTTGGCTGTTTGATGATGCCTTGCCTTTCTGGGCCAGCACAGGGTGCGATGGCACGCCCCAAAACCCGGCGGCCTTGGGGGCGCAGGAGTGTCTGACCTTACAGGGCACGCCAGCCTTGCCGCCATACAAGCGTGTAAGGGTGCAGGCGCGGCAGCTTTTTGTGTTTTCTTGGGCTGCGTTAAAAGGCTGGCAGCCAGCGGCGCAACGGGCGGAAAGTCTTTTCAGGTTTCTGCTCAATGCCCATAGGCCAGATGGCGGATGGGTTAAGCTTCTGGCGCGTGATGGCGCGGTGCTGGCTGACAGTGCAGATTTGTACGATATCGCTTTCGTGCTGTTTGCACTGGCATGGTATGGCCGGGTGGAACGCACAGGCCGGGCAGTAGAATTGGCGCGGCAAACGCTTGCGTGGCTGGGGCAGGCTATGGCGCTGCCAAACGGCGGGTTTATGAATGCCCTGCCTGCCGATAGTGCATGGCGGCAGCAAAACCCCCATATGCACTTGCTGGAAGCTGTTCTTGCCCTGCATGAAACCACAGGTGATGCCGCAGATCTGGCGCAGGCCCATGCGTTATATGCGCTATTCAGCCAATACTTTATGGATGAACGCACCGGCACATTGGGCGAATATTTTGGGCCAGACTGGCAACCCGCCACAGGGCCAGAAGGCCAGTGGTGCGAGCCGGGGCATCATTTTGAATGGGTTTGGCTGTTGCAGGCTTATGCCCGCCAAAGTGGTGTAGATACTACCGCGCAGGCCGCACGCTTATACCATTTTGCACATCAATATGGTGTAGATACCCAAACAGCATTGGTGCGCGATGCCGTTGCGCGGAACGGGCAGGTGCTTAAACCCACCTTCCGCCTTTGGGTGCAAGGCGAGGCCTTGCGTGGTGCGCTGTGCCATGATCCGCAGGATCAAGCAGGTTGGGCTACGCGCATGGCCACTAATCTGCTTGATCGGTATTTTACGGGCTGCCCCACGGGCACATGGCTGGATCAACTGGACGCACAGGGCGTGCCTGCCGTTACGCAAATACCAAGTAGCTCGCTTTATCATATTGTAACGGCGTATGATGCGTTAGATCAGGCAGCACGGGCCTACGTGCCATCGGCCTAAAAAACGCTGTGCGGAAATGTGCGTGTAAGCAGGACGTAGCAGCGCGAATCTGATACAAGCAGTGTTGTGAGCATGACAACAACAGATACCCCCAGCCAGAAGGACGAAAGCCTTCTGGCCCTTACCCTTCGGCAGCCCCCGGCCAATGTGGAGGCCGAACAGGCGCTGCTTGGCGCGTTGCTGACCAACAACCGCGCCTATGATCGTGTTTCGGACTTTTTGGCCGGTGAGCATTTTGCCAACCGCGTGAATGGCCAGATTTATGAAGCCATTGCCCGGCGCATAGAAAACGGCCAGTTGGCAGACCCTGTTACCATGCGGGCCGAGCTGGAGCATTCCGGCATTTTGGCCAGTGTGGGCGGTATGGCCTATATGGCCAAGCTGCTGTCCTCTATGGTCGGGATTATCAATGCCGGGGATTACGGCCGCACCATTCATGATGCATGGATCCGCCGCCAGCTCATTGATATTGGTGAAAACGTGGTGAACAGCGCGTTTGGCACCACCATGGGCCTTTCCGGGCAGGATCAGATTGAGGCAGGGGAAGAAGCCCTGTTCAAACTGGCAACGGAAAAAGGCAATGAAGGGGATTTTGTTTCCTTCAACAAGGCGCTGAGCGGGGCCATTTCTGTTGCAGCCCAAGCCTTCCAGAATGAAGGCCACGTTACAGGCCTGACATCTGGCTTGCGCGATCTGGATAAAAAAACAGGTGGGCTGCATCCATCGGACTTGCTGATTCTGGCCGGGCGTCCTGCTATGGGGAAAACGGCGCTGGCAACTAAAATGGCCTTTTCCGCCGCACGCGCCATTATGGATGATGCTGAGGAAACAGGAGAAAAGCCCAAAGGGGCGGTGGCTATTTTCTCGCTCGAAATGTCGGCAGAGCAGTTGGCCACCCGTATTTTGTCTGAACAGGCGGAGGTTTCGGGCGAGCGTATCCGCCGTGGTGATATTGGGCAGAAGGAGTTTGACCGCTTTGTGCGTGTCAGCCACGAACTGGCCCGTCTGCCGTTGGTGATTGATGATACGCCAGCTATTTCCCTTTCCGCCATGCGCACACGCTGCCGTAGGTTAAAGCGTACGCAGGGCCTGTGCCTTGTGGTGGTGGATTACCTCCAGCTTATGCGGCCATCTGTTGGCACCCGCCCAGAAAGCCGTGTGTTGGAAATTTCCATGATCACGCAGGGGCTTAAAGCCATTGCCAAGGAACTGGAAGTGCCAGTTATTGCGCTTTCCCAGCTTTCCCGTCAGGTGGAAAGCCGAGAAGACAAGCGGCCCATGCTGTCGGATTTGCGTGAATCCGGATCTATTGAGCAGGACGCCGATGCGGTGATGTTTGTGTACCGTGATGAATATTACCTGCAACAGCGTATGCCCAAGGAAACAGCTTTTGAATCTATGGAGAAATACTCCGTGGCGATGGATGAATGGCAGCGCAAGATGAGCTTGGTGCACAACAAAGCCGAGCTTATTTTGGAAAAGCAGCGTCATGGCCCCACGGGCACCATCAATCTGTTTTTCGAAGGCGAATACACGCGCTTTGCAGATTTGGATACCATTCATCAGGATCATTAAACCTGTTAAAAAGGCCCCGCATGCTGGGGCCTTTTTAGTAAAAACTTTCTAATATCCACGTAACTTTAAAAAGTTCTCACGCTTGTTGTGTGGTGGCGTATGTGCCACTGCACGAACGTAGAGATATATTGCGCCAGCGTTTTTCCTAAAACACAACGTGGCAGGGTTTCTGCGGGCCATACAGGTGGCCCGCAGGAATAGAGTGGCCTTGTTAAACGGTTATCAGGTTTTGCCGCACCGTAACCGGGATCTTGTTTTCCTGAAACGCCTTCCAGATTTCAAAAAGAGCAGCACTGCGCACAACTTTTATGTCTGTGCCATTTGCGGCCTTGGCAGATCCAATCAGCAGGGCAGAGCCATCAGATACAGAAGACATGCTGACACTTGGCTGCACGCTTTCATCCACATCCTTGCACGCGGCCAGAGTGCGAGCCATGACATCCATGGCTTTATCCAGATCAGATGCAAATGGCAGGTTGAGTTCTATGGTAAACACACCGGGCTTTTGTGCCCGTGTAGCGTTTTTAACCGCCGAGGTAATAAACTGCGAGTTAGGGACAATCATGGTGGATTTGTCCTCTAGCCGGATATCGGTAGAGCGTACGCTAATGCGTTCCACCGTGCCGGTAACGCCCGCAATAGTAACAACATCCCCAATGGAAACCGGGCGTTCGGCCATAAGGATAATGCCCGAAACAAAGTTTTGCACAATGGATTGCAAGCCAAAGCCAATGCCCACAGAAAGCGCGCTAACAACCCATGTCATGCTTTTAACGGTAACGCCCAGCACCGCCAGCATGCTAAGGCCAACTAAAATCCATGCTGCATAGCTTAGAATACTCAGGATAGAGGCCTGCGCTCCGATATCCAACCGTGTAGTGGGGAAAAACCTTTGCTTGAACCAAGATTTTAAAATGTTGATGGTGTAATAGCCCACCACCGGCAACACAGCGCACAGCAAAATGGCATCCAGAGAGATGTGGGAACCATCTGTGCTGGCCTGACCATGAAACAGCCAGTAAAGCTGGTGCCATATCTGCTGTGGGTCAAACCCATCGCCGCTGGTGGCAACGGCATAAGCCACGGCCAATAACAGCACATTTACAATACCGGGCACCACCACACACATCTGGTTTACAAGCCGTGGGGGCAGGCCCAGTTCTACCAAATGCCGCCCCAAAGGTGCACTGGCCGGAAAAAGCGTGCTGGCCATAGCCGTAACCAAAAGAGAAAGCAGCAAAAGGCCCGTCATGCTGATAGCCATCATGCTTATCCATGAGATGATGGTATAAGCCAGCGGAATGTAGCCAGAAAAAACAGCCAACCAGCAGATAATGGAAATGCCCATAGCCAGACTGATTAAAAACTGAGTGCGGGAAGGTTGGCTGAGGGCATCTTCTGTTTGATCGGAAATGCGCAATTCCCGCGGAATGGCAAATAGCAGGGGGCTTACAGCCAACACATACAGGCCATCCATCAATTGTACGGACAGCATGGAAATGCCGCTTTGCGTATCAATATAACGCAGGAACCCGCGCATAATAAGCGCGCCAGCCAACCAGAGCGGAAACAGCCGTAAATTACGCGCAATGGCGTCCGATATCGGAAAGATACGCCATTCCGGATGGCGCGAAAGCAGGCAAAACCCCAGTTCAATCACAAGCCCGCAAAGCGGAAACTGCGCGCCCATCATACTGCCAAGCGTGCTTAAATCTTCATCCAGCGCAGAGTTATCAAAGGCTAGAACGCTCCACACCATCTGAAAGGAAAAGCCCCAAGCCAGCAGGCTGAGCACACCACAAATAAGAGTTGCAATAATGGGGCGGATACGCCCCGCAGGCAAAAAACGCACTACCACCCGGCGGATAATCCCGTGTGAGAAAAACCACCCCACCAGAAGCAAGGCGGAAAGTGCTATGCCACCCAGAGAAATAAAAATGCGCTTGCCAGCAAAAGCTACCCCCAGCACCCCAAGGGCTTCACCCCCTAGAGCGCTGAACCGTGTGGTGTCTGCATGGAAATGGCTGGTAAACTGAGACCAGAAGTTGACCCCAAGCGGTGAAGGAAAGCGCTGCCATAAGGTGGCTTGCTGTATGGCAGTGCCATGTTGGCGCAGTTCACTTACAAGCTGTTGGGCTTCTACCTGATACAGCTTAAGCCGCGTCATGCGGGAATTGATATCCTGCTGCTTTTTGAGCAGAAGCGTGCGCTGCTCGGTAATGGAGGCCGGTTCTGCGGGGTCATCCTTGCCCGGTGGTTTGCCCAGAATATCCAGAAAGTTCTGATAAACCGCCTGATAGGGTTTTAGGCGGGCTTGCAGGGTATCTGTTTGCGTGGCCACAGCATTGGCGCGGCGCAGCAGGGTGGCAAGCTCTGTTGTGCTTTGGCCGTTGCTTCTTTCCTGCTGGCTGCTTTGGTAAATGGCGCTTATTTCTGTGCCAATACTTTCCAGCGTGCTGTTACTAACAATATCCGCAGTATTGGTAATAAGGGTTGTTGGGGCCGGTGCTGTAACTGGTGCATTTTCTGTATCTGCTGCCAGAAGGGGGGAACTGGTGCCAAAAAGCACGGCACCCTGCGTGAGTACAAAGCACGATAGAAAAAAAGAACAGAACCGCTTCAAACGCATCAGAAAACCTTGTGTTTCAGGTGTCTGGAAAAAATAACCCTTATGTCCGTAACGTAGCGGCGCAAGAGGGGGTTGCGCCACTTTTAAGCAAGCAGCGTGGTGTTATAAGGAGAGTATGTGCAAGTTTCTGTTTTGTGCAGGCAGCATATATGCTGTGCACATTCCAACAGGCAAACCCCTGCCATCAGCAGCGGTAGGGGTGAAAATTAACTTATCGGAAAAGCGGTGGGGTTAGTCGTCATCACCAGTTTTCAGGTGATCATGATACCCGTATTTTTCCCACTGAGCGGCTGTGGTCAGATGCTTTGGTTCGCTGGAGCTGAACATGCCACAGGCGGATAGTCCCAAGGTGCAGGCTAGCAGCAGAACCGCGCGTTTCATCTTACCGAATATCCCTTACCCGTTTTGTCTGCTTTTTCTATCTCATTGCAGGGCAGCGCGGGCAAGTGGAGATTGCAGCCAAGTATGATTAACGCCGCAATTCCATGCTGATGGGCCCTTCACGCCGCCCGTGTGTGAACTGATCTACATACGGGTTGCCGCTGTTCATGAGGGAAGATGCCGCGCCCTGCCAGATCAACTTGCCTTTGTAGAGCATGGCGGCTTCATCCCCAATGCGTTGGGCAGAGGCCATATCATGCGTAATGGCAATGGCGGTGGAGCCCAGTTTTTTCACGCAATCTACAATCAGCCCATCAATGACCGCGCCCATAATGGGGTCTAGCCCAGTGGTGGGTTCATCAAAAAACAGAATATTTGGCTGGGCGGCAATGGCGCGGGCCAGGCCCACCCGCTTTTGCATGCCGCCAGAAAGTTCGGAGGGGTATAAATCCCCTACAGAAGGATCAAGCCCCACCTGCGCCAGAATGGTGCCTGCATGGTTGCGGGCATTCTTGCGGGTGATCTTATGCAGGGCCAGTAGCCCGAAGGTAACGTTTTCCCATACGGTCAAACTGTCAAACAGCGCGGCGTTCTGGAAGAGCATGCCAATTTCGCTGCGCAGTTTTTCACGCCGTTTTTCCGGAGCGGCCAGAACGTTTTCGCCATCAATTTCAATAATGCCGGAATCTGGCGTAATCAGCCCCAGAATACAGCGCAGCAGCACGGATTTGCCCGAGCCAGATCCGCCGATAACAACAAAGGATGTGCCTTGCGCAACATCCATGGAAACACCATCCAACACCTTTTTGGTGCCGAAGGATTTGTGCAGGTCTCGAATACGGATTTTAGGCGTGGTGCCTGTCATGGTCTGGCTCATTGTGAAAAGAACAGGTCTGTCAGCAGGTAATCAAAGGCCAGCAGCATGATGGAGGCCGCCACCACCGCGGCTGTTGTGGCAGAGCCCACACCTTCTGCCCCGCCTTTGCTGTTGTAGCCGTAATAGCAGCCCATCAGCGCAATAAGGAACCCAAACAGCGCCGCTTTTACCAACCCCACCGTGACATCAATGGCCTTAAGAGAGTTGAGCGTGGCTGTAATGTAAGCAGGGGCAGAAAAGCCCAGCTTCACCACCGCTACAGTAAAGCCACCCGCAACGCCCAGTATGTCTGCCACCAACACCAGCAGGGGCAGGGCAATCAGCCCGGCCAGCAGACGTGGGGCAACCAGATACTTCATGGGGTTGGTGGAAAGGGTTGTAAGCGCGTCTATCTGGTCTGTTACGCGCATGGTGCCAATTTGGGCAGCCATGGCGGCACCTACGCGGCCTGCTACCATAAGGCCCGCCAGCACAGGCCCCAGTTCACGCGTAACGGCCAGCACCACAATACCGGCAATGGCGCTTTGGGCGTGGTATTGTGCAAACCCGGTATAGGATTGCAGCGCAATTACCCCGCCAGAAAATAGCGCCGTAAGGGCTACAACAGGCAGAGAGAAAAAGCCCGTTTCTAAAAAAGTGGATAAAAATACCCGGCCGTAAAACGGGGGGCGCACAATGTGCGAAAGCCCAGAAGCCGCAAACAGGGCCAAAGCCCCCGCCGCGCGAATAAGGGAAAGTGTAGCGCGGCCAAGGCGGGCCACAAGATCAAGCACCATGTCCATGAGTGTGGACTGTCCGTTCCTGCTGAAGTGTGAAAAGGCAGTTCCAGAGCCGTAACCTGTGCGGGCGGGTTCGTCAAAGCATCGTTGTGTGGTGGGGCTGGGGGATGGTGGTCTTGCAATAATAAATATTTGTTTAAATTTATGAACAGAGGTGGCAAACACCCCCCTGCCATTTTGCACAATGGCACTCTATAGGGGTGTTCAATTATGGATGATGTTTCCCGTTCTGTTTTTGTATTTGGGTCTCCTTGCACCACCAATTACGGCAAGGTTGTCTTTCTGCCCGATGGGCAGCTTTACGGGTATCGGCACGAAAACGAACATACATGGCGTATGGATGGAGAGGAGCTGTGCCTGCTGAATATGCAGGGGCAGGTGAGCAGCCGGTATCATCGAACGGGAAACGGGTGGGCTGGCACAGTAGAAGGCCGCAGATACCCCCTGTATCTTAACACCCTGATAACAACAAACACGTGTGAAACACCGGGCCTGCCGCCCGTTATGGTTAACACCATTCCCAAGGCAGGCACGTATTATGTGGAAGCTGCGTTAAAGGCGGCAGGCTGTCCTTCCCACCGCCTGCATCTGGGTGGAGAGGATGTGGTGGATGATTACCGTGGCCTGCCGGATGAACGTGTGCACATTATGCCCGAAAGCGTGCGGCTGTATTGCCCGCTGGATCTGGTAACAGCCACGCTGCAAGGTGGGCACGTTGTGGCGCATTGTGATTTTCAGCACGTAATAGACCATGTGCGCAGCCAAGGCGTTGTGGTGCTTTCTGTTGTGCGGAACCTGCGTGATATCATGAAAAGCATGTTCCGCTTTTTGCTATACATGATCCCGCCTGAGCCAGATGATTTTCTGGGCCAATTCTGGCGTGAGCAGGAAGGCGATGCCCGCGTGGCGGCCTTTTTAGCTGTAGAGCATGAACGTGGGCTGGAGCATGTGCGCCAGATGGCCCGCATGATGCTTGCTGATACATCACCCCAAAGTATTGTGCTGCGTTATGAAAGCCTGAAGCAGGGTGATTTGCAGCCGCATAATATTGAAAAATTGCAGGCCATCAATCCAGAGTTCACGCAGCGCCTGTCTGCCGCGTTTGTGCAGACATATGGTGCACGCACCCCAACATTTTCGGGCAAGGTTCGGCAGCAGCCAGACCCGTGGTGTGATGTGTTTGAAGCGTATTTCCATAAATCCGGCATGGCCGATCTGAACGCGCAATTGGGCTACGCATAAAAAACAGTTTCCGCGAGCCCTTGAGTTTGTTCCCGTTTTATTCCACATCAAGGGCATGAACTGGATAGCACAAGAGCTTGCCTGATGGCTAAAAAACCTTCCCGCACCTATGTTTGCACCAACTGTGGCGCTGTACATGCCAAATGGGCAGGGCAGTGCGATGCCTGCGGTGAATGGAACACGCTGGAAGAAATGGCTGTAGAACCCTTGGCCGCATCCTCTGCCGCAGTGCGTAGCGGCAAGGGGCGGCGCGTGGCGCTACAGGCGCTGGAAGGGGAGATCAAACTTCCACCGCGCACCCAAACAGGTATTGCAGAGCTTGATCGGGTTTTAGGCGGTGGCCTTGTGCCTGCCTCTGTTGTGCTTGTGGGGGGAGACCCCGGCATAGGCAAATCCACCCTGCTGCTTCAGGCCGCCAGCAAACTGGCAGGCAAGGGCGAGCGAGTGCTGTATATTTCTGGTGAAGAAGCGGTAGATCAGATCCGCCTGCGGGCGCAACGCTTAGGTGTGGCCGGGGCCAAGCTGGATCTGGCAGCATCTATTAACGTGGCAGATATTGTGGCCACGCTGGAAGCCGAACCCGATGTCCGGGCGGTGGTGATTGATTCTATCCAAACCATGTGGCTGGAAACCATAGATAGCGCACCGGGCACGGTCTCTCAGGTGCGGGCCTGTGCGTTTGAGCTGATACGCGCGGCCAAGCGCCGGGGTTTCAGCCTTATTCTGGTGGGGCATGTCACCAAGGAAGGTGCGCTGGCAGGCCCGCGTGTGTTGGAGCACATGGTAGATGCCGTGATGTATTTTGAAGGCGATAGAGGCCACCAGTTTCGTATTTTACGTGCGGCCAAAAACCGCTACGGCGCAACAGATGAAATTGGCGTGTTTGCCATGACAGACCGCGGGCTGGAGGAAGTCAGCAACCCATCTGCTCTGTTTCTGGCCGAACGGCGGGGCAATATTGCTGGGTCTGCCGTGTTTGCCGGGCTAGAGGGCACGCGCCCCGTTTTGTTGGAAGTGCAGGCGCTACTGGCCCCTAAAAGCGGAGATGGCGCACCACGCCGCGCCGTGGTGGGGTGGGATACAGGCCGCCTTTCTATGTTGCTGGCTGTGCTGGAAACACGCTGCGGGCTCAAACTTTCTGGTATGGACGTGTATCTGAACGTAGCTGGGGGTTTGAAAGTGGCGGAACCTGCGGCAGATCTGGCCGTGGCAGCGGCTCTGGTTTCTGCCGCCAGCGGCGTGCCCACCAGCCCTGGAGAGGTTTATTTTGGCGAGGTAGGTCTTTCTGGCGAAGTGCGGCAGGTGGCGCAGGCTGATGCCCGTTTGAAGGAAGCCGCCAAGCTGGGGTTCGACCGTGCCGTGCTGCCCCGGCGCATTGCACGCGGTAATACGCGCTCTCGGCCGCCGGAGGGGCTGCATCTGCGCGAAATCGGCCATATTTCCGATCTGGTGAGCGCGGAAATGGAAGCCGAGTGAAACTGACACGTTGCTTTTTGTAAGATGTATCGATATAGTGCGCGCCATAAAGATGCGGATGTAGTTCAATGGTAGAACGGCAGCTTCCCAAGCTGCATACGAGGGTTCGATTCCCTTCATCCGCTCCAACTTCCCGAAAACAAATAAATCAATAAATTGCGAGCCTCAGCTAGTAGCACGATATACCGTGCTGGTGGGTGGTCAGCCGTTGTTCTTCCAATGGATATGAGAAGGTACTTATTTCGCAAAATATGTTCTCTACACAAGATAAATCCTGAACAAGGAACTCTTTTGGGTTCCTTTTTTGTGGCGATATGGCTGCGCGGAGCTGCTTACGATTACTGCTTTTTAAAGAGCAGATATACGGAGAATGCACAGTACTCGTGTTGAAAATAAACAAATAAAAAATACATTCTGTTACAGTTTTGTTAAACGAGGAGAGAGAAATGAAAAAGACACTTTATATGTGTGTCGCTGTTCTTGGCCTCGGGTTTGTACAGAGTGCTTCTGCAGCCACATGGGATGGTGGTGTCTCAAGACATGTTGAGGTCAAAAACCCGGATCAGCCCGATACAACCAAAGGCGGTGTATGGGATGGTGGGGCAGCCAAGAAGGTAAAGGTGGAAGACCCGGATACGCCGGATACCACCAAAGGTGGTGTGTGGGATGGCGGTATATCTGAACACGTGCCCGTAAAATACCCAAGCATGCCGCAGTAATGTGGGAATGCCCTGTTTTAATGTTGGTGTCATGCGGCCATAAAACATTGGAACAGGGCATGGCTTCTTTGCTCTTCCAGAATGACCAAGTGTTTGCGGCATGGGAATGTGTAAAGCGTTACTTGTTCCGATTTTTGGTGTGAGAGCAATATATATGTATCATATTATTTAAAGTTTTTTACTAAATAAGAAAATCAATATAAATATATAAAAATATATTCATGAAAATAACTGCAATTCTCAAATTTTTAATATAGTATATATGGTTCTTTCTTTTTAATACAAAGAATTATACATATCGCGCATAGAATCAAACCACACTAAGAAAGCAGATGTGTGCTCAAGCGCATGTACATTGTGCATGTGGCAAGATAATTTTTTATGAAATTATTGTTTCACATCCGATATGGTAAGCATTCTTTGTTTTGGAATACATGAAAGAAATACAAAATACTCTTTTTATTATTTAACAATACATCTTGATTATACAAAATATAGAAGTAAAAAAGATTCAGATTTTTTTATTATAATCTCTTGAATATCATATATTGTTGTGTGATGATTATAAAAAGAGGTGTGTATATGCAATACATATCTGTCCCGTAACAGATTGCAACAAGGAGATCCTCTGCACGTGGCATATCTGATGCAGGATATCATTTTTGTACAGAAACGGCTTTATCGCTTTTTTTGTGCGTGTGCGTCTGGGTTTCAACTTCATGCAGGCGCGGGCTGATGATGAATAATTCCTTTGTCCGGCATGCGCGCTCTCATGCCACTTCAGTGTGCCGTGGGTCTCGCGGGTTTGTTAAGGCAAGCTGTTCTTTGGTAGCGCTTGGTCTGGCTGCTTTTGCCGCTCCAGAGGAAGTGCGGGCAGAACAAACGCTTGTTTCCGTTAAGGGGATCACCCTTCAGGGTGCGCTGGATATTGGTGGGTCTGCTTTTTTCCTGCCCAATACCAACTTTGGCGCAGGGTCTTATGGCACCAAATCTTCCGGCGCTTTAGTGCGGCATAAAAACAGCACATATGGCGAATTTTACGGCAAGCCTATGCTCATGGGGTCTTGGCAAACAGGCTGGGGCTTTACCGTTATTGGCAAGGCATCTGCCATTGGCGCCACCACGTTGGGTGATGGTGATGCGGAAGAAGTTTCTCAAACATCTGGCACGCCGCGTTCCATTTATCTGGAAGAAGCCAATCTGGGCGTAGAAGTGCCGTTAAAGATGGCAGGTGGCAACCAGATTCTTACGGTGCTGGGCGGCAGGCAGGCCTTTGCGGTGGATGATGGCTTCCTGATTGGTAAAGGCACCTACAGCGCGGGTGATAGAGGTGCATGGTGGTATGCACCGCGATATGCGTTTTCTGGCCCCGGCGTGATCAAGCTGGAAGGTGATTCCGTGCGTGGGGATGTTTTTATGTTGGAAAGCAATTCCGATAACGACATTGACCGCGGGTATGACCGCCCCAAAACCAAGTTTGTTGGGTTTGATGTATCTTGGTTCAAGAACAAACCCGGTGGGCATGGGGGTTCTACATATGCAGATCGTGCTGCGTATGTAACGTTAACCTACTTCCATGTGCGCGATGCAGATGGGTCATCTCATTACGATTATTCCACGCGTGCAGATCGTAACGGCATGAACGTGGCGGCTCTAAGCTGGGGCGGCACGTTGTTTCCCGTTAAGGCGTTGGGAATTTCCAAGAACTTTACGTTCTATGGCAACTTTGTATCCGAGCAGAACAGCCACCCAGGCAATGGCTACAAATCTGTAGAAGCCTACGGCATGTTTTTCGAGCCGGGCTATACGTTTTCCATGCTGCCGTGGAAGCCGCATCTGTTTTATCGGTACACGCGCTTTGGCGGCGGCAAAAATGCCGAAGGTTCGGTTAAGCGCAATTACGATACGTTCTTTTTGTACGATGGTAAGCGCTACACCTATGGCGGTTACTGGCCGGGTGAAATTGTGGGCATGTATCTGGCCCCACTTTCTGATCTGGAAGTGCACCAGTTTGATTTAACAGGCACGCCACCGGTGCACCTGTTTCGTAAAAAGGATGAGCTTAAGCTGGGTGTGCATTTTTACGATCTCTCCTTGCTGTATCCCTCTGGCATGGGGCTGAAGAACGTGGGCCGCCATGTTTCAAACGAAGTGGATTTTACGGCCGAATATATGCTGGATGAAACCACATCAGCCGCTGTTGCCGCAGGCACGGCCTTTAGTGGCCCGGCAGGGCGTGCGCTTTCTCGTGCAGGGGTGCCAACGGGGTATCGCATGCACAATATCGGGCGGCATGCAGGCGTGCTGGAAGCCTATTTTTACAAGCATTTTTAACGAAGATTTCCCAAAACAAAACGTTTTGGGGTAGAAACACTTACAGGATAACAAGAACAAAGGATTTCCTGATGCCCGAACCGACAACCCTCCCTGCGGGAAAACCTGCAGACGGGCTGCGTAATCGCCACATTGCCATGATCGCTTTGGGTGGCACTATTGGGGCTGGTCTGTTTGTTGGCAGTGGCGCTGCCATTGCAGCAACAGGGCCTGCGGTTCTGCTGGCGTTTCTGCTGGTAGGATTTCTGGTTATCCTGGTGATGCGCATGCTGGGGGAAATGGTTGTGGCGGACCCCGGGCGTGGGTCCTTTGTGGAATATATTCGCGCCGCACATGGAGATAAGGTGGGCTTTACCGCTGGGTGGCTTTACTGGTTCTTCTGGGTGGTGGTGTTGGGCAGTGAGGCCATAGCCGGCGCCATGTTGTTACAGGATTGGGTACATCTGCCGGTTTGGCTGCTTTCTATTGTGCTGATTCTTATTCTTAAACTGATCAACTTTGCTGCCCCCCGTGTTTTTGGTGAATGTGAATTCTGGCTTTCTGCCATTAAGGTTTTCAGCATTATCGCCTTTATTGCTATTTCTCTTTTATATGCGGCGCATGTGTTTGGGCCCGGCGTTTCTGTAAAGGAAAACCTGCTGGGGCATGGCGGGCTTTTTCCGCATGGTACTGTGGCGCTCCTTTCTATTATTCCCACCATTTTGTTCACCATGATGGGTTCGGAAATTGCCACAGTGGCAGCGGCTGAATCTCCAGAGCCGGGTAAAAATGTGGCCCGCGTAACCCGCAGCCTTGGCCGCCGTATTACACTGTTTTACGTAGCCGCCGTGGGTATGATCCTGATTGTGGTGCCGTGGACAAACATTGTAGCTGGCAAGTCACCTTTTGTGGCGGCTATGGATGTTATGGGCGTGCCGGGCGCGGGGCTGCTGATGCGCATTGTGGTGCTAAGCGCCATTTTATCCTGTCTGAACTCCGCCATGTATATTACATCGCGTATTCTGACAGAGCTGGCTGCTCAGGGTGATGCCCCGGCGTTTCTGGCGCGGAGTTCGGCTGCTGTTGTGCCGCGTAAGGCCATTATCGTTAGCAGTGTGGCGGGTACGTTGGTGGCTTTCTCATCCATTCTTGCACCGGGCACCATCTTTGCCTTCCTGTTAAACTGTAGTGGTGGCGTTATTCTGTTGATCTACAGCCTGATTGTAACATCTTACATTGTGACGCGCCGGGCAGCACGGCAGGCTGGCACAGAGGCAGAAAATTACACGTTGCCGCTTTTTCCGCTGTGCAATTACGTTACGCTGGCCGGTGTGGTGCTGGTATTTGTGGCTATGCTGCTGAACCCATCCGAACGGATGACGGCTCTGGCAACCATGGGCAGCACGGTGGTGTGCTACCTTATGGCCGTTTACTTTGCCACCAATAACAAAAAAGCTGGCTGAACTTTACGTTTAACTGAGTATTCCCGCAGTTTAGGGAATACTCAGTTTATCCAGATGCAGCGCAAGAGGGTGGCGGCGCCAATGCAGCAGGCCACCCGCCGCAAAAATGGTCATACCGGCTGCGGCAATACCAATTCCAACATTTTTATCAGAAACCAGCGTGCCAATAACAGCACCTACAAACAGGCTGGCAATAGCGGCTAATCTGCGCCATGTGCCAGAATTTGTGCCACCGGCCACTGTGCTGTTATGGGCCAGCCCATGCAGCACCATTGTAGCGGCTGGCAACACCATATCTGGCAGTTTGGCATGGCGTGTGGCAGAAGTTTGCAGCCCCATGGCAAGCGAGAGCATACCCAGCGTAATGTAAATGCCGCCGTTAATGTGCGCACACCATACAAATGCGGCCAGCCCTACAAGGCAGCCAACGCCTAACAGAATGTCCCCCACCACAAGGCGCGTATGGCGCTCACGCCGCACCAGGCGGCCACCAATAACGGCCCCCGTAAAGTAGCAGGCAATGGCTTCCAGACCAGAAAGAACAATGGCCTGAGAAGTGGCAATATTAACAGCCATAAGAATAATGGTGGCTGTCATATATCCTGCAAAAATCTTCAGATGCAGTAGGGATATGGCATCCAGCATGCCCATTGCCATTGTTACCAGCAGAATGGCAATAACCAGCTTGGCATCATGTCCCGTACGGGCTGTCATGATTTCTCCTCTAAAGAAAAAGAATGAAAAGAGGGGCTTTATACGCGTTTTGTAATAGAAGGATGCGCGTTATATCATCATCTCCGCTCACGAAAAGATGATCTCTTGTAAGAGGTGCCATGCCCCAAACAGGTGGCACAGCCGTACAAACAAAACCCCCGGCGCACAAAAACGCCGAGGGCTTGGTTTGTAAAGCGCAGGCTAATTAGTTCAGCGTCATCAGGCTGGCATTGCCGCCCGCTGCGGTGGTGTTGATGCTACGAGACTGCTCCTCCAGCACCACTTCAACAGAAGGCAATGTCTGGCCTGTTACAAAGGCAGAAACAATGGGGCCATTGGCTTCGGCCAGTGTTTTGCGCGCACTGCGGAAAATGGCGTTATCGTCCTCTCCCAGCAGGATGGAGCAGGGCAGGGCCGTTGCACTGGCAACCGGGCGAATAGCTTGGCGCAGAATATCTGGTAGTCTGTCCAACCATTCGGTCAGTTCTTCTTCGGCCAGTACCAGTGCCGTATTGCCACCAGCCAGCGCCAGAGAGACCTGATCATACAATCCGGCCAGCGTAATGGGCACACATAGCACATTGCCACGTGCGCTCAGGCGGTAGATGTTCAGTTCCCCCACTGGGCCGGGCAAGGTGATTTCTCCACCCACCAGCGGTAGGCGTGCCAGATGGCCAGCAACCTGCGCGGCTTTGCTTTCACCCTTTTCACGCAGCCAGTCTGTCCACTGCGCCATTTCTGGTGTGGTGCGGCCACGCACAATCTGCGCCACGGTTGGCGCTGCGGATAACAGACGGCGCAGAATAAGCGGGCCGCCTGCCTTGGGGCCGGTGCCAGAAAGGCCACGTCCGCCAAAAGGCTGCACACCCACAACTGCGCCAATGGTGTTGCGATTGACGTAAAGGTTGCCAGCCTCAACTTGTGAAAGCACGCTTTTGATTGTGGAATCCAACCGGGTATGCAGGCCGAATGTCAGCCCGTAGCCGGTATCGTTAATTTCCAGCAGCAGTTCTTCCAACTTGTCACGCTGGAAACGCAGAACATGCAGCACGGGGCCAAATACTTCTGGCCCAATTTCCCGAATGTTCAGCACCTCAATCAGCGTGGGTGGCACGTAGCTGCCGTTGGCGCAGGCTTCTGGCACAGGCAGCGCCATAACCGGAGCCTTGCGGGCCTTAAAGGCGTTAACGTGTGCGGTAATGTTGGCTGCGGCTTCTTCGGTAATCACCGGGCCGACATCGCAGGAAAGATGCGCGGGGTTGCCAATGCGCAGTTCGCGCATAGCGCCACGCAGCATGGCCAGAATGTGGTCTGCACAATCTTCCTGCACACACAGAACGCGCAGTGCGGAGCAGCGCTGGCCCGCACTATCAAAAGCCGAGGCCAGAACATCGGCCACAACCTGTTCTGCCAGTGCGGAGGAATCCACAATCATGGCGTTCTGGCCGCCAGTTTCGGCCACAAATGGCACAGGCTGGCCGGTGGCTGTGCGGCGTTCCAGAAGCTGGCGGTTGATAATCTGCGCTACGGTGGTGGAACCCGTGAACATCACACCCATTACGCGCTCATCCGCCACGGCAGCAGCGCCTACGTCACCTTCCCCCGTGAGCAGTTGCAGGGCTGAGGGAGGTACGCCTGCTTCTTGCAAAATGCCTACGGCCACGGCGGCAACAAGTGGTGTTTCTTCTGCCGGTTTGGCCAGCACAACGTTGCCAGCCGCAAGGGCCGCGGCAATCTGGCCGATAAAGATGGCCAGCGGGAAGTTCCACGGGCTAATGCAGGTCACAATACCTAGCGGCTTGTGGGTGGTGTTATCAAAATCCCGCCGGATAGTGGCACCGTAATAACGCAGAAAGTCTACAGCCTCGCGCACTTCCGCCACTGCGTTGGGGAGGGATTTTCCGGCTTCACGCCCCAGAAGCGCCAGAAGATCATCTGTGCGTTCTTCCAGAATGTCAGAGGCTTTTTGCAGAATGTCTGCACGTTCTGCCGGGCTGCGGTTAGCCCAATCCTGCTGGCCTTTTTGTGCGGCATCTACAGCTTTTGTTACAACATCTGGCGTGGCGTAAGACACTTTGCCCACGACATCGCGGCGGTCTGCCGGGTTGGTAACAGGGCGGAAAGTGCCTTTCTTTTTTACACCCACAACCATTGGCGTGGCTTCCCACGTTTGCGGGGCATCTTTAATACCGGCGGCCAGTGCAGACAGCACTTTGTCATCCGCCAGATCTACCCCTGCGGAATTGGTGCGTTCGGGCGCAAACAGATCACGCGGGTTGCGGATTTCTGTGTGCGGTGCGCCGTAAGGTGTATAACGGCGGGCCACATCAATGGGGTTTTCAATCAGGGATGACAGCGGAATGGCGCTATCTCCAATCTGGTTGACAAAGGAGGAGTTTGCACCGTTTTCCAGCAAGCGGCGCACAAGGTAAGCCAGCAGGGTTTCATGCGTGCCAACAGGTGCATAAATGCGGCACGGACGATTGAACTTGTCTGCCCCCACAACCTGTTTGTATAGCGGTTCACCCATGCCATGCAGGCACTGGAATTCGTAAGAGCCAAGCGCGAATTGTTCGCCTGCCAAAGTGTAAATGGTGGAAAGCGTGCGAGCGTTATGTGTGGCAAACTGCGGAAAAATGACATCACGCGCGTTCAGCAGTTTGCGGGCACAGGCAATGTAGCTGATATCTGTGTGGCACTTGCGGGTATAAACGGGAAAATCCGCCATGCCCTCAACCTGTGCCTTCTTGATTTCGCTATCCCAGTAAGCGCCTTTTACCAAACGCACCATAATGCGGCGGTTGCTGCGTTTGGCCAGATCAATAATGTAATCCAGCACATACGGGCAGCGTTTGCCGTAAGCCTGCACGACAAACCCAATGCCGTTCCAGCCTTCCAACCCCGGTGTGGCGCACAGGGCTTCTAGAATATCTAAAGAAACATCCAAACGTTCTGTTTCTTCCGCATCAATGTTCAGGCCGATATCGTATTTGCGGGCCAGCAGCGTAAGTTCCTGCACAACTGGCAGCAGTTCACCCATAACGCGGTCATGCTGCGCGCGGGCATAGCGTGGGTGTAGGGCGGAGAGTTTGATGGAAATGCCGGGCCGGTCATACACATTGTTGCCGGTTGCGCTGCGGCCAATGGTGTTAATGGCGTTGATGTAATCCTGCCGGTAGCGTTCGGCATCATGCGCGGTAAACGCCGCTTCGCCCAGCATATCGTAGGAATAGGAAAAACCGATAGCTTCCAGCTTGGCGCTGTTCTTACGGGCCTGATCAATAGTCTGGCCCAGCACAAACTGTTCGCCCATCAGGCGCATGGCGGCATCTACGGCCTTGCGGATAATGGGTTTGGATGTGCGTTCTGCAAAGTTGAGCAGAGAGCTGGCAAGCGTGCCTTCATCATGACCGGTTACAAGTTTGCCGGTAAGCGCCAGCCCCCATGCGGCAGCGTTGGCAAACAAAGGCTTGCCGCGCGCAACATGAGAAAGCCAGTTGCTTTCACCAATCTTGTCCTGAATCAGCGCATCGCGCGTGGCCATGTCGGGAATACGCAGCAGCGCTTCGGCCAGACACATCAGGGCCACGCCCTCGGTGGAGGAAAGAGAGAATTCCTGCACCAGCGTTTCCACCAGCCCCGGGCTGCGGCGTGCACGCAGGGCCTCGGCCAGTTGAGAGGCCATAGTGGCTACGCTGCCGTTTTCGGCCTCTGTTAATGTGGCATCTGGTGTCAGGGTTTCCACACACTGGGCTTCGGGGCGGCGCATGGCTTCAATAATAGCCTGCCGAAGTGGGGTGCGGGATGCAAAATCAGGAGCGAACGTGTCTGTGGATGACATGGGCTTTTCATTCCGGATTGGTGAGCCAGAACCGGGCCTGCCGAGTGTGCAGGTAGTTTTGGCTTCATAATGATTATTCCCTCCTTGCATGATAATATATGATTTGCAACATAATATATTATCTGAAAATGCAGAGGTGTTCCGCTCTGTAAATCCGACCTGTAGCGCTGAGGTTTTCGTGAGTTTCCGTGAGAGGAAATCAGGTGCCTGTTGCGGCGGTTTTAGCGGCTTTTCGGGTGCGGAACACATCTATGGAAATAGCAGCGGATTCCAGAATATGCGCGCGTGTAAGCTTTGCGCATAAATCGGCATCGCGGTTGCGGCAGGCATCCAGAATCGCCTTGTGTTCCAGATCTGTAATATCCTTGCGGCCCTCTATCACCAGATGCCCCCGAATATAGCGATCAAGCCGCACGTGCAGGTCTTCTATCATTTCCAGCAGGCGCGGGCTGCGGGCTGAGGCGTAAATGGAATTATGAAAAGCGCGGTTGAGCGCGCCAGAGCGAATACGGCCAGAAGGGCCATGCACACCTTCTACAAAGGCCTCATACGCATCTTCTACACGGGCAAAATCAACGCGTGTCATGTTGCGCACACCTTCTGCGGCGGCGCGTTCCTCTAAAATGGCACGAATCTGGGAGTATTCCAGAATATCCGCCTCATTCATGCCAATCACCATCGCCCCTTTATTAGGCATGAAGGTGACAAGCCCTTCGGCTTCCAGATGTTTCAGGGCTTCGCGCACAGGAATAATGCTAACACCAAAGCCACTTGCCAGTTCAGATTGTGGCAGAGGTTGGCCGGGCTGAATCTGGTCTTCCAGAATGGCGCGGCGCAGGGCATCGCATATGGTTTCAGAAGCGGTGCCGTGGCCTGTTATTTCCGTGCTTGCAAAAAGGCTGGCTGGCAGCATGCCTTGTGTTCCCGCTTGTCGTTTCTTTTTCGATACAAGTTAACGTTGTACCCTGCTGGCTGGCTGGCTGTCCAATTTTCGGTGAAAGTTAGGTGTATATTTGGATAGAAGGCCCAGCTTTGCCCAGACACTCACTAGATCGTGATCTAGCGTGAGGGGTGCAAGAAAGCACGAATAACACTTTCTGCACAGTTTGTTATAACATAAAGAAGCGGCTCCAGATACTTCACACATCTTACAGAGGCGCAACAGGGAAGTTCACAAAAATCAGGCTTTTTGTGTTGTGGGTGAATTAAGAAAAGTGAGGCAGATTCATCAATATTCGTATCTTTGCCATGTGGGGGCAGGCTGGCGGGGTTTGGGCTGTTGGTGCTGCGCAAAGGCAGGCACGGGCCGCGCGCAAGACAAGCCTTGGGGCAGGGGGTATGGAAAAACCCTGATATATCTGTGGTCTGCCATGTGCGGGGTGCGCAATGGGGCTGCTTGATCTTTCAGGCAGATACAGGGCAGTTTGAGGCATATTCCGCTAGGGAGATTCTGAATGAAACTGATTGCCGTACGTGCCCTGTCGGCGCTTGCCCTCACCACATCTCTGCTGGCAGGGGCTGCTGTGTCTGCCCATGCGCAGCAAAATACAGATGCGCCCGTAACACGCGCCGGAGATACATCCCGCCTGACAGATGTAGATCCGTCTGGCTTTGTTGGTTCCATTGATCCGGCAGAAAATGCTGGTCTGCTGAACTACTGTGTGCAGAACGAATACGTTGATTACGACGATGGCTGGCGCACGTTGCAGGAATACAATAAAAAGACCAACGCCGTGCCGGAAGGGCAGGAAGGCAATATGTCTTACGCCAACGGTTCTGCTGGTCTGCTGCATGCCAACAACCACACCTACACCATTGCCATGGCTGTTCTGCCAGTGCGCCAGAAAACCTGTAAGGCTGTTCTGGAACGGGCCAAGGCTTCTCTGTAAGCACAAGGCTGTTATTCCGGTTTTCTTGATAAGGCCGGATCACGCTGAACACGGCATGATGGAAGGGTCAGTCACACAGGTGGCTGGCCCTTTTTCTGTATGAACGCACTTTAATTTAGTGTTCATAGGGCGCAGGGTCTTTCATGCTGGCGTGCAATATGGTCAAACCAGTTCTGTTTCGTAACAAGAACAACAGAAGCCGAAAGGGCCAGACAGAGTGGTAGATGCGTTTTTCCCCGCAACGGATAACCCCGTTTCTGATCGGTATCAGGATCTTGTGCAGCGGGCGCAACGTGATCCGGAGGAATTCTGGCTTGCTCAAGCGCAACGGCTTGCGTGGCATACGCAACCGATGCAGGCCTCCCGCTCTGATTTTACAGGCGATGTGCGTATTTCTTGGTATGAAGACGGGCGGCTGAATGCGGCAGAAAACTGCCTTGATCGGCACGTTCTGTATCAGCCCGATAACGCGGCCCTGATCTGGCAGGGGCAGGAAGATGGGCACCGCGAGGTACTTTCATACCGGGAACTGCATGCCCGTGTATGCCGCTTGGGCAATGTGCTGCGCCGCTTGGGTGTAAAAAAGGGAGACCGCGTGGCCATCCATCTGCCTATGGTGGCGGAAGGGGTTATTTCCATGCTGGCTTGCGCCCGCATTGGTGCTGTGCATGTGGTGCTGTTTGGTGGTTTTTCTGCTGAAGGGTTGGCCGAACGCCTAAAGGACAGTGGCGCCGTGGTGGTTATTACTGCAGACGTGGCACGCCGAGGGCCCAAGCAAATCCCCAGCAAAGCCACAATGGATGACGCCATAAAGTTGTGTGGGGCAGAAAACACTGTACGCAACGTGCTGGTGGTGCCTGTAATGGGAGCCGCTGTGCCGATGCAAGAAGGGCGAGATCTGTCTTACACAGCAGAAGTAGCGCTTGAAATGCCGGATTGCCCGCCAGAAGTTATGAACGCGTGTGATCCGCTGTTCCTGCTTTACACATCTGGCAGCACTGGCCGCCCCAAAGGGTTGGTACACAGCACCGGCGGGTATTTGGTGTGGGCCTCTTTCACGCATGAAATGGTGTTTGATGCCAAACCCAATGATGTGTTCTGGTGCACGGCGGATACAAGCTGGATTACCGGCCACACCTATGTTGTGTATGGGCCTCTGGTAAATGGCGGCACCATTCTTGTATATGAAGGCCTGCCATCATGGCCGCAGCCCGGCCGCTGGTGGGATGTTATAGATCAGAATCAGGTTTCGGTTTTCTATACATCTCCCACAGTTATTCGCGCTGCCATGCGGGAAGATGATGCCGTGGTGCAAAGCCGCTCTTTGTCCAGCCTGCGTGTGCTGGGCACGGTGGGTGAGCCGATTAGCCCGGAAGCATGGAAGTGGTTTTATACAGAAGTGGGGCGCAATGCCTGCCCGGTGGCCGATACATGGTGGCAGACAGAAACTGGCGGCGTGATGATTACCGCCTGCGCCCAGAATGTTGCGGGCAAGCCGGGGGCCGCAGGGCTGCCTCTGCCGGGTGTTGCTGTTACGCTTACAGATACCAAAGGGCAGGATATTGAAGGCGAGGGCGAAGGCCTGCTGTGCCTTGCTCAATCTTGGCCCGGACAGGCCATGACGTTATGGCAAGACCACGAACGTTTCCGTAAAACCTATTTCAGCACATGCCCGGGACATTATTTTTCTGGCGATGGTGCGCGGCGGGATGCCACCGGCTATTACTGGATTACCGGCCGGGTGGATGATGTGGTGAACGTATCTGGCCACCGCATTGGCACGGCGGAAATTGAAGATGCCGTGGCCGAAGATCATGCCGTGGTGGAAAGTGCGGCTGTTGGCGTGCCGCATGATTTGAAAGGGCAGGCCCTTGTGGTGTTTGTGGTGCCCAAGGCGGAGGGCGCGTTTGATGTCACAGCCGTAAACAAGGCCGTGGCAGCAGGTGTGGGCCGCTATGCGGTGCCAGAAAAAATTTACGTTGTGCCGGATCTGCCCAAAACACGTTCGGGCAAAATTGTGCGGCGTCTGTTGCGCAAAATTGCAGCCAATGATCTGGAAAATATGGGGGATCTGTCCACCTTGGCAGACCCGGATATTGTGGCCGAGCTGATAAAGCTGGTTGCCCAGCAGAATAGCTGATTAACCGGGCCTTATTACACATAGCCGGGGCGCTTATGCCCCGGTTTCTGCCACTTTGGCAGCTTTAAGCAACGCAAAGCGTGGTGCGCCGTTTACACTTTCCTGCCACATGGCAAGGGGGCGCACCCAGTAATCTCCTCGTGCTTCACTGCGGTAGGTTACAAGCCATTCTTCGGTTTCACTGTGGCGGCCTGTGCAGATCACAGTATAAAGTCCGCCCTTGTAATGTTTATAAAGACCGGGGCAGGGCATTTCTGGCACTTGGGTATCTGCTTTATTCTGGTTATGTTCTATCATGATCGGGATATCCTGCTGGGTAGGTTATGATCCTGTGTTGCGGAAGGAGCGCACTTTTGAACCATCGTGTTGTGCTGTGTCGGGCGTTAACTGGCTTTATGTTTCTGTTTTGCGTTAATCCCGGCCACGCCACAACCACGGGCCATACCAAAACACATGCGCATACATCTAAGCGCACGCATCATGCGGCTGCGGCCCGTAGCCCCGCTGGTGGTGCGCCGGTTGTGCTCACAAGCCAGCCGGGAACATCGTTGGACAAGGAAGCCCGCCGCCTGAATGCCGAGGATATGGCTGCCGCCGCCCGGCATAAGGAAAAACCATTGGTATTGATTGGCTCTGCCCCACTTGGCACCAGTGGCGGTAGCATGGCGCTGTTTGTGCAGGTGCAATCTGCCAGCCTGTGTGGCTCTGCGGGGTGTTCAACAGATGTGTATCTGAAGCGCGGGAATGATTGGGACAAGATTCTGGATTCCGTTAGCGGGCCAATTGAACTGATGTCCACCGCCCACGGGGGGATGAAGGATATTGTGGTGGATGGCACAGACCGCTGGGTTTGGAAGAACAACACCTATGTAGATACCATTGTGGCGCAGGATGTACCGGGGTTGAAAGATTCTATCGAGCAGCATCAGGCGCAGATGCGCAAACACGGTAAGTCCTCAACCCGGTAATTTTTAAAGTGCCAGCACCTCAACCCGGTTTGGCCTATACGGCGCTAAAAACACTGGCCACGGTGGCAATTACCGTGGTGCTCATTGCTCTTTTGCGCGGCGGCTTGGCGTTGCTGCCCAAATTTGATTCCGTTACGGGTGGGCAGGCTGGCACGCACCTGTTGCAACTTCTGGCTGGTGATGGGCAAGCCCGCACCCAAAATGCCGTTTCTATCGGGTTGATGCTGGGCTGCTTTATTCTGGCTGTTCTGCTGGTGCAGGTGTTGGAAAAATGGTGGCGCAGGCGGGCCAGATAACGCCCGTTCCAAAGCGGGCTTTATCTGGGGTGAGGTATTAGGCAGCACGTTTGGCGTGTGGTTTACGCGGCTTCTTCCGCAAGGTTTGTGCCTGCTAATGTGGGCCTGTTTTCGGCTGCGGCTGCTTTGTTCCAGAAAAATGTCAGCTCATGTTTGTTATGGGCCAGATGCGCCAAGCTGCCACCCGGAATGGCCTCAAACGCAGCAACAATTTCATGGTCGGTTTCACCCTGAAACTTCACCGTCAGCACAATGTTGTTGGTGTTGCCAGAAGTCATCCAGTTTTGCGTAAGCCGTAAAAGGCGCTGCGGGTAAGCAATGATGTCTGAAAACATCCAGTCCACCGCAGCAAGTTTTTCGGGTTCCAACCCAAAGGCGCTGGCCTGCTGGAAGGATACGCCCGGCATGGCGGCCACTTTGGGGTCAAGCGGTGCGCGGTCAAACGCTGTTACCTGCGCTCCAAGGTTGGCAATGGCCCATGTCCATCCGCCCGGTGTCGCACCCAGATCATAACAACGCTCATTCGGTGTGGGCCAGCGGCCAAGGCGCGTGCAGGCTTCCCATAATTTCAGATAGGCGCGAGAAGGTGGGCCGGTGCGGTTTTCTACAAACTGCGGTGCACCATTTACAAACGGGCTGGTTTTGCGTGCAGAAAAAAGCAGCGTGTTGGTATCCAGCAGCGTCCACGCACCCAAGGGGCTGGTGGGTGGCAGTGTGGGAAACACCAGTGGCGCCGCTTTAACCGGAGGCAGTTTGTCTGTAATCAGCGCGGTGCGTCGAAAGTGATCAACCGCATACAGGCTCCAGTTTCGCTGAAGAGCACGCAAAGTATCTGCGGCATTGCGGATAGAGGTTATCTCTACCACCTGTGGGTTCAGCCAGATATCCAGCGCCCAAGGGGAATATACGGGTTTGCTGCTGGAAAGTGCTAAACGACCATGCCAGCGGTCAATTGTCACGCCGCGCCATGCCAGATCAGCTTCTAAAACGGATGTCAGGCCATCGGCGGCAAGCCATGCTGTGCGAATGGTGCTCATGCTCGGCACATCCAGCTAATGGAAAGTAATAGCCAGGAAAGAATCAGCAAACTGCCACCCGTAGGGGCAACATGGGCTGCATGGTGGCCGGTAAAGGCTGTGTAATACACGCCTGCGCAAAACAGCAGAGTGCCCAGCACCAGCCCGCACCCACCTGCCAGCAATATGCGGCCAGCTTGGGGTTTGGTTGTAAGGCCCAGCGCAACAAGGGCAATGCCTTGCCACATCTGCATTTCCATGCCGCTATGGGCCATAACGCGGCCACCGGCAGCAAAGGCCGAATCTGGCAGGTGGGCGGTAAGCGCGCCCATAACGGTGCCGGTAGCGGCCAGAAGGCCCCCGCATATGCGCCACAGGCGCGGAAGAAGAAGTGAAAAGGACATAAGTTCTGCTGTATAGGCGCAGCCGCCGTAATGGAAAACAGGAAAGGCAACATGCCCGGCTATTTCCTGCGTTGGCCTTTATAAAGTTTGCGCCAAATTGTGGTGGCACATTATGCAAAAATGAGAGCAGGAAAATCTAAAACATGAGCATCAGGCTGGATCGTATCGTCACACGCGGTGGAGATAGTGGGCAGACATCTTTGGGCAATGGCGCGCGCGTTCAAAAAAGCAGTGCACGCATAGAAGCTTTGGGCACGTTGGATGAAGTGAATGCCATAAGCGGCCTTGTGCGCGCCCATGCACCACAAGATAGCGCTGTGGTAAGCCAGCTTGCTGCTGTACAGAACATGCTGTTTGATATGGGGGCAGATTTGTGCCAGCCAGAGGAAGGGCCAAAGGCTGCCCGCGCTAAGCGCATGCAGGAAAGTGCTGTTTTAAAACTGGAAGAATGGGTGGAGCAGTTGCGGGCTGCCCAAAAGCCTCTCACAAGTTTTGTATTACCCGGTGGGTCTGTTCCCGCAGCGTGGGCGCATCTGGCGCGCACGCAGGCACGTGCGGCAGAACGGCGCATGGTGGCGCTGGCTGAGAAAGAAACAATCAATCCTGTTCTGCTACAGATCATGAACAGGTTATCTGATTACTTTTTTGTTCTGGCGCGTCACTTTAATGCAGATGGGCAGACCGATCTGGTATGGATTCCTGAAAAATAAGAGAAAACCTGATGAAAACCTCTGTCTTGTGCTTGAACATGGCAGGGGAGACATGATAATACTGTCTAGTAAGAACAAAAACACATTATAAAACGTGTGTAATAATTCTGTCTGTCCGTTTGTAATGTGTAGTTTCATGTCTGCTGCAAAGCATCATGAAGGATTGGCTGGAACCGTGTTGGATATCGCACGGGCAAATGCCAGAATATAACGGCTGATGGAATGCTTAAGAACTGTATCAACAGACCATTTTTCTTAAAGTGACTTCCAGATTTATGAATACAACATCTTTTATGCCACCCTTGGATGCCGATAGAGAACGGGATGAAGGGCTGGAAGAAGCTTCCATGCGCAATGCGCTGGAACGGCTTGGCGCATCTCATAAAGGGCGGTCTGCGCCGTCCGCCCCTCGGCCTGCCGCAGATGCCACAGGCAACAAGCGGCGAAGATTTGTGCGTGATGGCGAAGTGCCGGTAGAAAAGCATTCTCTGGCCCGTATTACACCCCGTACGGTTGCAGCCCCCCGCACCCCTACAACATCCCGCGCTGTTCATTTTTCTGAAGAAGAAAACAGCGAAGTTTCTCGTCTGCGCCGTTTGGTGGCGGAAGAAAAGCTGCGTGTGGAAGAAATGGAACGCCAACTGGGTGAAGTGCAGGCTGCACAACATGCCCTGCAAACCCAAAAAGGCCACGCCGATATGATGGTGCGTGAGCTGAAAGCCAAAGTGGCGGAGCAGGAAGCAGAACTGGCTGAAACAGGCCGCCAGCTTCGGGCTGCAAACCGGCTGGTGGCAGAACGTGATGAAGAAATTACCAGCCTAAAGCGCCAAGTGGAAGCCAAACCGCGCGGCCGCCCGCGCCGCCAGTATGAACTGGCAAAGGAAGACGTGGTTGAAGATGAACCGCAGCCTGTTAAATGGTGGAAGGATTAACACTCTGCTTCTGTTTGTAAAAAGACACTCTGCGTGAGGAATCCTCCTGTCACGCCAGCGTTGGTGTTGCTGGTGGCGGATATTGCCGTAGGGGTGGCCTGTGTGTTGCTGCCGCCTCTTGTTATGGGCTTTCTGGCTCTGTTGAAGGATATTTTTGGCGTGCTTATCCTGCCGTTCAGCTTTTTGTTCGGGCTGGCGGGATGGTCGTCTGATATGTCCTCTCTGGAAACCATGCAGGGCGGATTGGTGCCAGATATGATGGCCCATCCGTTCCGGGCCGCTTCTGCTGCCGCATTGCTGGTGGTAGGGGGCGCGTGCTCTCTTATGGCATGTGGCACCCCAGATGGCGCACGTATGGAACGTAATCTGGCGCCGGTTTTTACCTTTGCCGCCATGGTGTTGGTGGGGTTTGATCCGGGGCTTGTGGTGTTGCCTGCGTTTATTTTGCAGCTTTTGGCGTTACGCTATCCTGCCATGGATTTTTTAAAAATCCGTAGATAATTCTGTAGTCTGCAATATCTGTTCAAGTAATAAAAAGGGAGACCATTGAATTGGTCTCCCTTTTTATTATACAGAGTGCCTGATTATTTTTTCAGGATGCGGGGAAAACCTTGCCCGGGTTCATCAGGTTCTTGGGGTCCAGCGCATTTTTGATACGGCGCATGGTTTCCAGTTCTGCGCCGCCGCGCCATGATGGCATCATGTAAGTTTTAAGCTGGCCTACACCGTGCTCGGCAGAGAAAGAACCGCCAAGTTTGCGCACAATTGCAGCCACAGTGTCCATCATGGCATGGTCCTGCGCCAGAAACGCCTTGGGGTCTGCGCCTTCGGGCTGCACCAGATTAAAGTGGATGTTACCATCCCCAATATGCCCAAACGGTGCCACCCGAATACCGGGAATAAGCGCTTCGCACGCTTTGGTGGCTTCATCTATAAAGGTTGGAATAGCGGCCAGAGGCACGGATACATCGTTTTTAACAGATGCTCCGGCGCGTTTCTGGGCTTCTGCATGTTCCTCACGAATCATCCATAGGCTTTGGCGCTGGGCTTCACTTTCTGCCAGCACGGCATCCGTTACCAACCCGTCTTCCAGCGCTGTGCCCAGCACTTCTTCCATAAGGGAACGCAGGCTGTCATCTGCACGTGGGCTGCCTAATTCTACCAGCGCATAAGCGGGTGCGGGTTCGCTTAATGGCAGCGGTGCGCCTTCAATCAGTTTGTTAACCAATGCCATGCTGGTGCCAGACATGAACTCAAAAGCCTGAATGGCAGAAGGGTCCTGCTTGCGGAATGCCGCAAACAGATCCAGCGCCCCCTTGGCATCCGCTACGGCACACAAAGCTGTCTCGCGCGAGCGGGGGGCTGGCTGAAGCTGAATAATAGCCTGCGTGATAATACCCAGCGTGCCCTCAGATCCAACCAAAAGCTGGCGCAAGGCGTAGCCAGTGTTATCCTTGCGTAGCTTGCGCATCAGGTTCAGCACATTGCCATCGGGCATGACAGCTTCCAGCCCCAATGCCAGTTCACGCGCGTTGCCGTAGCGCACAGTGTTGTTGCCGCCAGCATTGGTGGCCAGAATACCCCCAATATCGGCAGAACCTTCTGATGAAATGGAAAGGGGAAGCAGCAGCCCTTCCTTGGCGGCGGCATCTTGCGCAGCTTTAAGCGTTACGCCAGCTTCTACCGTCATGGTGAGATCAGCGTGGTCAATGTCATGAATACGCGTCATGCGGGTGGTGGAAATAACAACAGCCTTGCCGGTGTTATCTGGCGTTGCGCCGCCAACCATACTGGTGTTGCCGCCTTGTGGCACCATGGGCACGTTGTGTTGCTGGCACAGGGCAACAGCTTTTGCGCATTCTTCTGTGTTAGCCGGGCGCAGAACAGCAGCGCATTTGCCATGGTAAAGCGCGCGCCAATCTATGCAGAACGGATCTACATCCGAAGCCGTTGTCAGCAGGCCTGTAGGCCCCAGAAGCTGTAAAAGGGCATCATGCAGGGATTGGGGAAGGGCGGCGTTTTCAGGCATAGGCGCGAGTTCCTGCAAAAGGGGTGAGCACATAAAATAAATAAAACATCAGTAAAGGTAACGGGCGTTTTCTGACGCAGTACTAATGTGCGGTGGAAAAAAGGAATGATAAAGTTCCGCCCCCGCAATGCCAGCCAAAAGCCCGGCAACAGTGGCAATCACTATGGTCATACGGCGTTGATACTGGCCCAAGCTTTGTATCTGCGCCATCTGGGCTTGCATTTCTGCGCGGGCCTGCAAGGTCAGATACAGCTCAGATTTAAGGGTTTCGTTTTGGGCATTGGCGCTGCGCAGTTTCCGATCCAAAGAAACAATGTTGTTTCTCAGTTCCTGCAACTGGGCGCGATAGGTATCAGACATATCTGTCTGTGCTTTGGTGGCTGAAGCGCGGCTGCTGGCCCGTGTTTTGCTGGCCCGCGCAGGTTTGGCCTTTTCGGGGTCTGCTGCAATGGTCTGGAACAGGTTTTTAAGCGCGCCGCCTGTGGTGGCGTTGCGTTTGGCCCGGTTACGCAAGGCCTCCAGCGCAGTAGCGGATTGGCCCGGCTGATCTTCCAGCACCAGTGCCAGAATATCCGAAAGAATTTTCAGTTCTTTGGGGTCAATATCGCTCATGCGGGCAAGTCTTCCGGGGGCAGGGTAGGGCGTGGGGCTGCCGCACGGTTTAACCGGTCCTGTATGGCAAGCCCAAGCCCGTGGGGCGGAATAGGCTGCACTGCAATGCCGCGTAGGTGAAGGTTCTGGCCTTGCTTGTCCAGCGTCCGCAGGCCGGTAAACAGGCGTGCGGCAGCTTCTTCCAGATTGCCACTTTCGCTCAGGTTCCAGCTTAGGGGTGCGCTGCTGGGCTGCGTGTTGCCAAAGGCCAGCAAGGCTTCATCTGGCGCAACATCAACTGCGTTGAGCCGAACGGGAAGGTGCGGCGCGTAATGTGAAAGCATTCTGCCGGGAGATGCCGGGGCGGTATCCACCTCTGTTTCCGGCATAAAAATGGTGCCGCATACAGCTTGCAAGGCTTCCAGTGTTATGCCGCCGGGGCGCAAGAGGGTAGGGCGTTCAGGGTTGGAAATATCTAGCACGGTGCTTTCCACACCAACTTGGCAGGGGCCGCTATCCAGCACGGCATCAATACGGCCATCCAGTTCTTCCAGCACATGGGCTGCATCGGAGGGGCTGATGCGGCCGGAGCGGTTGGCGGAAGGGGCCGCAATGGGGCGTTGCACCAGCTTGAGCAAAGCTTGCACGGTTTGCCCTTTGGGCACGCGCACGGCCAAGGTGGGCAGGCCATCGGCAGCCAGATCACTTACGGTGCTGTGGGGGGCGCGGGGCAGAATAAGCGTAAGCGGGCCGGGCCAGAACATGTGCGCTAATTTATGCGCAAGCGGGTTGGCGGTAACCTGCGTAAAAGCGGCCTGTGCATCTGCAAAATGGCTGATAAGCGGGTTAAAGCGTGGGCGGTTTTTGGCCTCAAAAATCCGGGCCACGGTTTGGGGCTGCGTGGCATCTCCGCCAAGGCCGTAAACTGTTTCTGTTCCAAACGCCACCAAGCCACCCTCGCGCAGGATGCGGGCGGCTGTTTGAAGGCCAGAGGAGGAGGCGTCCAGAAGGTCAGTCATACGTCTCTGTAATGGTAACAAAGGGGTGGCCTGTTTGCTGCATTGGCCAGCCTGCGCATAAGGTTGGCCAAAGTGCAGCGTAATGGGTTTACAGCGTTCCGGTACAGACAAATGGCGGATTTTTCCAGCCCGTTTTGCCATAAACCAGCGGAGATCCATCCAGTAGCGTAATATTTCCGCCAGCGGCTTCTACAATAGCCTGCGGGGCTGCGGTATCCCATTCCATGGTGGGGCCAAGGCGTGGGTACAAATCTACCAGCCCTTCGGCCACGCGGGCAAATTTTACGGCGGAACCAATATTGCCCAGCTTGGCCACCGGGCGGCCGTTTAGATATTCCGCCAGCCGTTTATCATCCGCATGATGGCGAGAGGCCAGAACAGTCAGCCCTTCTGCCGGGGCTTTGCGCACATGAATGGGCTGCGTGCCGTTTTTATCTGTGCGGTGTGCGCCTAAACCAACACCGCCTGTGTAAAGCTGATGGTAAGCAGGCAGCGCCATTGCACCCAACACCGGCTGGCCATCACGCACCAGACCGATATTTACGGTAAAATCATCACGCCCGGCGGCAAATTCACGCGTGCCATCCAGCGGGTCCACCAGCCAGTAGGCGGGGGCTACAGCGGTCTGTTTGCCAGCGGCCACTTCTTCTTCCGCAATAACGGGAATATCCGGCGTTGCCGCCCGCAGGCCGCGCAGAATATGCGCTTCTGCTGCGTGGTCTGCCTCCGTTACGGGGGAAGAATCGGTTTTGGTTATGGTTTCAAAGCCGCGCGCACGAATTGTACGAATAATTTCAGCAGCTTCATCGGCCAGTCTGGCGGCTAGGGCCAGAAGGTCGGCATCGGTATGGCTTGTCATGCCGCTTAGCATACGCCAGCACGCGGGCTGCGTCATGCCTACAATTGCAAGCGCATGTCATGCACCCGCGGGCTTCCTATTGCCAAGCCGCCGGGGGAGACGTACGCAAGGAAGGATGAGTTTACAGAAAGGGCAGTAAACACCATGCTTCAGATCAAGTTTTCTTCCGCTACGCTGCCAGCCGGTGGCGCTCTGGCCATTTTGGTGCCGGAAGGGGAAAAGCGCTCTGCCATTTTTCAGGAAGCCGATAAAGCCACCAATGGCGCGCTAACCCGTGCAGCCAAAGCGGATGATTTTACAGGCAAGGAAGGCACCGCCTGCGTTGTGCTGGCGCCATCTGCTGCGTTTGAGCGCGTGGTGCTGATTGGCATTGGCAAGCCGGAAGCGGTAGATGCCTGGGCCGCAGAAAAGGCCGGGGGTGCAGCGGCATCTCACCTTGGCCGGGATGAGCAGGCCACGCTGGCAGTGGGTGATCTGTCTGGCGTGCTGGCCGCACACGCTGCACAGGGTGCTGTGCTGGGGGCTTACCACTTTGGGCTGTATCATGGCGCGCCAGATGCCAGCAAAAACCATCGGCTTGCCGTGCTTTCTGTTCTGACAGACCACGTAGATGCCGCAAATGAAGCATGGCCCTCTCTTTCCGCTGTAGCCCGTGGTGTGGTGCTAACGCGTGATCTGGTAACCGAACCTGCAAACGTGTTGAATCCGGTAGAATTTGCAGAGCGCGCCACCACATTAAAAAGCTTGGGGCTGGAAGTGGAAGTGCTGGACCGCGCAGCCATGGAAAAGCTGGGCTTTGGTGCACTGCTGGGTGTGGCACAGGGCAGTGCGAATGAACCGCGCACCGTTATCCTGCGCTGGAATGGTGCCGCCAACAAGGATGAAGCCCCGCTGGCCTTTATTGGCAAGGGTGTAACGTTTGATTCCGGCGGTATTTCCATCAAACCTGCCGCTGGCATGGAAGACATGAAGTGGGATATGGCAGGTGCCGCTACGGTAACCGGCCTGCTGACGGCACTGGCCGGGCGCAAAGCCAAGGTGAACGCTGTTGGTGTTGTGGGGTTGGTAGAAAACATGGTGTCCGGCACCGCCCAGCGCCCGGGCGATGTGGTGCGCAGTGCTTCTGGCCAGACCATTGAAGTGCTGAACACCGATGCCGAAGGCCGCTTGGTGCTGGCAGATATTCTTTGGTATGCGCGTGAACGTTTTGCACCACAGATTATGGTGGATCTGGCAACGCTTACCGGGGCCATTATTGTCAGCCTTGGGCATGAATATGCGGGCCTGTTCTCCAATAATGATCAGCTTGCAGCGGGCCTTGCAGATGCTGGCGCATTTGCGGGTGAAAAGCTGTGGCGTATGCCCATGGGCAAGGAATATGATGTTCAGCTAAAATCCGATATCGCGGATATGAAGAACATCAGCGGTGGCCGTGCCGGTGGTTCCATTACCGCAGCGCAGTTCCTGAAGCGCTTTGTGGGTGAAACAGCTTGGGCGCATCTGGATATTGCCGGTGTGGCTTGGGCATCCAAGGCGCAGAATGGTCAGCCCAAAGGGGCTACGGGCTTTGGTGTGCGTCTGCTTGATCGCTTTGTGCGTGATGGCTACGAATACGAACCAAAAGACTGAACCCGCTGTAATATAAAGCAGTTGGCATGATACCAAAGGCTGGAAGGGCGTTACGGTGAACTTACCGGGCGCGTTTCCAGCCTTTTTCTTCCTGCCGCCAATAAGCCAGTTCATGCCCGGCGGCTTTGGCGGCACTCCAGCGGGTGCGCGCGGCGGCTACGGCTTCCTCATCATGCCCGTCAAACAGGTCAAACACCCGTTCAAAATCTGCCAGATCGGGAAAGCTGCGGTTTTCCAGCAAAAAGAGAAAGCGTGCGGCATTGGGGGCATCTTCCCCCATACTCAGCCAGATAGGTTGCAAATCCGGGCAGGCAATGCCTTCGCGCCCATGTGGCAGCCATGTTGGGGTTGTAACCTTCCACAAGGTTTTATCCAGATCATCCAGCATGGGTTTGCTGGCGCACCACACAGCGGCTTTTTGCCCGCTGGCCAGTGTGCGGGCCAGCAGTTTGGGCAGTGCCTCGGTCACGCTTGTGCGCGTAAGGTGGTAAAAACCAATCTGTGTCATACGTGTTAGTATATCCAGCCTTACCTGCGGGCAGAAGGCTGATTGAGCGCGTTTAGAAAATTAACAGGCAGATAAGCCGCCTGTTTTGCAAAGGAGAACCGGCGCAATGGCAAACACAGTAACGCTGGCCGATGGTACTGTTCTACCCGCTTTAGGGGTAGGCACATGGAATATGGGTGAAGAACCCGCCCGTTGGCCAGAGGAAGTGGAAAGCCTGCGCTATGCCGTGCTGAACGGTGTGCAGGTGGTGGATACAGCCGAAATGTACGGCAATGGCCGCTCCGAAAGTGTGGTGGGTGAGGCCATCTATCCCTATCGCAAAAAGGTTTTTCTGGTTACCAAAGTATTGCCCTCAAACGCATCTAGCCAAGGTGTGGCGGAAAGTTGTCGGAAATCTTTGCGCCGTTTGGGAACAGATTGGATAGACCTGTACCTTCTGCACTGGCGGGGCGGTGTGCCGTTGGGCGAAACGATAGAGGCATTCAAAAAGCTGCAAAAAGAAGGCTTGATTCGCCATTGGGGTGTTTCAAACTTTGATACGGATGATGTGTATGAACTGGATGGCTGTTCCCGCATTGGGGAATGTGTTGCCAATCAGGTGCTTTACAATCTGGAACATCGCGGTGTGGAATATGATCTGCTGAAAACGGATTATCGGCGCAAGATTGTTACCATGGCGTATTCCCCCATCGGGCAGGGGCAGGAATTGCTTAAAAGCCCGGTTCTGGCAGATATTGCCAGCAGGCACAGTACGGTGCTTGGCCCGGCCACACCGGCACAAATTGCGTTGGCATGGGTGCTACGCCAGAACAACGTACTGGCTATTCCCAAAGCTGCCTCGCACGAGCACATGAAGCAGAATCTAGCTGCGCGAGATCTTGAATTAACAGAGCAGGATCTGGCGCAGTTGGATGCAGCGTTTCCGCCGCCTACCAAAAAAACACCACTGGATATGATCTAAAAAGCCGGAGCGTGGGGGCTATTTGCCCCCGTTGCCGTCCTCCCATTTAGGGCGGCGGCCAATGTGGATGGTAAGGGTTATGGGCTGGTTATTACGTAATACGTTTAACTGTGCATCCAGCCCCGGCTTGGCAGAAGCCACGGCGCGTATCATGGCGCGTGCGGTTTCTACGTGCTCATTGTTCATGCCCACAATGATATCGCCTTTTTTCAGCCCACCCTTGGCTGCGGGGCCGTTGCGATCCACTTCTGTAACCTGCGTGCCATTATGGGTCATAATATCTTCCAGCGTGGCGCCCAGCCAGCCGCGTTCAATATGCCCGGCTTGCCGCAGTGTTTCCACAATGGGGATAACAATTTCGGAGGGGATGGAAAACCCAAGCCCTACAGATCCGCCTGTGGGGGAAACAATGGCGGTGTTGAGCGCCACCACTTGCCCGGCAAGGTTAAACGTGGGGCCGCCAGAATTGCCGGGGTTTATGGGGGCATCCAGTTGCAGAAAATCATCAAACGGGCTGGTGCCAATATCGCGCCCACGGGCTGAAACAATACCAGCGGTAACAGATGAGCCCAAGCCAAACGGGTTGCCCGCAGCCATAATCCAATCTCCCACCTGCACCTGTCTGCTATCACCCCATGTGACATAGGGCAGAGGCTGTGGGGATCTGATTTTGATAACGGCAATATCCGTTAGGTTATCTATGCCTGCCAGCGTGGCGGTAAATTCCTTACCACTCGCAAGGGCAACGGTAATTTTATCTGCATCTTCCACCACGTGGCCATTTGTCACAATGGTGCCTTCGGGGTCTATAATAAAGCCCGAACCTGCCCCAAGCAGTTCATCCTGATGGCGGCGCATGCGTTCGCGGTAGCGCTTTTCCAGTGGGGTGCCTTTCACGGTGGATGGCAGCTTGTGTTTGGCGCTGGTATCTGAATCTCGCGTAACGGAAATATTAACAACAGCGGGCACAACCTTGCGCACCAAAGGCGCAAAGCTGATAGGGCCGCCAGAAACAAGCGGTACAGCGGGCTCGAATGTCGGGAGTGTTGCAGCCTGTGCTGAGTAATGCGCGCCTGTTTCCTGAAGGGAAAAGCAGGCTACGGCCAGTGCAGGCAGGTTCCGTAGAAGCATCTTCATGGAAATGGCAATAAAGCTCCAGACATTACAAACTTGTGGCCCGGATTATCTGCTTTATGCAACCGGCTATACGTGTTTGCCCTTGATCTGGTACGTTTTTATGGCGGTAGGGTGTTGTTTCCGCCACGCCCACATCTTCTAGCTGCGTTTGGCGCGTGGCCGCGCTGGGGCCAAAGCGGGGTTTTCTGGCCATTCGTGCTTGGGGTAACGCCCGCGCATATCGCGCCGCATATCTGCCCATCCCCCTTGCCAAAAGCCCGCCAGATCCGCCGTAATGGCCTGAGGCCGCCCTGCGGGAGAAAGTAACGCCAGCCGCAACGGCACGCGCCCCCCAGCTAATTTGGGCGTTTGTGCCGTGCCATAAAAGGTTTGGGCACGGGCCGAGGCCACAGGCACGGGCTGCGTATAATCCACCTCTGCCACACCGCTGGGGAAGGGCAGGGTGGTTGGCAGTTCCTTATCCAACCAGTTTGTGCGGGCGTAACCCAAATAAGTGCGGAGCAGGTTGAGTATATTCAATTCCCGTAATGCGGTGATGGATGTGCAGCCTTCAACATATGGGGTCAGCCATTCATCCATACAGCCAGCAAGGGCTGTGGAGGAAAAATCTGGCCAGCCTTCTTCCATACCGGCGCCATCGGGCAAGGTGCGGGCCAGTTCTACCCGCGCCTGAAGCTGCCGTACGGCATCTGACCAGTTGAGTGTAGTTTCTGGTGCTTCCTTGGCCTGAGCCAGCAGGAGCGGGCCTGCATCTTCCGGTTTTACTTTTTCTGTGCGGTCTCGCAGCACAAGGCAGCCAATACGGGTGCGCCTGCGGGCCATGATATTGCCCGATACAGGGTCCAGCGTGGTTTCAACCTGCTCACGCGTGCGCTCCAGCAGGGTTGGGGGCAGGGCGTTGCTTTCCAATGGGGCCGCCATGCGTATTTCGGCAGCAGTGCGCAGGTGTAGGCCTGCTACAGCCAGTAGCTTGTGTTTTGCCAGTCCGTCATCTCGGCGCAGGCGGGCATTGCTGCCATTGGCCATGCGGTAACTGCCTATATCTCCCCGGCACAAGGCAACCCGATCAGGAAAGCCAGCGGCCAGAAGGGCTGCGGCATCCCCCGCTGCCGGGTGGCGGGGCTTTAGCCCCATACGGGTGCGAAAACGTGCGGCAGCCTGCCGAATACGGGCCAAAGCGCCACGGTCTGCTTGCGGGTTGTTATCTTCCCCTGCAATCAGATCCAGCCGGAGGGTAATATCTGCGGGCGGAATAGGTGGCGGCCCACCACGCCCGGCAGCGCGTGGGCGCAGGGGGTCGCGCTCTTCCAGCAGGGCTGCTAGGTCTGCTGCCAGTGCGGCTTCCTCTGCCGTGCGGGCTGCCAGCATCATGGCGGCAAGGCGTGGGTGCGTGCCCAAATCGGCCATGTTGCGGCCAAGTTTTGTAATCTTGCCAGCATCATCCAGCGCACCCAGCAAAATCAGCAATTCCTTTGCGGCGGCTACCGCGCTGCCGGGTGGCTGATCTGGCAGCGGAAGCGGCGTATCGGCGGAGCCCACCGTATCTGCCCATAAAGCGGTTGCCAGCACAAAATCAGACAGATCAGCTTCCAGAATTTCTGGCCTGTCATGCTGGGGCAAAGCGCGTTCCGTGTGGGCAGACCATAGGCAGTAGGCCACACCCGGCGCTTCTCGTCCTGCACGGCCAGCGCGTTGCCGGGCGGCTGCCTTGGAAATGCGCACCGTATCCAGCCGGGAAAGCCCGGCCCCGGCATCAAACCGTGGCACACGGCGGAAGCCGCAATCCACCACAACGCGTACGCCGGGCACGGTAAGGGATGTTTCGGCAATGGAAGTGGCCAAAATAATCCGCCGTTCGCCCTCATTTCCGGGGCGCAGCACGCGGGCCTGTTCTGCTGGGTGGAGTTCACCATGCAGGGGCAGCACCGTGGCGGGTACGGTTTCTAACAGTTGCATGACCCGGCGGATTTCTCCCGTGCCAGGCAGAAAGGTGAGGATATCACCTTCTGTTTCAGCCAGGGCTTGCCGCACACCTGTTGCCGTGGCGGTGGCAATATCGCGCAGGCTAGGAATATCGTGCTTGGCATGGTGGACAGTAAGCGGGAACATCCGCCCTTCGCTTGTTAGCACAGGGGCATTCATCAGCGCGGCAAGGCGTTCTGTTTCCGCTGTGGCAGACATGGCCACAAGCCGCAGATCAGGCCGCAAAGTGCGTTGTAGATCCAGACAGAAAGCCAGCGCCAGATCTGCATCCAATGAGCGTTCGTGCACTTCGTCCAGAATAACGCAGGCTACGCCTTCCAGCATGGGGTCACCCAGCAGGCGGCGCAGGAACAAGCCTTCTGTCAGCACCTCAATACGGGTGCGGTCTGAAACAGCAGAATCTAAGCGGGTGCGGAACCCAACAAAACCGCCAACATCTTCCCCCATCAGCGATGCAATACGTTGGGCAGCGGCGCGGGCTGCCAGCCTGCGCGGCTCTAGCATGATGATTTTATCAGACGGTGCGCGCCATGCTGCTGCTGCCAACACGGGTGGAACAGATGTGGTTTTACCTGCCCCCGGAGGCGCTACTAAAATGGCTGATGCCGGATGGTCTGCTGTGGGGTTTTGAGCCAGTGCCGCGCAGAGTTCTGGCAGTACATCCTGCACAGGCAGGCCCTGCGCAATGGAAAACGGGTTCAGGCTAGGGGCAGAAGCAGTCATGCCATGCTTTATGGCGGCCCCACCGCCGCAGTGCAATATTACGTGGCGGTGGGGGCTATATGCGCCAGAATTTAAGGCGCTTTGCTGAGGAAACAGCCTTATTGAGGCTGAGATGGCAGCTTGAGATAGCCCGCTTTGGGAGACGTGGCCTTTGTAGAAGATGAACTGGAGGACGAATCATCATCCTCACCCGCCGGGAAAATGGCGTTGGGTTCACTGTCCTGCACTTTGGTGGCTGCGGCAGGCTTGGTTTCCGTTGTGCTGGTGGAAGAAGGCATTGTGGCATCTGTGGAAGGTGCAACAATAGGCGCGTTTTCCGGCACCGTTACGGGGGATGTCGCCTGCCCGGTTTTAGCCGCAGAAACGGGAGAAAGCGCTTCTTGCGTAGCACCAGCACTTGTAGCACCGGCAGCAGCCCCTGTGGTGGCATCTGTTGTGCCAGTATCTGAACCAGACGTAAGGGGCTGGGCCTGAATGGCGCCATCTACCGGCATACCTCCGGCATCCACCAGCCATTTACCCAAGGAGCGATGTACCTGTGTATCCAATTCGGTATTGATGCTGTCCATCATCCCTTTGGTTACGTTGTACAGGTTGGCTTGGCTTTCCGTATCCTCTGTGGGGTCTGGGTGCAGGCTCTGGGTGGCGTGGGCTTCTGTATGCGCGGTTTTGCTGCCATCGGGGTTAAGGATATCCAGATGCACATCTATCTGGCCCTGTAGCGTGCCGCCGGGTTCGTGCAGGATAGAAGCCCGATCAATTACAAACTGGGCGGAATTGGCGCTGGTAATGCCCCCTTTGGCGGCCAGCCTGTCCTGCACCATTTGGCGCAGGGCCTGCACGGGCGGGGTGGGGGATTTATAGCCGATATCGCCCGCAACCGGGTGGATTGCAGTGTTATCCACCAATGTCAGGGTATTTACGTTGAGGTTGATCTGGCTGAGGTTATCATAGCGCAGCGGTGCAAACTGCGTAGGCTGCTTCTGATCCGCGCAGCCTGCCAGCAGGGCAGGAAACAGCAGCGCGGCTGTTAGGCCAGAAAGGCGCATGCGGGAAAACAGCATCATGGCGCAAAACCTCTTGTAAACTTTATCCGACATTCTCAAAAATGCCTGCCTTTTGGCAAAGACCTTATACCAGCAGCGCCTTAAGATATTGCGCTTATGGCCCTGCTGGCAAACTTTGATGCTTTTTTACTGCGTCTGCGTGGCAATATTTTTGCGCGCAAAGCGGAAATCTACATTACAGAATTCGCATGTCATCACGATGTTCCCGTCATCTTGGCACATGTGGTCCAGATCATCTTGAGGGAAGGTTTCCAGCACATTGGCCAACCGTGCGCGGGAGCAGCGGCACCCAAAGGCCAAAGCCCGTGGCTGGCTGACATGCAGGTCTTCTTCATGGAAAAGCCGGTGCAAAAGCTGCAATGTTGGCAGGCTATCGTCCAGCAGTTCCTTGGTGGAAAGCGTGTCTGCCAGAATGGTGGCTGTTTCCCAGCTTGCCTCTGCGGCTTCATCTTCCACCACGTGGCTGCCGCCTTCGCCCGCAATGCGTTCCAGTATCAGGCCGCCTGCGCGCCAGCCTGCATCGGTCATCTGGCAGGCCAGCATAATCCAACAGGCGTGCTGTTCACTGCTAGCAAAGTAATGCATGGCCATTGCAGACAGGTCATCCCCCGCAATTTCCACAATACCCTGATGGCGATCCATCTCTGGGCCTTGATCCACCGTAAGGGCCATATAACCATCGCCCAGCAGTTCGCGGTCTGTGGGTTTGGGTGTTTCGGCCAGCAGGGTTTCCAGCGCTTCATCATCCGTGCGGGCGTAAAAGCGCAGGGCACCAGTGTTGGTGCAGTCTGCCACCAGCATGGAAACAGGGCCATCGCCCTTTATCTGGAGCGAGAAAGATCCTTGAAACTTCAGTGCCGAAGCCAAAGCCGCCACCAGTGCCAACGCCTTGCCAGCAAGGCGGGTAACGGGGGCTGGGTGATCATGCCGTGTGAGCAGCGTATCCGCCAGCACACCCAAACGCACCAGCCGGCCACGCACGGGCCGACCAGCCAGATAAAAAGGTGTTACACCACCGGGCACCACCAAATCGGGCACATCTGGGCGATCACGGTCAAGAAAAGCAGGTTTTTCCATGGGAATTTAAGTTTGTCCTGAGTCCATCAAGAATACGGGAATATCAAGAACATGCGCCTGATGCGTGCGGACTCGGAGGGTGCTTTTCAGGCGGACAAAAAGGAAAAAGCGAAAAGCAGGGGGTTACGCCCCTGCGGAAATATCCAGTTCCAGCTTTTCCAGCTTCTGTTCAAGGGCGCGGCCGGTTTCTGAATCCATGTTCAAGCCTTCCTTGAGCGCAAGCAGCAAACCCTTGCGGCAGGCATCGTGCTCGCTATCCAGATCTTCCGTGCGGCCACAGCCAGCCAGACAATCCAGATAAGAGTTGCGGAACGATGCCAGCTTTTCTGCCGGAAACGGCAACGTAGCCAGAATAGCGTCCAGACTGCTTTCCACCCAACCGGGGGTGGCGGGTGTATCTTCGGTAGATGTCATGGAAACTGTTCTGTCTGTGCCGCTCATGTGCTTATTCCTTGCCGAAAGAGGTCCAGTTTGTGCCGCCCATTGTCCATGCCAGCACGCCTTTCTGGGCATGAAGGCGGTTTTCTGCCTCATCAAACACCACAGAATGCGGGCCTTCAAACACGTCCTTGGTCACTTCCTCTCCTATATGGGCAGGCAGGCAGTGCATGAACAGGGCTTCTGGCGCAGCAAGGGCCATTAAATCTGCATTTACGCGGTAGGGTTCCAGCTTGCTCATGCGGCTGGCGGCTTCCTTGGGTGAATCGGACATGCTGATCCATGTATCCGTCACCACGCAATCTGCGCCTTTTACGGCAGCTTTGGGGTCTATCGTCCATTCCACATCACCGCCTTCGGCACGGGCCCAGTCCAGCACATCCTGCGGGGGCTTCATGTCTGCGGGGGTGGCGGCACGCAGGGCAAAGCCAAAACGCACGGCCCCTTCAATAAGGGAAACCAGCACGTTGTTGCCATCCCCCGTCCACGCAAAGGTGCGCCCACGCACAGGGCCGCGGTGTTCCTCAAATGTCATGATATCGGCGAGAATCTGCACCGGGTGAGAATGAGGTGTAAGACCATTGATAACAGGCACCGTGCTCCATTGTGCCAGTTCGTGCAGGGTTTTTGTATTGCCCGTGCGCAGCATAATGGCATCTACAAAGCGGGAGAGCACACGGGCCGTATCGGCAATGCTTTCACCCCGGCCAATCTGCATTTCCTGCGGGCTGAGCACCACGGCATCGCCCCCAAGCTGGCGAATACCCACTTCGAAAGAAACACGCGTGCGGGTGGAAGGCTTGGAAAGGATAAGCCCCAACTGCCGCCCGGCCAGCGGCTGGCGTGGGTGCAGCGGAAACCGACGCTTCTGCTGCATGCGCTTCATGCTGGCGGCTACATCCAGAATCTGGCGCAATGTGGCGGCATCCAGATCTTTCAGATCCAGAAAATGGCGTGGCGTAGCCAAAGAGGCAGAAGGCAGGGCAGTGGTCATATTGGCGGCGCTCACGCTGTTGGCTCCAGAACTGTTTTGTTGTTATGATTTTTTCTGATGGTGCTGACAGCCTGCGCCAGCAGAGCCACAGCTTGGCGGCATTCTTCTTCGGAAACAGTAAGTGGAGGCACCACGCGCAGCACGTTATCGCCCGCCGTAACACACAAAAGGCCCGCATCCTGCGCGGCACCCTGCACATCGCCCACTGCGGGCACGCAGCGCAGGCCAATCAGCAGGCCAAGACCACGGCGCTGGGCAAAAATATCTGGTGCATCTGCCACCAGGCTATCCAGCAGCTCATCCAGCAGAGCCGCGCGGGCGCAAACCTGATCCAAAAATCCGGGGGCCAGAATAACATCCAGCACAGCGTTGCCAGCCGCACAGGCCAGCGGATTGCCGCCAAATGTGGTGCCATGTGTGCCCGGTGTCATGGCCTTGGCAATGGTTTCCGTGGTAAGGATAGCCCCAATGGGGAAGCCCCCACCCAAACCTTTGGCTGTGCTGATAATATCCGGCTTAATGCCTGCCCATTCATGCGCAAACAGGCGGCCTGTGCGGCCCACGCCACACTGCACTTCATCCAGCACCAGCAGCACGCCGGTTTCATTGCACAATGCGCGCAGGGCTTGCAGATATTCCGGGCTGGCCACCTTGATACCGCTTTCACCCTGAATAGGCTCCAGCATCACGGCTGCGGTATTGGGGGTAATGGCGGCTTTTACGGCTTCGATATCGTTAAACGGAACGTGCAGAAAGCCTTTTACAGGCTCACCAAAGCCTTCCAGATATTTGGGGTTGCCTGTGGCGGACAGCATAGCCAGCGTGCGGCCATGAAAAGCCCCATCCATGCAGATAATATCTGTGCGTTCGGGGTGGCCTGCCATCATTTGGGCGCGGCGAGCCATCTTCACCATGCCTTCGTTGGCTTCTGCGCCGGAATTGCAGAAGAACACGCTATCGGCAAAGGAATGTTCCACCAGCCTGCAGGCCAGTTTTTCCGCTTGCGGAATCTGGAACAGGTTGGAAACGTGCATCACCTTTGCGGCCTGTGTGCTAATGGCTTCCACCATCTTGGGGTGTGCGTGGCCAATAGAGCACGTGGCAATACCCGCAGCAAAGTCCAGGAATCGTCGCCCGTCCGACGTTTGCAGCCAGGAGCCTTCTCCCCGCTCAAAGGCGAGATCAGCGCGCTTGTATGTCGGCATCAGGGCAGAAATCATGGAATCTGGTCTTTGTGTTGGCGGTTGTTGAACCTGCAAGGTGAGAAGTGGAATGCAGAACGAAAAACGCCCGCTGCCTTGATATAAGGTGAGCGGGCGGCCCGTATTGCGGGCGTATCATGGCCTTTTGTGCAGATTAAAGTCAAATATTCTGTGTGAAAAAATTCTGCATACGCAACATGCGCGGCATGGCCCGTTGCGTATTTTCCTACACGCAAGGAGTGGGTAAGAAAGAGGGATGATGCATTCTGGTTCTTCTTCATCTGCCCACACATCATCGGGGTTTCCGCAGCTTGATCGTCGCGTGTTGCGAGAGGCCGCGTTGGCGCATCTGGCACGGTTTGGCACCACGCGCCACGGGTTGGAACAAGTGCTTTTGCGCCGCATTGCGCGGTGGGAGAAACAGGCCCTTAAAGCCGGGGCAGATACGGAAGAAGTGGCCGAAGCCGTGCAGGCGCTGCGCCCCGTGGTGGCTGAAATATCAGAAGAAATGGTGCGCCTTGGCGCTGTGGACGATGCCAGTTTTGCCACATCCCGCGCGCGCAGGTTGGTGCGGTCTGGCCGATCTGGCCGTGCGGTGCAGGCGCATCTGGCCGCACGCGGCGTGGAGGCTGATCTGCGCGATGCCGCCTTGCAGGATGCGGTGGAAGGGTTTTCTCCTGCGCAAAGGGAGTTATGTGCGGCGCTGGTTCTGGCCCGCAAGCGCAGGATGGGGCCATTTGCCACGCCTTATGTTGCGGATGATGAGGTGGAGAGTGAGCAGGCTCTTGCCCGCAGGCACAAGGCGCTGGGTGTGCTGGCCCGCGCGGGCTATGCGCGGGATGTGGCGGAACAGGTTTTGGATATGTCTCCTGCAGAAGCGGAGGACTGGATGCAACGTTTGAGGGCCGAATCGTGAAGCGTAGCCTTGTTCTTATTCTGCCTTTATTACTTGCTGCCTGTGCGGGTGGGCGTGGAAGTTGGAATGGATCTGTGCAGTGCGCGCCCTATGCGCGGGAACACTCCGCCATAAACCTGCGGGGTGCTGCGGCAAGTTGGTGGGGGGAAGCGCAGGGGCAATATAGCCGCACGTCCTCGCCCCGCGCAGGGGATGTTCTGGTGTTTCGGTCTACCGGCAGGCTGCCGTCAGGCCATGTTTCTGTTGTGAAACAAGTGCGGAATTCACGCATGGTGTTGGTGGACCATGCCAATTGGGAGCCGGGGCAAGTCACGCGCCATGCTCCTGTTGTTGATGTTTCCCCTAATAATAACTGGACACGTGTGCGCGTGTGGTGGAGCCCCATTCATGCCATGGGCAAAACGGTTTATCCGGTTTATGGCTTTATTGAACCAACGGGCACGGGTGGCAGTTAGCACCCAATAGGCGGGTAGGCCGCGTAAGGAAAAACTTGCAAGAAAGTGTTTCCGCCATCATGTACAAACTGAGGATGTGCAGCACACGCTCATTTTGGGCGCGTAATGCAAGTGTAGGGGACTGGTTTGATGGGTAGCTTGAGTATCTGGCACTGGCTGATCGTGCTTGTAGTTGTGCTTGTTGTTTTTGGCGGTGGCGGCAAGATCAGCTCGCTGATGGGCGATATGGCCAAGGGCATCAAATCCTTCAAGAAGCACATGGCGGATGATGAACCGATGGATGATGGCACGGCACGCCCCGGCAACGGGCATATTGCCCCACCTCCTGCATCTTCCACAGTGGAGCAGCGCACGGCTGCACCAGCGGATAAATCTGTCCAGCCGTAAGGCGCTGGCAGTTTAAGACGGGCAGATAACGCCATGGATCAAACCGTTACGGATTTTGCCCGTGCCGTGCAGGATATTCTGCTTGCCGGACAGCGTATGGATCAGCGCGGGTGGGTGCCTGCAACGGCAGGTAATATCAGCCGCAGGCTGGCGGATGGCCGCATAGCCATTACGCGCTCAGGTTGCCACAAAGGCTTTTTGCAAGCCGCAGACGTAATTACTGTGGATATGCAGGGCAAACCGCATAGCCCGGAAAATCGGCCCAGTGCGGAAACGCTGCTGCATTGCCAGATTTACCGCCAGTTCCCCCATGTGGGCGCAGTGCTGCACGGGCATTCCGTGGCCTCCACTGTTCTGTCTATGGAGGAAGAAACAGCCGCACTTACACTGGCGGACTACGAAGTTCTGAAAGTGTTTGAAGGGCAGACCACGCACGAAACATCCGTGCAGGTGCCCTTGTTTGAGAACGATCAGGACATTGCGCGGCTGGCGGAAGTTGTGGAACCGTTTTTTGGTAGGGGTATGCCTGCGGGCTACATTATCCGAGGCCACGGTGTGTATGTGTGGGGCAAGGATATGCCCACCGCCCTTGCGCGGTTGGAGGGGCTGGAGTTCCTGCTGGCCTGCGCGCTTGAGCGAAGGAAGCTGCACGTATGAGTTCCCTGACAGTTTACAAAGATACCACCCCCGAGCACCCCGTGCTGCAAACGCAGGACCCGGCAGAAATGGCGCGCGTTCTGGCCCCGCTAGGTGTGCGGTTTGAGCGTTGGGAAGGCCCACAGATTCCCCCAAGGGATGCGGACGAACAGGCCGTGCTGGATGTGTATGGCCCATTTTTGGACAAGCTGATGGGTGAAACCGGCGCAGGCTCTGCCGATGTGCTGCGTGTTAGCCCTTCTACGCCTAACAGAGAGGCCTTGCGGGACAAGTTCTTGTCCGAACATACGCATAGTGAAGATGAAATCCGCTTTTTTGTGCATGGTAGCGGGCACTTCATCCTGCACATTGCTGGCTATGTTTACGATGTGGAATGCACGCAAACCGATCTGATTTCTGTGCCTGAAGGTACAAAGCACTGGTTTGATGCCGGGCCAGAGCCAGATATGGTCACGCTGCGTATTTTCACACACAAGGAAGGCTGGGTAGCCCGCTATACAGGCACCGATATTGCCCGGCAGTTTCCATCTTACGAAAACTGATTGAGGGCATAATGGCCGATACCCGGATTCCTCCGCGCGTGGTGCTGCTGGATATTGAAGGCACCACCCTGCCTGTGGCTTTTGTGCATAAAGTGCTGTTTCCCTACGCGCGCAAACACCTGCCCGCATTGCTGGAACAGCACGAAAACCCAGTGGTGCAGGAAGCATTGGCACAGATTGCCCAAGAAGCCCCCGGCGTGCCCCCGCTGGAGCAGCTTGAACGCTGGATGGCGCAAGATGCCAAAGTTGCCCCGCTTAAAAGCCTGCAAGGCCTGTGCTGGCAGCAGGGTTATGAAAAAGGGGAGCTGGAAGCCCAGCTTTACTCGGATGTTGAGCCTACCTTAAAGGCATGGAAAGCTGCAGGCCTTACGCTTGCAGTGTATTCCTCTGGCTCCGAAGCCGCGCAGAAGCTGATTTATGGCTATACCGAGCAGGGGAACCTGACCTCGCTTTTCAGCGCGTTTTTTGATCTGCGCGTTGGTGGTAAGAAAAGCGCACAAAGTTATCGCCATATTCTGGAACAAAGTGGCTGGCAGGGGCAGGATGTGCTGTTTCTGTCCGATGTGGTGGCAGAATTGGATGCAGCAGCCCAAGCTGGTTTGCGTGTATGCCAGATTGCCCGCCCGGAAGATGGCACGGTGGCAGGTACCACCCACCCTGTAGCGCAATCTCTGCCGCAGGCGGGGCAGATGTTCGGCCTGCCGGAAGGAGCATAAAAGTGCTGAAAGCACAGTTGCACACAAACTGGCGGGATATTCCGCCAGAAGCGCACGGCTGTGCGGCAGCGCTTGGCAATTTTGATGGTGTGCATCTGGGCCACGCCCATCTGGTTCATTCCACCCACGCGGCCCGCCCAGATCTGCCCTTGGCGGTGGTAACGTTTGAACCCCACCCGCGAGAACTCTTTCGCCCGCAGGATCCACCATTCCGCCTGAGCTTGCCGGATGAGCGCTTTGCCGCCCTACAGGCGTTAGGTGTGCAGCATGTATTCCAGATCGGGTTTGATGAAGCATTTTCCCGCATGACGGCGGAGCGGTTTGTAGAAGACGTGCTGCACGATGCCCTGTGCCTGCGCCACGTTGCTTGTGGGCCAGATTTTGCATTCGGGTATCGCCGTGGGGGCGATGTTACGTTCTTGGCCGAACGCACGGGCGAGCTAGGCATGGGCTTTACATCCGTGCCCGCATTGGCAGATGCCGCCGGGCCGTATTCCTCCACCCGTATCCGACGGCTGTTGCAGGAAGGATACCCCGAACGTGCTACGGAAGAGCTTGGTCGTCCGTGGTTTATTCGTGGCCAAGTGCAGCATGGTGATAAGCGCGGGCGTTTGCTGGGCTTCCCGACAGCCAACATTCCGCTTGGGCGGCATTTAGAGCCCGCACGTGGGGTTTACGCCGTAACGGTGCGCCTGCCCGGCGGCTATACGCGGCCCGGCGTGGCCAATATTGGCCGCAGGCCCACCATTAACGATGGGCAGGAAAGCCGCGTAGAAGTGAACCTGTTTGACTTTGACGGTGATCTGTACGGCCAAACGCTTTCTGTGGCGTTGCACAAAATGTTGCGGCCAGAACAGCGTTTTGCCGGGCTGGATGAACTCAAAGCCCAGATTGCGCAGGATGCGCAGCAGGCACGCATGGTTCTGAACGCCGAACTGGCAGGCATATAACCCTCTATAAAAGCGCTGGCAGATGGGGCAGAATATATTTTGCGGCTGCAATGTGGCCGTTCATGCTTGACCCTGCGCTTGTCCTTTTTGATAAGAGCCTGAATGCAAGATGGTTTGACCAGCATATGCGGGGCCAGACCATGAACCCGAACTGAAGTGACATCACCCGCTCATGACCACATCCAGCAGCGACCAGGACACCCAATCCCCCGCCGATCTGTATCGTGATACGGTGTTCCTGCCCCGTACCTCTTTCCCCATGCGCGGGGGCCTGCCAAAGCAGGAACCTCAGTGGCTGAAAAAGTGGGCAGAAACCGGGCTGGATGCGCGGCTGAAACAGCAGGCGGAAGGGCGGCCTGTCTTTACGTTGCATGATGGCCCCCCATACGCCAATGGTCACCTGCACATTGGCCATGCCATGAACAAGATCAACAAGGATGTGATCAATCGTGCGCATCGCATGTCCGGTTATGGTGTGCGCTATGTGCCGGGGTGGGATTGCCACGGCCTTCCGATTGAATGGAAGGTGGAAGAAAAATACCGCAAGGCAAAGAAAGACAAGGATTCCGTGCCTGTGCTGGAATTCCGTGCTGAATGCCGGGCTTATGCGGGTGAGTGGCTGAATATCCAGATGCAGGAGTTCCAGCGGCTTGGCGTGCAGGCGGAATGGCAGAATCGCTACGCCACCATGGATTTCTCATCCGAAGCAGCCATTGTAAATGAAATTGGCAAGTTCCTGCTTAACGGGCGGCTGTATCGTGGCCTGCGCCCCGTTATGTGGAGCCCGGTTGAAAAAACCGCTCTGGCCGAAGCCGAAATTGAATATCACGATCACACATCCACCACCATTCTGGTGGCCTTTCCGGTTGTAAGAGACCCCACGCCAGCCCATGCGCTGGAGGATGTGTCTGTTGTGATCTGGACCACCACCCCGTGGACCATCCCCGGTAACCGTGCTTTGGCGTATGGGCCAGAAATTACCTACGTGGTGCTGCGGGTGGATGAAACGGGTGAGGGCGCATTGCTTGAACCCGGCGCAAAGGTGCTGGTGGCCGAAGCGTTGGTGGAGGCCTTCTGCCAGGAAGCCCACGTTACCGCGCACCATATTCTCTACACCCTGCCGGGTAGCGCGCTGAAGGGGGCTGTATGCGCCCATCCGCTGCGTGGCGCCGGGTATGATTTTGATGTGCCCATGTTGCCGGGTGAATTTGTCACCACCGAGGCTGGTACTGGCCTTGTGCACATGGCGCCTTCTCATGGTGAGGATGACTTCCAGCTTTGCCGCATGTACGGCGTGGAAGTGCCGGAAGTTGTGCAGGCCGATGGCACATATGCTCCGTGGGTGGCAGGCTTTGCAGGTACACACGTGTTCAAGGCGGCCGATGTTGTGTGCTCCACGCTGGAAGCGGTGATGGAACACGCCAACGCCAACGGCACAGCTCCGGCTGGCTTGGTGGGGCGTGGTGAGATTGTGCATTCCTACCCGCATTCATGGCGTTCCCGCGCTCCGGTTATCTACCGTGCCACGCCGCAGTGGTTCATCCGCATGGATGGTGAAGATTCGCTGCGTGAAAAAGCCCTTAAAGCGCTGGAAGATGTTACATTCGTGCCTGCACAGGCGCGCAACCGCTTAACATCCATGATCCGCACCCGGCCAGATTGGTGCATTAGCCGCCAGCGCGCATGGGGCGTGCCTATTGCCGTGTTTGTTGAAAAACGCACTGGCGAAGTGCTGCGCGATGCCGATGTGATGCAGCGCGTGGTAGCGGCCTTTCAGGAAGAAGGGGCAGATGCCTGGTATAGTTCTGAACCTGCACGCTTCCTCGGCCCGGATCGGAACCCGGATGACTACGATCAGGTGTTCGATATTGTGGATGTGTGGTTTGAAAGTGGCTCCACCCACGCCTTCGTGCTGGGCCATCCGGGATTGAACTTTCCTGCCGACCTGTACCTGGAAGGCTCAGACCAGCATCGTGGCTGGTTCCAGTCCTCCCTGCTGGAAAGTGTCGGCACGCGCGGGGTTTCACCTTACAAAGCAGTCGTTACCAACGGTTTTGTTCTGGATGAACAAGGCCGCAAAATGTCCAAATCCCTCGGCAACGTGATTGCCCCGCAGGATGTGAATGACAGCTTGGGTGCAGATGTGCTGCGCCTGTGGGTGGTAAACTCCGATACCAATGATGATTTGCGCATTGGCAAGGAAATTCTCAAACAGCAGGGCGAACTTTACCGCCGCCTGCGCAACACGTTGCGTTGGCTGCTGGGTGCGCTGGATGGCTACACAGAAGCAGAAGCCGTGCCTTATGCTGAACTGCCAGAGCTGGAACGCTGGGTGCTGCATCGCCTAACAGAACTGGGCGGCCTGATTGCGCGCGCGGTGGAAACGCATGAATGGGTGGGTGTGTATCCGGCCCTGCATGGGTTCTGCACCACGGATCTGTCTGCTTTCTACTTTGATATCCGTAAGGATGCGCTGTATTGCGATGCGCCTTCCGACCCCACACGCCGCGCAGCCCGCACAGTGCTGGATATCCTGCACCGGTGCTTAACAACATGGTTGGCCCCCGTGCTGGTGTTTACGGCGGAAGAAGCATGGACATCCCGCTTTGGGCCAGACCAGAGCGTGCATGAACAGGCATTTCCTGAACTGCCAGCAGAATGGAATGACCCGGCATTGGATGAACGCTGGGCGCGTATCCGTTCCGTGCGGCGTATCATTACCACGGAAATTGAAGGCGCCCGGCGCGAAGGCATTATTGGCTCTTCCCTTCAGGCGCAGGTTGAACTGACGTTTTCTGAGGAAGAAGCTGCACTGTTTGCTGGTGTAAACTGGAGCGAACTGGCCATTGTCTCCCACGTGGATGTGGTGGTGGACCCCACGTCTTCCTCCATTTACGTGGAAGGGGATGAAGGCGGCACGCTGCATGGTGCTCCGGTTGTGCAGGTTGCGGACGGTGAAAAATGCGTGCGCTGCTGGAAGGTTCTGCCAGAAACTGGCACGCGGGATGATTACGCAGGCCTGTGCCTGCGCTGCGCCGATGTGGTGGAAGAACAGGGCGGCCCACGCGCAGGGCAGGAGGGCGCGTGAGTTCTCGCCCCTTCATGCTGCGTCCGGCAGGACTTGGCCTGCTGATGCTGATGCTTACTCTTTCAGCAGATCAACTGAGTAAATATTGGATTCTGTACGGGCTGGATCTGCCCGCACGGGGTTCTGTTAAAGTGCTGCCGTTCCTTAACTTCACTATGGTATGGAATCACGCCGTTACTTTTGGCATGTTTGGCGGCCTTGGCGGGGCAGGGCGGATTGTATTTTCCGCCATTGCGCTGGCCGTGGCCTGCTGCCTGCTGGTATGGATTTTTCGCACCCACAGCAAACTAACCGCTGCATGCGTTGGGGCCATTACAGGCGGGGCCATTGGCAACGTTATGGACCGTGTGCGCTATGGGGCCGTGGTGGATTTTCTGCATGCCCACGCTTTTGGGTGGTCATGGTATGTATTCAACGTGGCAGATTCCGCTATAGTATGCGCCGTATGTATGCTGCTGGTGCAGAATTTTCTGGCAGGCGGGCAGCAACAAGACAACGTAAAAACCGGGTAACCCCCAAAGGGCTGGGTGTTTTTTCAGGATGAGTGGAAGGCAGACGATGGCGCGCCGTGTTTCGACACTGATTTCTCCGCTGCTGCTTCTTGGCGGCTGCTTTTTGCTAAGTGGCTGCTCAGGAAACGAAGCCGCCCGTGCTTTCGGGCTGGAACGCAGCCTGCCGGATGAATACACGGTTACAACCCGTGCTCCGCTTTCCATGCCGCCATCAGATGAGCTGGTAAAGCCTTCAAAGGGTGATGATCGCAGGCAGGATGAAAGTGAACGCCTGCAGGCGCTGGAAACACTTTCCCCCGATGTGGCGCTGCGCGGCACAAATGGTGATACCAGTGAAGGCCAGACCATTTTGGTGAATGAAGCCACAGAGGCATCGGATGCGCCAGACCGGGGAGAACTGGGTGAAGCCGGTTCGGGCTTTGTGCAGGAACTGATGTTCTGGAAAGGCGGCAAGGCCGGGGGTGTCGTGGATGCGGATGGAGAAAACCGCCGCCTGAAAACCAATGCGGCCTTGGGCAATTCACCCACCAAAGGCGTTACACCTACACAGCACCCCAAAGGCTCCGGTCTGTTCTGATCGGAAAGGTCTGACGCATGTCCGACCTGTTTGCTGAACCCGGTATGGATACAAACCAGCCCGAAACATTGCCCCATGTGCGGCGGCTGCCAGAGGTTATTGTCAACCGCATTGCTGCGGGTGAGGTCATAGAACGCCCCGCCGCAGCAGTGAAGGAGCTGGTTGAAAACGCCATAGATGCAGGTGCCCGCAGGCTGGAGGTTTCTCTGGCGGGCGGGGGGGTGGATCGCATTATCGTTACAGATGATGGTGTAGGCATGTCCGCCGATGATCTGGCTTTGGCGGTAGATCGGCACTGCACATCCAAACTGCGTGATGAAACATTGGTGCATATCAGCACGCTCGGTTTTCGGGGGGAGGCTTTGCCCTCCATCGGGGCGGCGGCGCGGCTGTGCATAACTTCCCGCCCAAAGGGAGAAAGCGGCGCGTGGCGGATTAGGGTAGAAGGCGGCAAGGTTTCCCCCGTTGAACCCGCAGCCGGAGCACCGGGTACCAGCGTGGTGGTGGAAGACCTGTTTTTTGCCACGCCTGCCCGCCGCAAATTTCTGAAAAGCGCGCGCGTAGAAGGCCGACACGCTGAAAACGTGGTGCGGCGTCTGGCCTTGGCTGTACCGCAAACGGCCTTTCGCTTTGTGCTGGATGAGCGCGTGCTATTTGATCTGCCCGCGCAGGATATGGCTGCCCGCTCTGCCGCCTTGTTGGATGCCAGCGAGGCCGATGGTTTTCTGGAAATTTCTGGGGAACGCGATGGCATGACCCTAAGCGGGTTTATCTGCCCGCCATCAGTGCATCGTTCCACGGCTAATGGGCAGTTCATGCTGGTGAATGGCCGCCCTGTGGTGGACCCAGTGCTTAAAACCGCCGTGCGCGTGGCCTATAGGCGTGTGATCGAACCCGGCAGGCACCCCGTGGTGGCAATTATGCTTACGGTGCCGCCCGATCGGGTGGATGTAAACGTGCACCCTGCTAAAACAGAATTGCGTTTTGCGGATGAAGCAGGCGTGCGCTCCTTGGTTATTGGCACCATTCAGCGTGCGTTAGAGCATGGGGCTGGCAGTGTGGGCGTGCGGCCTGTGCTTTCTTCCGCACCACGGCAAGCCCGTATTTGGTATCCGCCAGAAAAAGGGGCTGCGCCGCCTATGCCTGCTCCCGCGTTTCATACCCCAACGCCAGAAGGTGTGCGTTTTGCAGAAGGCCGGTTGCAGTTTGGTGATGCCCCGGCCGCCAGAACTTTACCGCCTGTTGCCATGTCTTCTCCCAGCGCTGGGTGGGATGCCTCAGCAGTCAACACGCCAACAACCGGGCAAGCTGCATCATCATATGTGATGGATGGGGCCTCTGGGCCATCAGTAGCAGCAGATCATCCCTTGGGTGCGGCAATTGCGCAGGTGTTGGACACATATATTCTGGCCGTAGCGGCAGATGGCAGTTTGGTGCTGGTGGATCAGCACGCAGCGCATGAGCGGCTAACGCATGAGCGTTTGCGGGCGCAGTTTTTCAGCGGGCATGTGCAGGCGCAGCGTTTGTTGGTGCCCGATGTGGTGGATCTGCCCCGCGTGCAAGTGGAACTGCTGTTGGCACGCCAGCCCACGCTGGAAAAACTGGGTGTGGAAATTGAAGCCTTTGGTGGCGACTCCGTTTTGGTAAGAGCCTTGCCCGCCATGCTGCGCAGTAGCGATGCCGTAAACCTGCTGCGTGATCTGGCAGATGAGTTGGAAGCGGATGAAAACGGTGCGCCAGATGAAATGGCCGCGCTTGATGGACGGTTAGATGCCGTTATTGCCCGCATGGCCTGCCACGGTAGTATTCGGGCCGGGCGCAGGCTGAGCGTGGAGGAAATGAACGCGCTGCTCCGCCAGATGGAAGAAACACCCCGTGCAGGCACATGCTCACACGGGCGGCCCACGTGGTTGAAGCTGAGCAAGGCTGATCTCGAAAAGTTGTTTGGCCGCCGTTAAGAATATGGCTGTTCTGCGTGGTGTGATCGGCTGAACGTGAACGCCCGCCTGCTGGTGTCAGCCCGCAAAAAAGAGCAGGTTTGCAGCATCTTCATGTAACCTGAATGGTGGTGATGCCGTGCAGCCCATCCTGCTTTCGCTCATAACCTATCTTCCTCTTGTTGCGGCGTTGGTGGCATTTTTTGCCCCCGGCAGGCCAGAGCAGCAAGATAGTACAGCCCGGTGGGTTGGGCTGTGGAGCAGCCTGATCACCCTTGGCCTTAGCGTGCTGATGTGGCTGGAGTTTGATCCCACTCAGCCCGGCCTGCAATTTGAAACACGCCTGCGCTGGATGGGGGATTACGGTATTTCCTACCATACGGGGGTGGATGGCATCAGCTTGGTGTTTATTCTGCTAACAGCGTTTTTAACCCCATTGGCGCTAGGGGCAGGCTGGCGTAGCGTGCAAACACAGGGGCGGCAGTTTGTAGCTGCCATGCTGGCGTTGGAAACAGCCTTGTTCGGCCTGTTTTCTGCCCAGGATATGCTGCTGTTTTACGTGTTTTACGAAGCAACGCTTATCCCCGGTAGCCTGATGATTGGCGTTTGGGGTGGGCCAAAGCGCGTTTGGGCCTCGCTTCAGTTCTTTCTGTTTACGTTTGGTGGCTCGCTGTTCATGCTGGTGGGGCTTATCACCATGTGGCTGCAAACAGGCACCACGGATATTCCAGCCCTCATGCACGCAGGTTTTTCCCAGCCCTTGCAGGGGTGGTTGCTGCTGGCTTTCCTGCTGGCTTTTGGTGTCAAACTACCGCTGTTTCCGCTGCATGCGTGGCTGCCAGATGCGTATTCCGAGGCCCCAACGCCAGCTTCGGCCATGTTGTCTGGCGTGCTTTCCAAAACCGGCGCTTATGGGCTGTTACGCTTTGGGGTGCTGATGTTCCCCGATGCAGTGCGTCTGTTTGCGCCGTATGTGCTGGCTCTTGGTGTTGTGGCTATTATTTACGCAGCCTTTGTGGCCTTTGCCCAAACAGACATGAAGCGCGTGATTGCGTATTCCTCCTTTTCCCACATGGGTATGATTGCCGTGGGGCTGTTTACGCTCACGGCAGAAGGTATTGATGGCGCAATCTTTCAGATGCTCTCTCATGGAGTGGTGATTGCAGCGCTCTTCTTCTGCGTGGCAGCGGTGGCATGGCGGGCAGAAACCCAGCAGATTGATGCACTGGGCGGTGTTGCGCGCCAGATGCCGGTGCTGGCGCTGTTGGCCATGTTGTTTACAATGGCCAATGTAGGGCTGCCGGGCACGGGGTCCTTTGTTGGGGAATTGTTGGTGCTTATGGGCGCTGTGCATGTTTCCTTCTGGGTGGCGCTGCTGGCAGGTAGCACCATGATTATGGGCGCGGTTTACATGCTCTCACTGTATCGGCAGGTGCTGTTTGGCGGCGTAAAAGGCACGGTAAGCCTTCTGCGAGATCTAACCGCCGCAGAAATTGCCGTGCTGGCCCCATTGGCTATCGTAACATTGTGGATGGGTGTGCATCCGGGCAGCTTTACCCGGTTGTTTGACCCCGTGATCATGCAGGCCATTCACGGTAGCGCTGCCAATGTGGCTTCAGCCACTGGCCATGCTGTTTTGCATGTGGCCACCCGCTAATAGGGCTTAAAACACGCTCAGGTTTTTAGTTGGGCAGTTCTGGCACATCTCGTGCTGGAACTGCCTTTTGTTTGGGTTTGCTGGGGCTGAGAATAATGCCAGCCGAGGCTGCAACCACGCACAAAATTCCGCAAAGCTGAAGTAGAGAGGGCGTTTCATGCAGGATGACCGCTCCCGCCACGGTTGCGCATACAGGTTCCAGACTGCTGAGAATGCCGATATCGCGGGCATTCAAGTTCTGCATGGCCAGCATTTCCAGAGAATAGGGTAGGGCCGAAGAACAGAACGCCACCAAAACGCCCAGCCCCAACATGGCAGGGGCTGAAAAGCCGATAATCAGCGCAGGCACAAAGCAGGGCAAAAAGACAACGCAGGCACCGCATGCCATGCCCAGTGCGCAGGCATGTGCCCCCGGTACCTTACCAGCCACACGCTGCCCAAACAGAATGTAAAGCGCCCAGCACAGCGCAGCCATGAGGGCAAAGCCCACACCTGCAAAATCGGTTTTGGTGGATGCAGATGGGTTGAGCACAAGTGCCAGCCCCAACACGGTAAGCAGAATCCAGCCAATATCAGACAGCTTGCGAGAGCCCACAAAAGCCACAACAAGTGGGCCAATAAATTCCAATGTAACAGTTGTGCCCAGTGGAATGTGTTGGAGCGCCAGATAAAAGCAGAGGTTCATGCCTGTCATGGCCAACCCGTAAGGGATGACCAACCGCAGAACATGGACGGACAGAAACCTCCAGCTTCTAAAAAACGGCACCAGCATAAATGCTGCCAGGCAGACGCGCAGGCCCACAACGCCAGATGTGCCAAATACCGGAAAAATGGATTTGGCGAGGGAAGAGCCAAACTGAATGCACACCATGCTGGTTAACAATTGGGATAAAGCCAGCAGGCGTGTGCGAAGGGGCAGAGAGGCAGAAGAAGGGGCTGCTGTCATGCACGCCCATGTGGCAGATGTGCAAGCCCCAAGCCATACGGCCCGCCTACCACGTAGGAGAGCGGGTTAAACATCTAGCAGATCATCCACTGTGCTTGCGTGTTCCTGAATAAAGGCAAAGCGCAGTTCTGGCTTACGGCCCATCAGGCTTTCCACCCGCTGGCGTGTTGCCAGCCTGTCTTCCTGCGGGGTGATCACGCGCAGCAGCGTGCGGCGTTTGGGGTCCATTGTTGTTTGTTTTAGATCCCCCGGCGGCATTTCCCCCAGCCCTTTAAAGCGGGACACATCTATTTTGCCACGCGCCTTGAACTCGGTTTTCATTTTGCGGTCACGGTCTGCATCATCCATGGCGTAAACCGATTTCGCGCCTTGTGTCAGGCGGTAGAGCGGGGGCTGGGCTAGATACAGGTGCCCGTTGCGGATAAGCTCTGGCAGCTCACGGTAAAAGAATGTCATGAGCAGCGAGGCAATGTGCGCGCCATCCACGTCTGCATCGGTCATGATAATCACGCGGCCATAGCGCAGTTTGGAAAGATCGAATCTATCGCCCGATCCACAGCCTAATGCTTCAATCAGATCGCGCAGTTCCTGATTCCCGCGCAATTTTTCTGCCGTGGCGCTGGCAACGTTTAGAATTTTACCGCGCAAGGGCAAAACGGCCTGTGTTTCACGGTTACGGGCCTGTTTGGCAGAACCACCAGCCGAGTCGCCCTCCACCAGAAAGATTTCTGTATCCGGGGCAAACTCCTTGGTGCAATCCGTCAGCTTGCCGGGCAGGCGCAGGCGGCGCGTTGCACTTTTGCGCGGTGTCTCTTTTTGCTCCTTACGGCGTAGGCGTTCCTCTGCCCGTTCTATGGCAAAGCCTAGCAGCGTATCGGCTTGTGGCGGGTTTTGCGCCAGCCAGTGGTCAAACCTGTCTCGCAAAGCCGTTTCCACCAGCTTGCTGGCGGTGGATGAGGTGAGTTTTTCCTTGGTCTGGCCCTGAAACTGCGGATCACGAATAAACACGGAAAGCCGACCTGCGCTCATGCCCAGCACATCTTCTGCCGTAATGGCGGAGGCTTTTTTGATGGAGCGTTGGTCTCCCCACGCGCGCAGGCCTTTTACCAGCGCGTTGCGGAAGCCGGTTTCATGTGTGCCGCCTTGCGGGGTGGGGATGGTGTTACAGTAAGACACCAGAGAGGCCGAGCCGTTTTCTAAAAACGCCACGGCCCATTCCACCTTGCCGTTATCTGTGCCGTCTGCTGCTGGCGGCAGAGGTGCCTCGCCAGCCCACAGAGGGGTAAGGAGTGGGGCCTTGGGGCCAAGCTCATCCGTAAGGCTGTCTGCCAACCCACCGGGGAAGTGTAGGGTGGCTTCTGCGGGTGTTTCATCTCCTGTCTTGATCAGCGCAGGATCGCACGACCAGCGGATAGTGACACCACGGAACAGAAACGCCTTGGAGCGGCAGAGCCGGTAAAGGCGGGCAGGCACAAATACATGTGTGCCAAAAATTTCAGGATCAGGTTGAAAGCTGATTTGCGTGCCGCGTCGGTTGGGCGCTGCGCCTACTTTTTCCAGCTTTGTTACGGGTTTACCGCGTTCATACACCTGTTTCCATACGGTGCGATCACGCGCAATTTCCACTTCCATGCGGGTGGAAAGCGCATTCACCACGGAAGAACCAACCCCGTGCAAACCGCCAGATGTAGCGTAAGCCTTGCCAGAAAACTTACCCCCGGCATGCAGGGTTGTAAGAATAACTTCCAGCGCAGAACGATCGGGAAAGCGCGGGTGTGGGTCCACCGGAATACCGCGCCCGTTATCCCGAATGGTCAGGCGGTTTTCTGTATCCAGCCGTACATCAATGGTGTTGGCATGGCCCGCCACGGCTTCATCCATGGCGTTATCAAGAATTTCCGCTGCCAGATGGTGCAGCGCACTTTCATCCGTACCGCCAATATACATGCCGGGGCGGCGGCGTACGGGTTCCAGCCCCTCCAGAACCTCAATGGCGCTGGCATCATAGGCCTGTGCAGAGTCTGCCTGCGTTCCCGGCTTGGCATCGCGGGATTTGCCGGTGGAGGATTTGCGGGCTGGCGGGGTATTGGAAAACAGATCGCTCATGCGAGAAATCTGTCCCGCGTTGGCGCTGATTCGTCAAGCGTAGTGGTGAGGGGGCGGCAAGCTTTTAACTGCTTCCTAGCCAAAGCCCCCTTACCAGCGGGCTTTTTATGCGCGGCGTGTGGTACGGCGGCGCGTTGTGGTGTGCGTAGAACGGGAAGCAGAAGGCGCTGCGCATGTTTCAAAGGAAGCAGGCTGCGTGACGTCCTTGGCATCGGAGTAGCTGGAAAGATCTTCCCCGCTTTCCAGTGCATTCACTTCATCAAACATGGCAAGGCGCTGCTGGCAGAAAATGGTGCCAGATTGCAGGCCACGTTCAGACTGCACGTTGGCCAACTGCGTGATGTAATCATCATGCTCCTGCTGGGCACGGCGGCCATAGGTGGTGCGGAAGTAGCCGTTCAGGCGTTCTTCTTCCCGCAGGAGGGTGGTGCGAAACTTGGCCACGAATGCGTTGTAGCGATCCTGCGCACCGCAAGACAGTGCGGTAACCATTAGTTCGCTTTTTAGGCCCTGCACGTTAAAGGCTTCGTGCGCAGGGGAGTGGCCACATTCGCTGGCGGCAAAGGAAGCCGAGCTGTGCAGAACGCCCGCGGCAAGAACCCCCGCGGCAAGGAAACGGGAAAAGGACATAGTACCTCCGACAGATGCTGGAAAGGGAATACCGCATTCACGCAAGAAAGAAACTGGTATTTTTTCATACCCTCTGCCTGCTTTGGTGGTTGCGGATAAACCAGCATGTTATTTTGGCGTAAAAGTTGGAAAAATAGGCCGCTCTGTTTAGCAGAATATTTGCGGTTAAAAGATGTTTTCGCGCAGTTGTGTGGATGTTGATATGCTACAAGCTGCCAACGTGTGCTGTATGCCTCTTCCTTCCTGCTGCGGGATGTTTTAAAGGCAAATGCGAATCATGCTTTGTGGGTAGGGGCAGATGCCCGGTTTGGGCCTCTTTCCATTCAGCCCCGAAGCGTGCAGAAGAGATTGCAAGTTTAATTGATACAACAGAAGCGGAGCTGTCGAGTGCGCTTACGAGGAATTGCCGGTTTGGCGCTAACTGGTGGGATGCTTGCCGGCTGTGCAACAACGGGCGGCCCTATTCATATCGGGTCCCCCAATCCCTTTGGGTACCTTAAAAAGTCTGCCGTGTGCAGCACAACCCCTATCAAGAAAGAGGCTGATGGCTCACTTTCCACCACCATGACCGTGCGGTCTGATGATGGTCTGTGTGAAGTGCTGGTAGATCAGCCCGGTGGCAAGGCGTATGCATCCTTTGGGGTTTCTCCTGCGCCAGAGCACGGCAAGGCGTTCCTGTACACGCTGGATAGCGATACGCATGTTACCTACACCCCCACACTGGGCTATGCTGGGCAGGATAAGTTTACGGTTATCCTTATTCCCGGCCCCGGTCAGCAGCGCACACGCCTGACAGTGACGGCGCAGGTAGATGCAACGGGTGTGGTTATTCCGCACGCGGCTGTAACGGCACCTGCCGCAGAAGCTCCTAAAAAGAAAGCAGTGGTGCGTAAGGCTGTTACGCGTAAGCGTTAATTTGGCCTACTACCCAGTTTTTGGGTGATAGAATTAAAAAAAGCGGTGTTCCAGAAATGGAGCACCGTTTTTTTTATGCTCTGATGTGCCGGGCAAAACCCGGCAGCAAGATGGGCAGGATAAAAACTAAATGGAAAATGTAATAGGTTCAGCCAATGGGCGCTTCAGCCCTGCGGATTCTGCCTGTTTAACCAGATCATCCAGTGTGGTTTTGCCCATCTGCGTGATGAGCTTCTGATCAAATTTATCCCAACACGGGGCCAGAACTTTGTGGAAAAGCGCACCCTGCGGGCCATCATTGGCATCGGTATCTGTGTTCAGTACGGCTTCAATAATATCCACCAAGGCAATATCGCGCCGGGGGCGGCCAAGCCGATAGCCCCCACGTGGGCCACGAATGCTTTCCAGCAAACCAGAACGAGAAAGAGCCTGAAGCAGTGGTTCTATGCCACGCCGCGCCAGTTCGGAGCGTTCTGCAATATCAGCAGCACTTACCGTGCCGGAACGCCCGGCGTGAAACGCAACATCCAGCATAATAAGAACGGCGGTCATGGCTCTATCACGACGGAGGATCATGCAAAACAGTCCCTGTCTTGGTTGGGGTATGGTTGATGATGTTTTATTTCCAGATCTTATGTTCAGTATAGCAGCACAGATATGGTTTATCTACGCTATAAATTCGTATTATATGGGTCTGAGAATTGTAAAACAGACATGGGAGAACTTCTAATGGCAGCATCAACGCAGGAAAAAGCGGATTACGGCTTTGCTGCACCCAGAGGGCGGGTTTACGAGTCTGTCCTTAATTTGGTGGGGGGCACGCCGCTTGTTGCGTTGCCACGGTTGACACAGGAAGATGAACTGAAAGCCCGCGTACTGCTGAAGCTGGAGTTTTTTAACCCGCTTAGTTCTGTAAAAGACAGGATCGGCACCGCCATGGTGCTGGATGCTGAACGCAAGGGCCTGATTACACCGGGCCGTACTTTGCTGGTTGAACCCACTTCGGGCAATACGGGCATTTCTCTGGCGTTTGTAGCTGCTGCACGGGGCTATCGGCTGATTGTAACCATGCCAGAAGGGGCCTCTATTGAGCGGCGGCGTATGCTGCGCCTGATGGATGCGCAGGTAGAGCTTACGCCCGCACGTTTGGGGATGGCCGGGGCCATTGCCCGCGCAAACGAAATTCTGAACGAAACCCCAGATGCGTGGATGCCAGATCAGTTTGATAATCCGGCAAACCCCGCAGTACATGCCGCCACCACGGCAGAGGAAATCTGGGTAGATACCGCAGGCAAGGTGGATGTGGTTGTGGCCGGTGTTGGCACTGGCGGCACGGCCACCGGCATTGCAGAAGCCCTCAAACCCCGCTGCAATACGCTACAGGTTTTTGGTGTAGAACCGGCGGAAAGTGCGATTCTGAATGGTGATGAACCCGGCCCCCACGGTATTCAGGGTATTGGCCCCGGTTTTTGTCCCGCCACGCTGAATACAAAGCTGCTGGATGGTGTCATCACTGTTTCAGAGCGTGAGGCCATTGCGGCGGCGCGCCGTTGCGCCCGTTTGGATGGTATTCCGGTAGGTATTTCCTCTGGGGCATCTTTGCACGCAGCGTTACAACTGGCTGTGCAGGATGAATACAAAGGTAAAACCATTGTAGCCATTGCGCCTTCCTTTGCTGAACGCTACCTGTCCACCCCTCTGTTTACCGGCCTGTAAGGTCGGTTCTCTGCGGTCAGATTTGGCCCGGTAGCCACAAAAAAGCCCGTTCGGCCATATGGCCAACGGGCTTTTTTTGAAGCTGTAAAGCTGAAGCAGATTGTTTAGCGGAAAATAATTTCCACGCGCCGGTTTTGGGCTTCCTTGGTGTTGGGGCCTGTTGTGACCAGCGGATGTGTTTCACCATATCCATGAATATCAATGGTGGTGCCCGGTACGCCGTCACGCATCAGTTCGGCTTTCACCACTTCTGCGCGGCGGAGTGAGAGCCGCATATTATATTCTTCACCAGCTTTCTGGCCAGGATGGGCGGAGGAGTTATCCGTATAGCCAGAAACCGTAATGCGGGTAAGCGCCACATGGGCGGCTGCCTGCGCTGCTACGCCAACAATGGAACGTGCCCGGTCTGTAAGATCGGATTTATCCCAATCAAAGAACACCAGATAGCTGCGGGCAGCCGCTGGGGCTGGTGCGGCCATAGTAGGTGCTGGCGGTGGTGGGGGTGGGGCCGGATTAAATTCATACCGCAGCCCCAGCATGAGGGTGTGGTTAAAATCGGTTTTGGTATCGTGATGCCCGCTAGAGAACTGATACGGGTGCGTCTGGTTGATGCTGTTGATAGTGCCGCCAATAGTGCCCCATGACGTTGCGCCATGAGATTGCGGGCCAAGCATTGTCCAGAACCGATATTCCGCTGTGGCAGATAGCCCAACAACCCACGGAATGGGGAAGGCGAGGCCAAAAATGCCCTGATAGGCAAAATTGCCAAACGTGCCGCCCATTTTTTCTGCAAGCTGGTTGCCCGGTGCGGTTACGGATGTGCGCATGGCGGTCCAGCCATAGCCAATACCGGCCCCAAAATACGGAAACAGCCACGGCTTGCCGACATCCAGATCAAACAGGGCATTGGCCATAACGCCATAAGTCTGGCGGCGGCCATCTGCACGGCTGTTGAAGGTGTTGGTAACAAACCGCTGGTAGCCCATGCTGCGGTAATCACCTTCAACTTCCACACGAAAGCCGTTGCCCAAGCCCCAACCGATGGAGCCAATACCCGCAGCGCCAGTGCGCCAGCGGTCTCGCCCATCAGGAAACTGGGCGGACGTACGTACGCGCTGATCCTGGTTAAAGGTAGCACCACCTTCACCCGCGATATAAAGCCCCTGCACAGGCTGGGCTTTTGCGGTTACGGCAGCACACAACAGAAGCCCCGCGGCCAGCGGCGCAGAAAGCAGCGTTTGCGCAAGCAATTTCTGGCGCGGCTTCATGGTCTTCTCCCTGCTATGGCAGTAGTCGCGCGATACGTCCGGCATCGCATCTAATAGTACGAAGGCACACATGCTTGCCTTCTTTGCTGTAAAGTTGCCCAGTGTGCAACAGGTAGAACGGCCAGTTGACACAAACAGACGGGTTTTATGTGTAATAAATGCCGCAGGCGTGTGCGATAAGCCACAATTAAGCAAATTGTATCAGAGCAGTATTGCTTCAAACGAAGGGCTGAAGCTGTCCGATTCAATTTCCAGAACCCATAAGTCGGGGTCAAACTTAACCTGACGTTCTATAAACTTCTGAATCTGTTCCGCATCAACAGGCGTATTACCTGTTGCACGCAGCCATGCGGGTTCACCTTCTGGTGTACGGGTCTGGCTTAAAACCACGCCAGAACCGTTGCGCGCCGCCAACACTACCAGAATGCCACCTGCATCAGGGTCTCCCTTGCGCAAAAGCATGGCGGAACGGCCATCTTGCCCGCTTTGGCGGAGTATGGCGCGGGCCATGATATCGGTTTTAAGGCGGGGTGGGGGTGCCATATATCCAGCTTTAAGGGGCTGCGGAAATCTGAGGGGCGGTTACGGCATCATCCGGAATGGCGTTGATGGCCGTTTTATACCACTGTGGATTCTCCAGCACGCTACGCGCCACGTTTACATCCCGGTCAGTCCCCAACGCGGCGGGGCAGGTTTTGCGGATAGACATAATCTGGGAAACGGGAATCGGAAAGCGCGCATTGCGAGAAGCCGTAATGGCAGCCTGATTGGCCACTTGTCCTTCTGCCAGATCATGCAGATTTTTTTCTACATCAGCAGCACCAAGGCTGGTGCAAACCTGTGGCATGACACCAAGGCCCTGCAACGGCCACCGCAACGGAGCTATAACGCGGCTCCATGTTACAAACAGCTCACCTTCATCAGGCAGTTGCGCCACGGTTTGCACAAGACCTTTGCCCAATGTGGCGCTGCCAATCACTACCGCGCGGCGATGGTCCGCCAAGGCTGCGGCCAGAATTTCTGCCGCACTTGCGGTGCGCCCATCTACTAAAATGGCAATGGGCAGGCCGTTTGTCATGTCTCCACCCTGCACGGCCCAGATGTGGTTTGCCTGAGAATCCCGCCCGCTGGTTACAGCGGCCACACCTCTATCAAGCAGCAGGGCTGCGGCGGTTACGGCCTGTTGCAGCACGCCGCCACGGTTGCCGCGCAAATCTATAATCAGGCCTTTTAAGTGCGTATCCTGCACAGCCTGATCCAGATACTGGCTCATTTCCTCTGCGGTATCGGAGGAAAAGGCCGTTACGCGCAGCACCACAATGGAACCACTGGCAAAAGCAAATACGGTTTCGGGCGGGGTTTTGGCGCGGCGCAGGGTTACGGTGCGGGCGCGGCGCTGGCCGGGGGTGAGCAGGCGCAGCACAACGGGGGTATCTTCCTCTCCGCGCAGCCATTCCATAACCGTTTCAGGCGTTTTGCCTGCTGTTAAGCGGTTGTTGACGGAAAGCAGCCTGTCACCCGTATCTATGGCGGCTGTCCAGGCCGGGCCGTTGGCGTTTATGGCGGATACAACAAGGTAGCGGCCACTTTGCCCCAAGCTAACGCCAATATCTGCTTCTCCACCCACACGCGCAGCCCGATCTGATGTGGCGGAAGTGGGGCCAATATAGCGGGAATAGGGGTCTAGATGGTTAAACAGTTCATCAAAAAACGCCTGCACCAGCTCTTCGCGGCTGGTTGTGCGCACGGCAAGGGAATGGGCGCGGGCTGTATCCAGAAAATCCACGGCAATTTGTGCCCAATCATCTGCTGAACCATCTGTAGGGGCAGGGCGGGAGAGCAGGCTGGTTTGGCCAGAAAGAAGCTGGATATTGGCCCCGCGGGAATCGAAAGACAGGGAAGGATCAAGCGCAGAAAGGCTGGCCAGCCCCCAAAGTGTGAAATCCCGATAGCTATGAGCTTCCAGCGTGCGCGGCTGTAAAAACTGAAGGGCGGTGCTGATAACGGATTTAACCATCAGCATATCCGGCACAGGTGCTTTGTCTGGCGCCGCAGTAGCGGAAGCAGCGGGTTGTTGTTCTGCCGCAGGTGCTACGGATGCAGTAGCCTGTGTTGCAGAGGCCGAGCCCGGAGCACTGTCTGGCAGCGGTGTATCGGATTTGCTTTGGGCGTGCAGGGGTGCAGGCTGGCAAAAAAGCAACACAGCCAGCACCATGCCCGGCAAGGCACGCGGCAGACCACGCACAAACCAGATGGCGGTTTCAGTGCTCATATACGGCATCAGTCAGCATCAGCGTACCTCGTGCCGGGCAGGTGCCCGCCAAGGTAACTGAAAGTACAGCCCCACTTTGCACGTGGGGGTGATGTGCCAAGGCATGGGTGTGCTGCGAGTCGTCATTCATCCCTGTGCGATCCGGAAAAGCTGACCATGCAAGGAAAGACGGAGTTCCGGTTTTCGTCAATCTCACCCGCAAGCCATGCCGTGTTGCTGTCATGACATGGGCGGACATTCTCTGGCCAATAAGCGGAGCAAGAAAGAGAGCAGCCAGCCGGTTCAGACTATCTTGCATGATGGTAGCTGCCCGGCGTTCTGTAAAGTTTAGCTGTGATACCAAAGCCACATCTGGTGCTGGCAGGGGGACGTGAGGCAGCGCAGAGGAGTCGTTTATATGGGTTAAGGCGCGGTGTGCCAGCAGATCTGCATAGCGGCGGATGGGGCTGGTAAAATGCGTGTAGTGCTTGAGCCGCAGGCCATAATGTGGTGCTGCGCAGGTGCTGTAGCGTGCCATAGGGCGCGGGCTATCGGGGCTGGGCTGCGCATGGGTACGGAAAAGTGCTGGCAGCGCCCGCGCGTGCAATTTTTCCGCTGCGATCTGATTAGCCAGAATCATGCACGCCGCCACCATATAATGTGCTTCCTGAGTGTTACGCGGCACAAAGGCACAGGGTTGCCCGCTGCTATCAAACTGCACGTTCCAACCTGTTTCTTCCCGTTCCATAACACCGCGTTGGAGGGCTGCGCGCCGAATGGCGGCCCCCGCATTGCGCAATGCGGGAAGTAGCGCAGGTGCTAACAGGGCCGCAGGGTGTTCGGGCGGCAAAGTGGGCTGATGTGCTTGTGTCTCAAAGACTTGCTGCACGGTCTCATATGTCAGCCGCGCTGCACTTTGCATGATCCCGCGGCCAATATGAGCAGAAACTACATGCCCATCCGGGGTAATGTGGATATCAGCAAAGAGGCAAAGCCGATCCTGCCCCGGCAAAAGGGAACAAGCCTGTGCAGAAAGAACCAGTGGCAGCATGGGCACCACTCTGTCTGGCAGATAAATGGAATTGCCACGTTCTTGCGCTTCCATATCCAGCGCGGAGCCGGGCTTTACCCAATGCGCTACATCGGCAATGGCCACAATAAGATGAAAACCCTCAGCCGTTTGTTCGGCCCAGAGTGCATCATCAAAATCATGCGCTGAGGCATCATCAATGGTGATAAGCGGCAGGTGGCGTAAATCTGTGCGGCCAGAAGGCGCAGGTGCGCTCTGTAAGGCAGTGTTCTGGTGTACGATCTGCCGGGCTTCGGCCTCGGCCTGTTCTGAAAATGTAGTGGGTGGATGATGGATAAGCAGGCTGAGGTATGAGGGCATGCCTGCATCATCCGCCTTGCCCAAAACGCTGTGCACACGTCCCGCATAAGCGCCATGAGGCAGAGCATGCGGTGTTGCAAGCCCAATCTGCTGCGGTGCGAGAGGGAGGGAGTTTGTACTTTCTTCTGGGGTAAGCGGCAGGTTTAACCGCGCATCACATGGCAGCAACAAGGGTTCTGGCGTGTTGGCGGGGGTAACGGGCAGGTTGTTATCAAGCCGGGTAAGAAGCCGCAGGCCACGCGCCTCGCGCTTTTGAGTGCCCGTTGCCGGGCGCAGGCGTACCAGCACCATATCGCCGGGGAAAAGATACGGCGTATCCGGCGGCTTTATCAGCAATACAACAAGGCGGGAGAGTGCATCATCGGCCAAAAAGCCAGCTGCGTTGCCATCATCCCGAATATAGGAAACCCGCATACGGGCAACATCTGGCAGGCCGATGGAAGCCTTGAGCGTGCCGGCAGCAAGATCAAGCAGATCCCCCGCAACGGCCATATCGTGCAGCAAAGCGCGTATGCTGGCCTTTTGCCGCACGGGAAGCTGGAAGGTACGCAGAATGTCCGTTAGCCCGGTGGCGGCTCCGGCGCGGCTTTTAAGAAAAGCCCGTAGCTCCTGCACAGATGGCAGGGCAGAAACATACGGGCTTGCCAACACGACAGATTACTCGGTCTCGGCTTTTTTCTTGCGCGTTGTGGTGGTGGCCTTCTTTTTGGCGGGTGCTTTTTTCTTGGGCGCCGCTTTTTCCGCACCGTCTTCATCAGCCTTGGCTGTGCTTTTGGTTGCGGTTTTCTTTTTGGCCGTTGTTTTGGTGGTGGTTTTCTTTTTGGCGCCAGCCTTGGCTTTTAGAGGTTTGCCCTTGTCTACCAACAGCGCCACGGCCTCATCCAGCGTTACGGCATCCATATCTGTGCCGCGCGGCAGGGTGGCTACTATCTGACCATGCTGCACATATGGGCCAAAGCGGCCCTTGCGCACCATAACCGGTTCACCATCCTTGGGGTGCACACCCAGATTGCGGATGGAGGCCAGCTTTTTGGCCAGTGCATCCACAGCGCGGTTCAGGCCGATGGTTAGAACGTCATCGTCCTTGTCCAGAGAGCCATATACCGCGCCCATTTTTACAAATGGACCAAAGCGCCCAAGCCCGGCCTGAATGGGCTCGCCCGTTTCGGGGTGAACGCCAACAAGGCGGGGCAGGGAAAGCAGGCCAAGGGCCTGATCCAGCGTAATGCTTTCCCCATTGATGTTTTTGGGCAGAGAAGCACGCTTGGGCTTGGCTTTTTTGTCTTCGGGGTTGGGTTCCCCTTGCTGCACATACAGGCCCCACGGGCCTTGGCGCACAGTAATATCCTCACCTGTTTCCGGGTTCTGGCCCAAAAGGCGCATACCGTCCTTAAGGGCGGCATCATCACCTTCTTCGGCGCTATCTGCTGTTAAGCGGCGGGTGTACTGGCATTCCGGATAGTTGGAGCAACCAATAAATGCGCCATAACGGCCGAGCTTCAGCCCAAGGCGGCCTGTGCCGCAGGAAGGGCAAACCCGCGGGTCTGATCCATCCGCCCGATCGGGGAAGAAGAATGGCCCCAAGTCCTTATCGAGTGCGTTGAGCACATCGGTAATGGTGAGTTCCTTGGTGCCGGATACGGCTTTGGAAAAATCGTTCCAGAATGCTGCCAGAACCTGCTTCCACTGTGCGCGGCCACCGGAGATATCATCCAGCAGTTCTTCAAGGCTGGCGGTAAAGCCCGTATCCACATATCGCTCAAAGAACGAGACAAGGAAGGCCGTAACCAGACGCCCGCGCGCTTCGGGAATAAAGCGGCGGTTTTCTAGCCGCACATAGCTGCGATCCTGCAATACGGTCAGGATGGAAGCATAGGTAGAGGGGCGACCAATACCCAGCTCTTCCATCTTTTTGACCAGCGATGCTTCGGAATAACGCGGCGGCGGCTGGGTGAAGTGCTGCTCGGCATCCACTTTTTCGCGCTTGAGCGGGTCTTTTTCCTGCATGCTGGGCAGCATACGGGCATCATCATCCGCTGCTTTTTCCGTATCATCGCGCCCTTCACGGTAGAGCTTGAGAAAGCCCTCAAACGTGATGATGGAGCCATTGGCGCGCAGTACGGTCTGGCCGGAGGGGCCAGCAATATCCACCGCCACCTGATCCAGAGATGCGGCTTCCATCTGGCTGGCAACTGCACGTTTCCATACCAGTTCGTACAACCGGCGCTGATCATTGTTCAGGAACCGAGCAACGGAGTCGGGCGTGCGGGAAACATCTGTGGGGCGCACGGCCTCATGCGCTTCCTGCGCGTTTTTCACCTTGGAAGTATAGATACGCGGCTTGGCGGGCACATATTCCGTGCCAATTTTCTGGCCGATATGCTGACGGATAGCATTAATGGCTTCCTGCGCCATCGTCACGCCATCGGTTCGCATATAGGTGATCAAACCTACAGTTTCACCGCCCAGATCCATGCCTTCATAAAGCTGCTGGGCGGTGCGCATGGTGGTTTGCGCGCTCATGCCCAACTTGCGGGAGGCTTCCTGCTGCAACGTAGAGGTGGTGAACGGTGGCTGCGGGTTGCGGCGAACCTTGCGGCGCTCAATAGATTTTACGGCAAGGTTTTCAGCTTCCACCGCTTTTTTGGCAGCTTCGGCCAGTTCGGCATTGTGCAGATCAAACTGATCCAGCTTTTTGCCGTTCAGATGCGTTAGCCGTGCGGTAAAGGCGGCACCCGCAGGGGTAAGCAGCGATGCAATAACGCTCCAGTATTCCCGCGGCTTAAAAACCTCAATCTCGGCTTCGCGCTCACAAATCAGGCGGAGCGCCACAGATTGCACACGCCCCGCACTGCGAGAGCCGGGCAGTTTGCGCCACAACACCGGGGAAAGCGTAAAGCCCACCAGATAATCCAGCGCCCGGCGGGCCAGATAGGCTTCAATCAGCGGGAAATCCAGATCCCGCGGGTGTTCCATGGCGTACCGAATGGCGGATTTGGTAATTTCGTTAAACGTAACGCGCTGAACATCCACCCCTTTCAGGGCTTTGCGTTCTTCCAGCATAGCGCGCACATGCCACGAAATGGCTTCACCCTCGCGGTCAGGGTCAGTGGCCAGATACAGTCGGTGGGCGCCTTTAAGCGCCTTGGCAATGGCGGCAACCTGTTTCATGCCCCGTTCATCAGACTGCCACTTCATGGTGAAGTCTTCATCCGGCAGCACGGAGCCATCCTTGGGTGGCAGATCGCGCACATGCCCGAAGGAGGCCAGCACCGTGTAGCCATCACCTAGATATTTGTTGATCGTTTTTGCCTTTGCGGGCGATTCGACCACAACAACGTCAGTCATACTCTCTCCGACCTGCCTGCAAGCAGCACTTACCCTGCCGTTTCTGCCTGATTATCCGCCAGACCGACCATGCCCCCAGAATAAGTGGAGACGCAGCCAGAAAGCTCAAGTTCCGTGAGCGCGACAAGCACGGCAGAAGCCGAGAACTGGCAGCGCCTTATCAGATCGTCAACCGCTATGGGCGTAAAGGAGAGGAGCGAAAGCAGGTTTTCGCGCACATCTTGTGCGGTGGAAGGCGCTGAAAAATGCGGTTTTAAGGCAATTGGCTCTTTTTCATCCACATTTTGGGGAGAAGTAAAAAATGCAGGCTCCGGAGGGTCTGAAACAAAAGGCAGGCCAGTTTGCGCAGCAGATGCAGATTTTTTCTGGCGTGGTGCGGTAACGCTGGAAAGGGAGTGTGTAGAGCCAGTAGGTTGAGGAACAACAGGCGGCAAATGCGGCAAAATATCTGCCACGCTTTCTGTTAAAACAGCGCCATTACGCAAAAGATTGTTACTGCCCCTGCAACGCGGGTCTAGCGGTGATCCGGGAACGGCAAATAACTCCCGCCCATAATCTACTACCATGCGGGCAGTAATGAGTGTGCCAGAATGGGGTGCTGCTTCCACCACCACGCAGCCAAGGCCCAAGCCTGCAATAAGCCGGTTACGGCGCGGGAAGTGGCGCGCCAAAGGGGCCGTGCCTAGTGGGGCTTCGGTTACCACTGCGCCTTTTTGGGCAATTTCTGCCTGAAGGCTGGCATTTTCTGGTGGGTAGGGGCAATCCAGCCCGCCGGCAATGGCGGCTACGGTGCAGCCCAGCCGATGGAGCGCCCCTTTATGGGCGGCTTTATCAATGCCGCGCGCCAAGCCGGAAATAACGCTTAGCTCGGCTTCTACCAGTTCTGTTGCAAGGCTTTCTGCCAGTCGCATGCCCTGTGCAGAGGCATTGCGTGCCCCCACAATGCTGACTCCTGCACGGCTAAGGCATGCAACATCGCCCAGAACACTTAGCACAGGCGGCGCATCCGGAATCTGGCGTAAAAAAGCAGGGTAATCTGTATCAAAAAGTGTCAGAAAACAGCCACCCATTTGCAAGGTGGCGTCTATCTCCCGCATCACCACATCCATCGACGGCATAACCGGCTGGTTACGCCCCCGCACTGGCAGATAAGGCAGGGCTTCCAGCGCTGCTGCGGCAGAGCCGTATTTATCTACCAGTTTCCGCCATGTGCGTGGGCCAACCTGTTCAGTACGGGCCAGACGTAGGCAGGCGGGTAGAGATGTCATATGCGAAAAATCAGATAGCCAAGTTGCAGATCACGGCTTTTTCTCACCAATCCGCGGTTCTTTCCCGCTAAAAATGCGGACAATGTTTTCATGATGCCGCGCAATCACCAACACGCTGATCAGCACAGCAGCCAATGGCTTGGGGGAAGCATGAAAGGAAAAACCATAAAGTGCGAGCACCACCACCGGCATGATGATGAAGGCCGCTAAGGCACCGGCAGAGGAAATGCGTGTCAGCTTGGCAACACCCAGCCATGTGGCGCAGCCAGCCAGCCCGGTAAGCGGAGAAAGGGCCAGCATGGCGCCCAGCCCGGTTGCAACGCCTTTGCCGCCTTTGAACCCCAGAAAAATCGGGTAGCAATGGCCCACCACAGCGGCCAGTGCAGCCACGGTTACGGTGTTGTCTGAAAAATCAGGCGGCGTCATAATCCAGGCAATGGCGACTGCCAAAAAACCTTTGGCAGCATCCAGCAGCAGCGTTGCTGCTGCCAGATCCTTCCGGCCCGTGCGCAAGACATTGGTGGCCCCGATATTGCCGGAACCAATTTTGCGTAAATCTCCCGCACCAGCCAGATTGGTAAGGAGTAGCCCAAAGGGCACGCTGCCCAGCGTGTAGCCCATGAACGCCATGGCCGCGATAAGCTTTAAGGCATAAGGGGGCAGGGAGTCCATTATGCCTGCCCTGCCTCATAAACCCGGCGGCCTGCTTTCCATGTGCCAAGCACACGGCCTTCCAGCGGGCGACCATCAAAGGGTGTGTTTTGCGCCCGGCCCGGCAGTTTGCCAGCTTCCACCAGCCAGCTTTGTTCGGGATCGAACAAGCACAGATCAGCCGCAGCGCCAATGGCCAGCGTGCCGCATTCTGCACCCAGCAACTGTGCCGGGCGATGGGTTAGCAAAGAAAGAGCCTGAGGCAGTGTGAGCGTGCCATCATGCACCCGTGCCAGCGTAACCCCCAGAAGCGTTACCAAACCTGTGCCGCCGGTTGCGGCCTGCGCAAAGGGCAGGCGCTTGTCATCTGCATCACGCGGGAGGTGGTCTGAACCAATGGCGTCTATCGTGCCATCTGCCAGCGCGGCGCAAATGGCCAGCCGGTCTTCCTCGCTCCGCAATGGGGGAGAGAACTTGGCGTAGGTGCGGAAATCACCAATCGTGTTTTCGTTCAGGTCAAAATACGGGGGCGCGGTATCACAGGTTACATTCAACCCGCGTTCCTTGGCTTGGCGGATAAGGGCCACACCTTCACCGGTGGAAACATGGGCAAAATGCAGCCGCCCGCCCGTAAGTTCAGCCAGCCGCATATCCCGCGCAATCATAATGGCTTCTGCCGCTGCGGGAATACCGGGTAACCCCAGCCGTGTGGCCAAAGCCCCAGCAGTGGCGCAGCCAGAGCCTGCCAGCGAAGGTTCTTCAGGGTGCTGTACAATCATGGCCCCAAAGCCACTGGCGTAGGAAAGGGCCAGCCGCATTAACCGCGCGGGGTCTAGCGCACGTGCGCCATCTGTAAAGGCCACGGCTCCCGCTTCGTGCAGCAGGCCAATTTCGGCCAGTTCCTTGCCTTCGCACCCTTTGGTAAGGGCACCGTAGGGCAGAATGGTGATGGCTCCGGTTTCTTCCCCACGGGTGCGCAGCATACGCACAAGGGCCGGGTTATCTATGGCTGGTTTGCAGGTGGGCAGCACGGCAAGGGTGGTAATACCCCCGGCGGAAGCGGCCCGCGCGGCGGAGGAAACGGTTTCACGGTATTCATACCCCGGTTCACCAATTTCTACGCGCATATCTACAAGGCCGGGGCACAGCACAGCGTTTTTGCCATCAATAACGGTGGCTTCTTCCGGTGCGCCTTCGGCTCCGGCTTTATCTGTGCCAACAATAACGCCATCACGCACCAGCAGGCGACCGGGTTGATCCAACCCGGATGCGGGGTCTATCAGGCGGACGTTTTCAAATAAAAGGGTATTCATGCGGCGGGCCTGCTGCGGGTAAGGCGGTCCAGAACGGCCATGCGCACGGCAACGCCCATTTCAACCTGTTCCTGAATTACGCTCTGGTCAGAATCAGCGACAAGACTGTCTATTTCCACGCCGCGGTTCATGGGGCCGGGGTGCATTACCAGCGCATTCTTGCGGGCCAACTGCAACCGGCGCTGATCCAACCCGAAAAAGCGGAAATATTCACGCGCGCTGGGGATAAGGCCAGAGGACATGCGCTCACGCTGCAAGCGCAGCATCATCACCACATCCACATCTTGGAGGCCTTCTTCCATGTTGTGGAAGATATCCACCCCGCGTTGCTTCATGGCGCCGGGTACCAGTGTGGGTGGCCCAACAAGCCGCACCGTGCTGCCCATGCCTGTAAGCAAGAAGATGTTGGAGCGCGCCACGCGGGAATGGGCTACATCCCCACAAATGGCTACCTTTAGCCCGCCTAGTGTGCCCAAGTGGCGGCGAATTGTGAGCGCATCCAGCAGGGCCTGTGTGGGGTGCTCGTGCATGCCGTCACCCGCATTTACCACGCTGGCTTCCACCTTTTGCGCCAGCAGGGCCGGTGCGCCGGATTGAGCGTGGCGCACCACCAGCAGGTCTGTCCGCATGGCGTTAAGCGTGGCGGCGGTGTCCAGCAGGGTTTCACCCTTGTTCACAGAGGATTGGGCAACGGACATATTGATAACGTCCGCCCCCAAACGCTTGCCCGCCAGCTCAAAAGATGTGCGGGTGCGCGTGCTGTCCTCAAAGAACAGGTTGATAAGGGTACGCCCCCGCAGCACATCACGCGGCACCTTGCGGGAGCGGTTGAGCAGGGCATAGCTTTCGGCCAGATCCAGCAAAGGCTCAATCTGGTCGGGCGTCATGCCTTCCAGCCCGAGCAGATGCCGGGTGTGGCGGCCGGGAAAGCTAGCCATGCAGAACGGCTCCCAAACGGGCGAGGGTTTCATCCTTGCCCAGTGCTTGCAGGGTGGCATCAATGCCGGGGGATGTGTTGGAGCCTGTAACGGCGGCACGCACAGGCTGCGCTACTTTACCCAGCTTGAGTTCATGCTTTTCAGCAAAGTTGCGCAAGGTGGTATCAATGGCTTCTGGTGTAAAATCTGGCACGGCGGCCAAATCACGCGCCAGTTCACCCAGCATGGTGCGGGCTTCTGGCGTGAGCAGCTTTTGTGCTTTGTCATTGAATGCCAGCGGCACCTGACGGCCAAGGAAAGCCGCACTTTCTGCCAGTTCAACCAGCGTGCGTGCGCGTTCCTTCAACCCCGGCATCAGGGCAGCCACGCGGGCGCGGGTGGTTTCATCCACACTTACGCCGTCCATCTTTTTAAAGCGTTCCATCACATCGTTGGTCAGGCGTTCATCATCCGCCTGCCGCAGCCATACGGCGTTGATGTGCAGCAGCTTGGCATAATCCATGCGGGAAGGAGAGCGGCCAACGCCATCAATATCAAACAGCTTGATCTGCTCTTCTCTAGAGAGGATTTCTGCATCTCCATGCCCCCAGCCCAGACGCAACAGGTAGTTGCACAGGGCTTCGGGCAGGTAGCCCATTTCACGGAATTCCACCACAGACTGCGCGCCGTGGCGTTTAGAAAGTTTGGCGCCATCCGGGCCATGAATAAGCGGCAGATGCCCAAAGCGTGGCAGATCCCACCCCATGGCGCGGTAGATCATGGCTTGGCGGAAGGTGTTGGTTAAGTGGTCATCACCACGGATAACGTGGGTAATGGCCATATCGTGGTCATCCACCACAACGGCGTGCTGATAGGTGGGGGTGCCATCGGATCGCAGGATGATCATGTCATCCAGTTCGGCATTGGCAACGCGCACTTCACCCTGCACAAGGTCATGAATGGTGGCTTCCCCTTCACGCGGGGCTTTAATACGCACGGCAAAAGGTGCGCCAGCCGGAGCCTCGGAGGGGTCCCGATCCCGCCACATGCCGTTATAGCGTGGGGGCAGGCCTTTGGCCTTGGCATCCTCACGCATCTGGTGCAGCTCTTCCGGCGTGCAATAGCATTTATAGGCGAGGCCCTTTTCCAGCAGCTCAAGGGCAACTTCCCGGTGCCGCGCCTCACGCGAGGATTGGAAGACGGGTTCTTCATCCGGTTCAATCCCCATCCAGGCCAGACCGTCAAAAATAACGTCTACAGCCTGTTGGGTGGAACGCTCACGGTCGGTATCCTCAATACGCAGGAGGAACTCGCCGCCGTGATGACGGGCAAAGAGGAAATTGAACAGGGCTGCGCGGGCGTTGCCAATATGCAGCAGGCCTGTAGGACTCGGAGCGAAGCGTGTACGGATGGTGGTCATGGGGTGGTTCCATACCATGCGCGAGCGCAAGGAGCCATATGCCACGCTTGATGTTACACCTGCATTCTTTGCTTGTTCAGGAACAAAGGCGGCTGGTGTTGTGGGCACCGGTGGGCTTGGCGCTGGGTGCGGTGCTGTATTTTGGCCTGTTGCACACAGAACCCAACCTGCCGGTGGGGTTTGTGCTGCCGTGTGGTGTGGCTGTGCTGGCCAGTATTGCGGCATGGCGCAGGCGTTATTCGCTTTGGGGGCGTCTGCTCTGGGGCGGGTGCATAACTGTGGCTATTGGGTTTGCCGCGGCGTGGGGTGGCACGCACAGGCATACGCCTATGCCCGATTTACCCCGATTTGCCACAGAAATATCGGGCACAGTGCAGGCCATTGCCCTGTTGCCGCCAGAAGATGGCACGGATGCCCCGTTCCAGCGCAGAGTAGATCTGGCGCAGACCGTTTTTTACAATGCGTTGGATGATGGCATGCCGCCGCTGCGGCGCGTGCTTTCTGTGTATCTCCAACCCAATGATCCGGCTGCGCTGCGGGTGGGAGATCACCTTCGGGTTAAGGTTCTTTTGCAGCCCCCTCCATTTCCAGTGCTGCCCGGCGCGCGGGATAGACAGTTTGAGGCATGGTTTGCCAATCAGGCGGGAAGTGGCCGGGCTTTGGGGTTTGTGCAGCTTGTTGTGCCGGCACAAGGCCATAAGCTGCAATTGTGGTTTGAAAACCTGCGCGAACGCATAAATGCCCGCATCCATACCATTCTACCCGGCCCAGAAGGTGGTGTGGCTGCCACCGTGCTGGTGGGGGCTTCCGAAACTGTAGAAAAACAGTTGCGGGAAGATTTTGCAGCCTCTGGCTTGGCGCATCTTCTGGCTGTTGCAGGGCTGCATCTGGGTATTGTGATGGGCATTGTTATGGCCGCTAGCCGTCTGCTTTTGGCGACTACGGAATACACAGCCTTGCGCTGGCCCTGTAAGGCATTGGCCGCCTTTTGCGCATGGGATGTGGGGCTGGTTTATGTGCTGCTGACAGGGGCGCATCTGCCTGCCCAGCGCAGCCTGTTAATGGCCGCAGTTGCCGTGCTGGGCGTTGCGGCGGGGCGGCGTGTTGTTTCCATGCGCGGCTTGGCGGTGGCGGCCTGTGTGCTGGTGCTATGGATGCCGCAGGTGGTGATGGGTGTTGCGTTTCAGATGTCTATGGCGGCAGTGATGGCGCTGGTAGCCGGGTATGAGGTGTTGCAGCCAAAGCTTACGCGCTGGCGGGCCAGCACAACAGGGCTTGGGCACTGGCTGGCGTGGCATAGCGTTGTTTTGGCATTGACCAGCGTGCTGGCAGGATGTGCCACCTTACCGGTGGCTATGGCGCATTTTGGCGTTATTCAGCCATTTTTTGTGGTGGCCAATATGGTGGCTGTGCCGCTGATGGCTGTGTGGATTATGCCGCTTGGCTTAATTGCCCTCGCGTTTATGCCCCTCCACATGGATGCCCCGTTTTTATGGCTGCTGGGTGTGGGTATCCGCCCCGTTATATGGCTGGCGCATATGGTGGCGCATTGGCCTGCTGCGCGTGTGGTTGTGCCGCACATGCCGGGGTGGGGGCTTCTGGCCGTTATGTTGGGCCTGTGCTGGATATGTCTGTGGCGGCAGCGCTGGCGTTGGGCTGGGTGCGCTGGTTTGGTGCTGGGTATGGTAAGCCCGTGGCTTTTAGTGCAGCCAGATGTAATTATCAGCCCGGATGGTGGGTTGGTAGGGATAAGAGAGTCTGACAAAATATATGTCATGGGCCAATCCCGTGCAGCGCGGCCTGTTATGCAGGCATGGGGCCAATATTTTGCTCAACCCGTAGGCATATTTCCGCCGGAGGGAGAAACGCCCGACGGTGCCCTTACATGCGGAGCAGAAAACACGCCAGATACCTGCGTGGCGTTGCTGCATGGGCAGGATGTTGTAGTGCGCAGGCAGGATGCCTCGGATGGGCGTTTACTTCTGCCTATCGATATATGTACGGGTGCGGATGTGGTTATCAGCGTGGCACCCTTACGTGTTTCCTGTCTGAATGCGCCTATAAGGCTGGATCGGTTTTCAGCGTGGGAAAACGGGGCAGAAGCAATATTTTTGCATAAAAGCGGCAATGTGGTCAGAACAGACCGTGCATGGCGTGGGCAACGCCCTTGGATGTTAAAGCCCGGCGGCCACGGTATGCCTGTTCTGCCACTAGCACCTTCAGAATAAGCAAAAGGGGCTTATTCTGGCGTATCTTCAAACGCTTCCATCACGCGGCTGGAATAAACAAGGGCGGCCCCTGCATTTAGCGCCACGGCCACGCCAAGGGCTTCGGCTATTTCTTCCTTGGTTGCACCAGCTTTTTTGGCAGCGGCGGAGTGCACGGCAATACAGCCATCGCACCGGGTGGTAACAGCTACGGCCAGTGCAATCAGTTCACGCGTTTTATCATCCAGATGCTTTTTTTCTGGTAGGGGTGTTTCCAGCGTTTGCAGCCCTTTAAGAGTATTGGGTGTTAGGGACGCCAGCGTTTTGACATTCTGTGCCATGTTTGCACGGTAAGCATTCCAGTCTGTCATGATCGCCTCTCTGAATTATGTGGTCTAAACCGATCACAACTGCATCAGATGTGGCGCTTTTTGTCACGACACGGTTAGGAGAGGCTTGTACGCTTGCGGAAAGTGCGGTGGAGCCGTTATCGGGCAGGATTATGACACAGACAGACATGAACGGGGCATCGGCCGCAATACGGCTGGGGCCATTGGCAGTTTACCAGCAGCGTATTGCGGCAGGGGAACTGAAGAGTGATCCAGACCAGCTGCGCGTTGTAACGCGGCTGAACACCTTGTGGCAGGAGCTTGCTTCCATGCCCGCCACGGCTGCGCCGCCTCCTGTGGAAGGGATAGAAGGCAGAGCCAAGGGGCTTTTGGCTGGGTTGGCCCGCAGGCTGCGCCCGCAGGCAGATACGTTTGCCACCCGCCCGGCGCGCCCGCGTGGGCTGTATATTGTGGGCCGTGTGGGGCGCGGCAAAACCATGGTGATGGATCTGTTTTACGCCTGCGCACCCGTGCAAAAAAAGGAACGCATCCACTTTTTGCGCTTCATGCAGGATGTGCACCGTGATCTGCATGATCTTAAAGCCGCCAACCCCAATATGGCAGATCCCATTCCGCCTTTGGCCAAAACCATCGCCAGCAAGGCGCAGCTTCTGTGCTTTGATGAGTTTCAGGTGAATGACATTGCCGACGCCATGATTTTGGGGCGGCTGTTTGAGGCCTTGTTTGCTAATGGGGTGGTTATTGTTGCCACCTCCAACACAGATCCTTCGCAGTTGTTCCAGAACCGCCCCGGCGCAGATGCGTTTAAGCCGTTTATTGCCATTATCCAGCGCGAACTGGATACGATTGAGCTGGATTCGCAGCGTGATTATCGCCGTGGGCGCGAGCAAGACCGTGAAACATGGCTTGTGCCTGCGGATTCTCAGGCCAAAAGCAGGCTGGACAGAATTTTTGCCCGCTATGCAGCAGATGAAAAGCCCGGCCCGGTAGACCTAAAATTTAGTGGGCGCGTGTTTGAGGTGGATATGGCGGCAGGCCCGGTGTGCCGGTTTGATTTCAACTCTTTGTGTGGCAAACCGCGTGGGCCGAATGATTATCTGGCGCTGGCCAAGCGTTTTCCGGTGGTGATTGTCGATAACATTCCGTGCATGGGGCAGGATGATGCCAACCTTGCCCGGCGCTTCATCACGCTCATAGATGCCTTGTATGACAACGGAAATCTGCTGTTTGCCTCGGCTGATGCCCAGCCCGACCAGTTGTTTACAGATGGGGATGGTGCAGATGCGTTTGCCCGTACGGCATCACGTCTCGCTGAGATGGGAAGTGAAAGCTGGCTGGAGCATGGGGCGCAGGCTGCGCAACAGGCTCATAGCCTCTCTAGAGCGTGACATCCCACGCCCTTGTTCCCGCCACATACGCGGTCTAGCTCTTTGATGCAGAACAAGCCGGAAGCGGGATGGCTTTCCGGCAAAAAGGACACAGGGGACGCTCCGCGCTATGGGGCGGAGTGAAGAAAAAATGGTCCGGTTTACGGTGGAGAACAACGCAATATCTGGCCAACGGTGCGCATGTGCCCCGCGGCAAGGAGGAATGTGAGATGGCGGTTTCGGACGTACTGGCAACCGCTCTTAACGGTGCCAATATCGCTTACCTTGCGGATCTGTATGCCCAGTGGGCGAAGGATCCTAAAAGTGTAGATCCGTCCTTCGATATTCTGTTCAGCTCGCTGGGCGATGATGAAGCCGCAGTGCTGAAGGATGCCGTTGGAGCCTCTTGGGCGCCACGCCCTTCCATTATCACGGGGGATGAACCCGCACCCGCTCCAAAAGGAAAAGGTGGCCCGGCTGGTGGGTTGGCCGCGCAGGATAGCCTGGCCATTGCCCGGCTGATCCGTGCGTATCGTGAATACGGACATAAGGAAGCCTCGCTTGATCCGCTGGGCCTGAAGGTGCCGCATAAAACCGAAGAGCTGGATCCCGCATCATACGGTTTTGGTGAAAAAGACCTAAACCGCGAAGTGTTTATTGGATCACTGCTTGATCCGTTGCTCAAGGGCAAGAACACGGCCAAGGTTTCCGAGGTTATTGCGGCGCTGCGTTCTGTGTATTGCGAAAGCATTGGCGCGGAATACATGTATGCCCGTAACCATGAACAGCGCGAATGGCTGCGTAAGCGGTTGGAAGGCGATAACTGGCGCGCCCGCGTAACGGTGGAAGAGCAGAAGGTTATCCTAGCCAATCTGACCGAAGCAGAAGGGTTTGAAGCCTTCTGCCAGAAGCGCTACGTGGGTGCGAAGCGTTTTGGTTTGGAAGGGGGGGAAATCTCCATTCCTTCTCTGCACGCTATTATTGATTCCTGCGCCAGCCAGGGGGTGACATCCGTTGCCATCGGCATGGCGCATCGTGGCCGCCTGAACACGCTGGTGAACGTAGTGCGCAAGCCTTACGTGGCCATCTTTAACGAATTTGCTGGTGGTTCTTTCAAACCAGACAATGTTGAAGGTTCGGGTGACGTTAAATACCACCTTGGCTCCTCCACAGATGTGGATGTAGCAGGCAAGGCGGTGCATATCTCCCTCCAGCCCAACCCTTCCCATCTGGAAGCGGTTGATCCGGTTGTGTGCGGTAAGGTGCGCGCCATTCAGGATGATGCGGGCGATACAGAAAAACGCCTGTCCAGCCTTGGCGTTATCATCCACGGTGATGCGGCATTTGCCGGGCAGGGTATTGTTTACGAAACCTTTGCTATGTCCCAACTGCCGGGCTACCGCACCGGCGGCACCATCCATATGGTGGTGAACAACCAGATTGGCTTTACCACCAATCCAGAATGTGGGCATTCGGGCGTTTACGGCACCGATGTTGCAAAATCCATTGAAGCCCCCGTGCTTCATGTTAATGGTGATGATGCCGAGGCGGTCATTTACGTCTCCCGCCTTGCTGCGGATTATCGTCAGGCTTTTGCAAGCGACATTGTGCTGGATATCATCTGCTATCGCCGCCACGGGCATAACGAAACGGATGAGCCCGTCTTTACGCAGCCGGTGATGTACAAAGCCATTGCCGCGCATGATACGCCACATACGCTTTATGCAAAACACCTTGTAAAAGCAGGCGTTGTGACGGATGACGAAGTGAAGGCCCAGTGGGATGCCTTCCACGCCAAGCTGGATGAAGATTACAAGGCTGCTCAGTCTTATAAGGTCAACAAGGCAGACTGGCTGGAAGGTGGCTGGAAAGGCCTTGTGGCTGCCGGGCATGATCCGGAACGCGCCTTCCCTGAAACAGGTGTTGCACTGGATGCGCTGCGCAAGATTGGCGAAGCCATTACAAAAGTGCCAGAAGGCTTCAACCTGAATTCCAAAATTGCCCGCCAGCTTAAGGCCAAGGCAAATATGTTCAGCACGGGTGAAGGGTTTGACTGGGCAACTGGTGAGGCTCTGGGCTTTGGCTCTCTGCTGCTGGATGGCCACCGTGTGCGTCTTTCTGGTGAGGATTGCCAGCGTGGCACGTTTAGCCAGCGTCATGCCGTGTGGACGGATCAGGTCAACCAGACACCATTTACGCCGCTAAACCACATTCAGGACAAGCAGGCGCAAATCGAAATCTGGAACTCGCTTCTTTCAGAATACGGCGTGCTTGGGTTTGAATACGGATATTCCGTGCGCAACCCGCAAACGCTGGTGCTGTGGGAAGCCCAGTTTGGTGATTTTGCCAACTGTGCTCAGGTAATTATCGATCAGTTTATTGCTTCGGGGGAAACCAAGTGGCTGCGTATGTCCGGTTTGGTCATGCTGCTGCCGCATGGTTACGAAGGGCAGGGGCCGGAACATTCTTCTGCCCGTCTGGAACGGTATCTTCAGCTTTGCGCTGAAAATAACATGTTTGTTTGCAACATCACCACGCCAGCAAACTACTTCCATGCTCTGCGCCGCCAGCTTAAATTGGATTACCGCAAGCCGATGATCCTGATGGAACCGAAATCTCTGCTGCGGCACAAACTTGCTGTTTCCGCACTGGCAGATTTTGGGCCGGGCACACGCTTTAAACCCGTTATTGGCGAAATTGATGATCTGGGTGCCGATAACAAGGTGCGCCGCGTGGTGATCTGCTCTGGCAAGGTCTATTACGATCTGCTGGCCGAACGCCGGGAAAAAGGCATTAAGGATGTTGCCATCCTGCGTCTGGAACAACTCTACCCCTTCCCGGAAGCAGCCCTAGCCGCCGAACTTAAGCGCTATCCTGAAGCAGACATTGTCTGGTGTCAGGAAGAAACGGAAAACGGTGGTGCATGGCATTTTGCAGACAGGCGGATTGAAGCAGCCCTTGTTGCCGCAGGCCATAAGGCAGGCCGCCCGCAATATGTGGGCCGTGCAGCAGCAGCCAGCCCGGCCACCGGCCTTGCCCGTATTCATGCGGCAGAGCAGGCAGACTTGGTTGAACGCGCATTAGGGCTGAAAAAGTCTGGCTGAACCGGATTAGGCTGAATTGAAGAAAACGGCCCGCAAATACGGGCGCACCCCCGGCGCCATTGCCAAAAATTAAAATGGCGCCGGGGATTTGAAGAAAAGATGGGGAACAGGATGTCTGTCGAGATCAAGGTGCCGACACTGGGCGAAAGCGTAACCACAGCAACCGTGGCCAAGTGGCTGAAGCAGCCGGGCGAAGCGGTGCAGGCAGATGAACCGATTGTTGAGCTGGAAACAGATAAGGTGAGCGTAGAAGTTTCTGCGCCGCAGGCTGGTATTCTGGGCCCGCAGGCTGCCAAGGAAGATCAGGAAGTAGAAGTGGGCGCACTGCTAACCACTCTGGAACCCGGTAAGGCCGGTGCGGCACCAGCAGCCAAAGCCGCTGCCCCGGAAAAGAAAGCAGAACCCGTAGCTGCGGCTGCTCCGGCAAAAGCCGCAGCGCCAGCTCCTAAGGCCGCCGCACCTGCGCCAGCAGTAGATGCCGGTGCCGCTCTGCCAGCAGCCCGCAAGATGATGGCTGAAAACGGCCTGAGCGCACAGCAGCTTGCAGGCACAGGCCTTGGTGGCCGTATTACCAAGGGTGATGTGTTGGGCTTTTTGGCTAACCCACAGGCTGCAACACCAGCCGCTGCCCCCAAGCCGCCGCGTAATGATGACCCGCGTGAAGAACGCGTGAAAATGACACGCCTGCGCCGCACCATTGCCCGCCGCCTGAAGGAGGCACAAAACACGGCGGCCATGCTGACAACGTTTAATGAAATCGACATGTCCGGCGCTATGGCGCTGCGTGCCGAATATCAGGACTCGTTTGTTAAAAAGCACGGTGTCAAGTTGGGCTATATGTCCATCTTCTCCCGCGCTGTTGTGGCAGCCCTGAAAGAATTCCCGGCCATTAACGCAGAAATCGATGGTGATGACGTTATCTACCGTGATTTCGTAAACCTCGGTATTGCCGTGGGTGGGCCAAATGGGCTGGTGGTGCCGGTTATCCGTGATGCCGACAAAATGGGCTATGCCGAAATTGAAAAAACCATTGCAGGTTTTGGCAAGGCAGCGCGTGAAGGTACGCTTAAGCTGGATCAACTTTCTGGCGGCACCTTCTCCATCACCAATGGCGGTATTTACGGTTCTCTGCTGTCCACCCCCATCCTGAACGCACCGCAGTCTGGTATTCTGGGCATGCACTCCATTCAGGAACGCCCGGTGGCAGTGAACGGGCAGGTGGTGATCCGCCCGATGATGTATATTGCCCTTTCTTATGATCACCGCATTGTAGATGGCAAGGAAGCCGTTAGCTTCCTTGTGCGGGTGAAGCAGAACGTAGAAGACCCGCGCCGCCTTCTGATTGAAGTTTGATAGCGTGGTTGCCGAAGGGGTGAATGTGCACCTCTTCGGCCAATTTTTCTGCATATCCCTACGTGAGCGAGACGAGACCCATGCCGATTGAAATTAAAGTTCCCACACTTGGAGAAAGCGTTACGACCGCCACGGTGGGGAAGTGGCTGAAGCAGCCGGGTGAAGCTGTAAAAGTAGATGAGCCCGTTGTTGAGCTGGAAACAGATAAAGTAAGCGTAGAAGTGCCTGCTCCTGCATCCGGTCGGCTTGAAAATCATGCCGTTAAAGAAGGTGATGAAGTAGAAGTGGGCGCTGTGCTGGCTACGCTGGAAGCCGGTGCTGCTGGTTCTGCGCCCGCCGCAAAAGCTGCCGCTCCTGCGGCCAAGGCAGAAGAAGCTAAGCCCGTTGCCGCAACGGCCCCGGCAGCACAGGCTCCGGCAGAAACAGATTACGATGTAGTGGTTATTGGTGCTGGCCCCGGTGGGTATGTGTGCGCCATTCGCGCTGCACAGCTTGGCTTTAAGGTTGCATGTGTTGAACAGCGCGCAACGCTTGGCGGCACCTGCCTGAACGTGGGCTGTATTCCTTCCAAGGCGCTGCTTCAGTCTTCCGAAAACTACCATGCCGCCGGGCATGATTTTGCCGCTCATGGTGTGGTGATTGATAGCGTAAAGCTGGATCTGGCCCGCATGCAGGCCCGTAAGGCAGATATTGTTGGCGCCAACGTGAAGGGCGTTGAATATCTGTTCAAGAAGAATGGTATCACCTGGCTGAAAGGCCACGGCAAGGTGGAAGGCACAGGCCGCCTTAGCGTGGATGGCAAGCCCGTTACCGCCAAGCACATTGTTATTGCCAGCGGCAGCAACAGTGCAAATCTGCCGGGCATTGAGATAGATGAAAAAGTTATTGTCACCTCCACGGGTGCACTGGAGCTTTCCGAAGTGCCCAAGCGCCTTGTCGTGATTGGTGGCGGCGTGATCGGTCTGGAACTTGGCAGTGTATGGGGCCGTTTGGGTGCCGATGTAACTGTTGTTGAATTCCTTGATCGTCTGGTGCCAGGCACGGATAATGAGGTGGCCTCCCAGTTCCAGAAGCTGCTGGTGAAGCAGGGCTTCAAAATGAAGCTGGGCCATAAGGTGACCAAAGCCGAAAAAACCAAAAAAGGCGTGGTGCTGACGGTTGAACCTTCAGCCGGTGGTGCTGCCGAAACGCTTGAGGCCGATGTAGTTCTGGTTGCTGTGGGCCGCACCGCTGCCAGCAAAAACATGGGGCTAGAAGAAGCCGGTATTGCGCTGGATAAGCGTGGCCGTGTTGAGGTGGATGCACATTACGCTACCAGCGTGCCGGGCATTTACGCCATTGGTGACGTTATTGCAGGCCCCATGTTGGCCCATAAGGCAGAAGAAGAAGGCGTAGCTTTGGCAGAACTGCTGGCTGGTCAGGCTGGGCATGTCAATTACGATGCCATTCCGGGTGTGATTTACACATGGCCGGAAGTTGCCTCCGTTGGCTTTACGGAAGAGCAGCTTAAAGAAAAGGGCGTGGCTTACAAAACCGGCAAGTTCCCCTTCATGGCCAATGGCCGTGCCCGCGCTTTGGGCATGACGGATGGCTTTGTAAAGGTGCTGGCAGATAAGCAGACAGACCGCGTTCTGGGTGTGCATATTATTGGCCCATGTGCTGGTGAACTGATTGCCGAAGCCACAATGGCCATTGAATTTGGGGCCTCTGCCGAAGATATCGGCCGCGTGTGCCACGCACATCCAACCCTGAGTGAAGCCGTGAAGGAAGCCGCGTTGGGCGCTGACAACCGCGCGATCAACATCTGAAAGTTTCCTTCTAGCTGAAAGTGGTGTCATACTCTCTTCCATTCAGAAGATGGGAGAGAGGTGGCATGTTTGTGCCAAGGCATCCAACTGTATGGGCAATGGCTGGTAGCCTGCTTTTGGCACCGGGCGGGTTTGCTGCGGCCCAAACGCCTGCGCCAGATGCGGCCTCTCAAACCGAAGAATCCCGGCCAGAAAAACCACCCATACAGGGTGATGGCGCACAAACGCCTGTAACCACGCAGGCAGCCCCGGATGGGCATGTGCCTTATACCCCACCACCGGAAGAAGCCGCGCAGCTTCCCCCAATGCCTGTGGTGGATGATGATGAAGCCCGTAAGGAAGCAGATAGCCTTACGCGGGATTTCCGGCACGAAGTGCCCGTAGCCCTTAAAGTTTCAACCGCACGTAAAACCGCATGGATTGCATTGGCACGCCAGCAGTTGGAACAGGCCGGGTACACTATTGATCGGCCACAGGTTTTGGTGGTGGTGGATCGCAACCCCTCTGTGCAGCGTCTGTGTCTGATTCTGGCTTTGCCGAATGATCCAGACTGGCAGGTTATTGGCAGCACCAAGGTTTCTACTGGCACAACGGGGCGTAAGTATTATTACATCACGCCAACAGGGGTGTTTACCAACACGGCAGATCGGCTGGGTTACCGCGCGCTGGGCACCAAAAATGAAAATGGTATTCGCGGCAACGGTATCAAAGGCATGCGGGTATGGGATTTTGGCTGGCAGTGGGCTGAAAAAGGCTGGCTGCCCAGCCGAGAAAAAGGCCAGATCCGGTTGGAAATGCACGCAACCGATCCCGTTTATCTGGAGCAACGGCTAGGCCATACGGCATCTGAGGGCTGTATTCGTATTCCGGCATCGTTAAACGTGTTTATTGATAAGCACGGCCTGATAGATGCGGAATATGAGCAATGGGCTGCCGTGGATATTCGCTTTAGAGCCCTATTGCGGCCAGACAGAAAGCCCACCGCCATTTCGGGTTTAGCCGTGGTGGTGGTGGATTCGGCAGATTATCACCAGGATTCTGATAAAACCGCAGCACTTAAAGAAAATACAGGCCCATCCAAATTAGCTGCGCGTGGGTAAATGTAGGCCGGGGCCGGGTGTTACGGTTTGGGGCTAAAACCAAATGTGCCTGTGTCTGCTTGATGCCTTAATAAAAAAGGCGTGCCGCCCGTAAGCAGCACGCCTTTTATTTTAACCGGTAAAACTGGTTTTTCTTACCAGATATTACAGGCCAGCAGGTACTTTACCGCCGTTTTCGGCCAGTTTCTGGCGCACTTCTTTAATCAGCCAAACGTTCATGGTGGCGCTATCGTTTGTGTCACCCGTATAGCCCAGTTCGCCAGCCAGCTTTTTGCGAGCATCCAAGGAGCTGTCGAGGCCCAGAAGCTTCAGGAGATCCACAATGGATTCCTGCCAGTTCAGGTTCTGGCCATTTTTTGCAGCCATATCGGCCAGCACGGCATCAACATTTACCGGCGTGCCAGCAGGCGGAATGGTGCCCGGAGCGGCAGCGGCAGCAGCAGAAGGCTGTGCGCCAGCATTGGCGGGGGATGTGGTGTCTGGCGTGGCAGCCTTGGCATGATGGAAAATGGCGGAGAGAATGGAGCCAAAAATGCTCATGTTCAGAAATCCTTTCGCAAGAGCCAGCATGACTTTGTACAATACAATGAAGCAGAATGCTTAAAGGCAAGCCATGCAACTGCCCCTAAGCATACAGCAGCATTGCTTGTTGCATAGAGCGCTTAATGCTTTCTGAATATTAAGTTTTTTTACAAGAGATGGCCAGAAAAAGGCAGCCTGCCCCGTAAAGGCAAAGCAGGCAGAACATAAAAAAGGGGTATGGGCCAACTGGCGGCCCATACCCCTTTTGTGTCTCTGATTTGAAAAAATCAGTAGCGGTAGTCTTGGTGCTTGAACGGGCCGTTTACATGCACGCCAATATATTCGGCCTGCTCTTTGTTCAGCTTGCTCAGATGTGCGCCAACCTTGGCCAGATGCAGGGCCGCAACCTTTTCATCCAGCTTTTTAGGCAGGGTGTACACTTTGGCTTCGTATTTACCTTCCGGCGCTGTCCACAGTTCAATCTGGGCCAGCGTCTGGTTGGTGAAGGAAGCAGACATCACAAAGGAAGGGTGGCCTGTGGCATTGCCAAGGTTCACCAAACGGCCTTCGGACAGAACAATCAGGCGCTTGCCATCGGGGAACACAACTTCGTCCACCTGCGGCTTGATGTTGTCCCACGTAAAGTTACGCAGCGCGTTAATCTGAATTTCAGAATCAAAGTGGCCGATGTTGCACACAATGGCGCGGTTTTTCATGGCGCGCATGTGGTCAAGCGTAATAACGTCCACATTGCCGGTGGCGGTTACAAAGATGTCACCACGGGGGGCACCTTCTTCCATCGTCACTACTTCGTAGCCTTCCATGGCGGCCTGAAGGGCACAGATGGGGTCTACTTCCGTAACCAGAACGCGGCAGCCTGCATTGCGCAGGGAGGCAGCAGAACCTTTACCCACATCACCATAACCGGCAACAACGGCAACCTTGCCAGCCATCATGACATCTGTGCCACGGCGGATTGCGTCCACCAGGCTTTCACGGCAGCCATACAGGTTATCGAATTTGGATTTGGTAACGCTGTCGTTCACGTTAATGGCCGGAACCTTCAGCGTGCCTTTTTTCTGCATTTCCCACAGGCGGTGCACACCTGTTGTGGTTTCTTCAGAAAGGCCTTTCACGTTGGCCAGCAGTTCGGGGTATTTGTCGTGCATCAGCACGGTCAGATCACCGCCGTCATCCAGAATCATGTTCGGGGTCCAGCCATCGGGGCCCTTCACTGTCTGTTCAATGCACCACCAGAATTCTTCTTCCGACAGGCCTTTCCATGCAAATACGGGAACGCCCGCAGCAGCAATGGCAGCCGCAGCATGATCCTGCGTAGAGAAGATGTTGCAAGATGACCAACGCACCGTGGCGCCAAGGGCCACCAGTGTTTCAATCAGCACGGCGGTCTGGATGGTCATGTGCAGGCAGCCAGCAATGCGTGCGCCTTTCAGCGGCTTGCTTTGGCCGTATTCCTCGCGCAGGGCCATCAGGCCGGGCATTTCGCCTTCGGCAATGGAAATTTCCTTGCGGCCCCACTCAGCGAGAGAGAGATCCTTAACCTTGTAATCGCTCATATTATCCTGTCTTCCTGTGCAGATCGGGCTTTTCTATACAGCGTGGGGCAGGTGGATGCCAGCCGAAACAGGCATGGCAGATGCAGCACCTGTATGCTTGCTGCTTGCATATGGGCTTTTTTTCTGGTGTCCAGATGCAACATGTCATGAATGATCTTTGAGGCTGCGCTGGGTTTTTTGAATGTCTGTGTTTCGTTCCGTTCTGTTTAACGTTCTGGCTTTTCTGCTTACGCTGCTTATGGGGGTGGGGGCTTTTCCCATTCGCTGGTTTGCGCATAGGCTGGCGCTGCCTTATGCAAAATTGTGGTCTCGGCTGGTTTTGGCGCTGTTTCGCAATATTTGCGGCGTAAAGGTGGAAATCACGGGGCTGGAGCATCTGCCCACCCATGGCCCGGCACTTATTGCATCCCAACATCAATCCGCTTTTGATACGTTGATATGGATGCTGCTGCTGCCCCGCCCCTGTTATGTGATGAAGGGGGAGCTGCGGCGTATTCCGCTGCTTGGCCCCATGCTGGTTTTAACGGGCATGATGCCTATTGAGCGTGCGGCAGGGGCTAAGGCCATGCGCATGCTGTTGCAGGAAACAGATAAAGCCCTGAAGGCAGACCGGCAGATTATTATTTTTCCTGAGGGCACACGCACGGCACCGGGTGAGCACGTAGCACTTAAACCGGGCATTGCTGCCATGGCTAACCACGCCAAACTGCCTGTTATTCCGGTTGCCACCAACTCTGGTCTGTTCTGGGGGCGCAATGCGTTTTTCAAACGCTCTGGCGTTTTGCATATTGCTATTGGCCCAGCCGTAGGCCCCGCCAAGCGCGCAGCCTTGCTGGCGGATATTGAAGCAGGTTGGCGCGAACAGGAAAAAACATTTCAGCCCTTAGCCTGATGGCGGGGGATAAAATCCCCAAAGCATGTGGATAACTTTGTGGAATTTACCTTGCGCATGTGTGCGGTTGCATCAGTAATCGGGGTGGTTTTTCTGTAAATATCTGTAAAATGCAAAATGAATACTTTGTAAATTTTTTGTGAATGACAGGTCTGTCTTATTTTTGTCTTTCATATTCAGGGATTTTTTTGAAAAGATTTTCCCGCGTAAAAAGCATCATCAGGTTTTCCCCTACAAACTGTTTTGAATATGACAGAATAACGGCGAAGCGCCTTTGCCTGTGGATAAAAGCCGAGACTCTGTAGAAAACCGCCATGAATGTTCAGAAAAAGGGTGTGAATGAAAAAAGCGCTTCTTAGTTTTGCTGTAGGGGCTGGTGGCTGCTTTCTGGTTTTAAGTAGCTATTGGTGGGCAAGCGCGCAGTATCTGCAAAAGCAGGCAGACACCATGCCCTTAGGGTGCCAGACGCATTACACATCCCGCGTGGTAAATGGGTGGCCGTGGTATGCGCAATTGGATACGCAAAATATGCGTATGGTCTGCACGCCATTATTGGCGGCGCGGTCCTCTGCTTTTCAGATCATTTACGCTGCTACCCGCGTTACAGCGAATACAGCTTTCTGGCGTCCCTTTTTCGTACACGTGCGGCTGGTTAGTCCGATGGTAATGGAAACGCTCCATAATGCGCAGGAAGGGGAGGAAACTCCCGTTGTGTTGCGGATGGAGGGAGACCCTATAGAACTGGATCTTCCGTTAAGCAGAAGGGTGGCGGGCCATGCCGTTTTTCAAACACCTTTCTTGCATGTGCTGTTCCCTGCCGGTGCCAGCCATATGGGTGATATGGTGCTGCAAAATGTGCGGGGCAAAGCCTTTTGGAACATGCAGGCCACGCAGGAACAAAGCACCGCCTCCATTTTTGTTAAGGCCCAGCGTTGGGGCATAACGGGTTGGCAAACGGTGCTGGAGGATGTGCAGGCTGCTGTTGCCATACCGGGGCCAACAACAAATGTGCGCGAAAGTATTTTTCCATCCAATGGTGCCGCCGCATGGCCAGATGTATTGGTGCAACGCTTTACAGCCCGCTGGCGTGATCTGAACCTGAAAATGACAGGGCAGGTGCGCGGCGGAGAGCTTTTACACCCCACGGGAGATTTTTGGCTGAGCGTTGCAAACTGGCAGCCCTTTTTAGAGAACTTGCGGCGTGAAGGCACACTTTCTGCGCAGGAAGCCACAGGCATGGCCACCATGCTGGCGCGTGTTACGCGGGAACAACCCGGTAACCTGCAAATGCCGTTAATGTTGCGTAACGGCACCATGCAGTTGGGAACGCTGCCGGTTTCTGCCCTGCAACCTGTTTTTCAGGCGGCACGCCATGCAGCGCAAGAAACCGGAGCACAAGTAGGGCGTGCGCGCGCAAACTGAAGGGTTTAAAACGTATCTTTCTCGCGGCGGAGTTGAGCAAAGGTTTGCACGTTTTTTGCGCGTAAAAAGGGGTTGGTGGCGCGTTCCATCCCCAATGTGGAGGGTACGGTGGGTTTGTTTTCGGCCCGCAGGCGGCGCACCTCCGCTACACGTTCCTTTAACGCGGCATTCTGTGGTTCTGCATGTAAGGCAAAGGCGCTGTTGCTCTGCGTATATTCGTGCCCGCAATAAACACGCGTTGCATCGGGCAGGGCATCCAGCTTGTGCAGGCTCTCAAACATCTGTGCAGCGGTGCCTTCAAATAGTCGGCCACACCCAAGGCTGAACAGCGTATCCCCACAAAACAGGGAAGGTGGGTTGGGGAAGTAAAAGCAAATATGGCCCAGCGTATGGCCCGGCACAGCAATAACAGTGCCGGTACAGGCCCCTACGGCAAGGCTGTCTTGATCGTGCAAAGCAATATCCAGCGGCGGCATGCGCTGTTGCTCGGCCGCGGGGCCAGCTACGCGGGCATGATAGCGCTGGCGAAGTGCTTCCGCGCCGCCGGTGTGATCATGATGGTGATGCGTGAGCAAGATCAGATCCAGCCGCCCACCTTCTTTTTCAATAAAGTTCACAACGGGCGCGGCTTCTCCGGGGTCTATCACTGCGGTTGTGCCTGTTTCCGTATCACGCAAAAACCACGCGTAATTGTCGGACAGAACAGGAATGGCCTGAACATCAAGAGGCATGGGGAAAGCTCCTGCTGTGGAAATTTGAAAATAGGGAAGGCAAATCATGACGGGGTCACAAACCGTATGATAGACATGCAGAATGCTCGATGTCATGCCGCCGGAAAGCAGTTTTTACACAACAGCAAGAGGCCAGTGCTTTCTGGCTCTGGTTGGTGAACGTCTGCGCTGGTTCTGGCCAGATCTGGGGCAGCAGCACGCTGTGCTGGGGCTAGGGCATACGGCTGCGTATCTGGAAAAGTTGGAGAATGGCAGAGCCACACCAGCCTGTTTGGTTGCTGCCAATGCGCCGCTATGGGGCGCGACATCCACGCCCGGTCTAAGCTGTGTGGTGGATCTGCACAGCCTGCCGTTTCAGCCCAAGCAGTTTGACCGGGTATTAATGGTGCATGCGCTGGATGATCGCCAACACTCCGTATCTGTTCTGCGGGCTGCCGGGCAGGTGATGAAGCCCGATGGCAGGCTACTGTTAATTGTGCCCAGCCGTTTTGGTGGCCGGGCGCGGTTGCGGGGCACGCCATTCCGGCACGATGCGGCTTTTTCCCGCCGATGTCTCAAGCAAACGCTTGCATCTGCCATGCTTAAACCAGAACAATGGGATGAAGCTCTTTTTCTACCCACGGGCGCTATGCGTTGGATGCGCCATAACGGACGAAAAATGGATATTGCAGGCAAGATGCTCTGCCCCGGCGCGGGTAGCCTGATATTGGTGGAAGCGGTGCGGGATGAGTATTCTGCCCTTTCCCTGCCAGTAAAGGCGCGGCAGCGTTGGCTTGCCCGTTCCCTGTTGCCGGTAAGGGGCACAGCAAAGGCCATACAGGACAGAAAATACGTTTCACGCATTTCGCGGCGTTGAATAGATTGTCATTAACCGGCTGTCATGGTGTTATCCGCCGGATTTCATAGCAGGTTGGGGCCGGGTTCCATTTTCACCTCCTTTGTTCTTTGCAGTTTGCTGGCGATATTTGCTGCGCTGGGCGTTTTTGCAGTGCTGCCAGACAGGCTTCTGCGTGGTGCTGCGGTGTGGCGGGCAGAAATTATGGGTGGCCTGTGGGCGCTCTGTGGCGTGTTGGCCATTGTGGGAGCTGCGTGCAAGCTGGAGGGCGAACTTAGCTGGTTTCCGGTTTTTGGGCTGGATGGCCCAGCCTTGCCCATGCTTGTTTTGCTGGCGTTTGCCGGGGGCGTAGCCGGTAGTGGCGCTGCGGCGTTGGCCTGCGTGTTTGTGGGCATGGGCTTTCTGGCCCTTTCTCCGCTGGTATTTGGGTTGCTTACGGGCACGGCGCTGGTGCTTTTAGCAGCAGGTGGGTGGCGCAGTGTGTGTCTGCCATTTGCTGTGTTGCCCGCTTGTATTCCTGCAGATAGCCCTTTTTGTGTGCCGCTTTTGTGCCTGACTGTGCTGCTGATGGGCTGGGCGGTTTCTGTGCAAAAAGGGCCTACAGCTGTGCTGCCCGGTATGGTGGGGCTGTTTTTGTTGGGCCGCCTTTTGGCCGAAGTGGGTGAGCTTTCTGTGCTGCCACAGGTTATGCTGGTGGCCAGCGGATGTTTGGTGGCGGCAACAGGCACTTTGCAAGCCATGCGCGATAAAGGTCTGGCGCGTATTGCATCTGGGCTATGTGCGGCATGGTATGGCATATTGGTGGTGGCTGTTGCGCTGGCTTTGGTTTCCAGTTTTGGCGGTATGGAAACATTCCGTATGGCCATTATTCTGGGTATGGGCGCCCCCATGTTGGTCCTTATTGGCCTGTTATGGCTGGCGCAATGGCAGCAGGTAGAACCAAAGCGCCGCATTGCCTCCCTTTCTGGCCATGTGCTGGTTGCTGGCTTGTTAATGCTGTTTTCCATTATGCCGCCTTTTGGCGGGTTTGCCGTTTTATGGAGCCTGCTTGTTGGCGCGTATGATGCCATTGCCGTGGCGCAACCCGTTGGCGCGCTTACCATAATGCTGCTGCTTGCACTGCTGGGCAGCATTATGGTGCTTATGGGGGCCGGGTTGCTGCGCGCAGGTGCGGCCCTGCTGTTTCCTTCCACTGTTTTTCAGCCAAATCAGGCCCCCGTGGCTGCCGAGTTTGTGTGGCCTAGCTGGATATGTGCTGGGGCCGCCATGTTGCTTGTGCTTTTACCGGGGCTATGGCTTTCGCTGGCGGATCATTTGGTGGTGGGGCCTGTTGTGCCGCCGCTGAAGTGGAGCCGCATTGCTACAATCTGGCTGGAAGGCGGCGGGGCCAGTTTTACCCCTGTTTTTACATTTTTGGCGTTGGGTGCGGCCTTGGCGGCGGCTGCCATGCTGGTAAGGTTGCTGGGTTTTCTGCCCTTTGGGCGTGTTATCAAGCCGGTGCCAGTATGGCGCCAAGGCGCACCCATCATACAGCCCGCAGAAGGGCGCACAGTTTCTTACGAAGGCGCGGCGCCTTTATGGCCTGCCTGCATGGCGCTTTTTGGGTTGGCGGCTGAAACCCGAAAGGACAAACGGCTGGCCCGCCGTAGCCGTGTTGCCCTGCGTTACGGCAGGCGTTGGTTGTTCCGGGGTGCCGAATGGTGTGAAACACAGGGCTTGGTGTTGATTCTGCTGCTTTTGGGTGGCGGCCTGCTGGTGGGGCTGTTTGTAGGAAAATGAAGCAGGATTTAACATGGGGCTGGGCATTTGGCTGTGTTGCTGCTCTGGCCATTCAGGCAGCCCTTATGGTGCTTGTAGCACCGTGGTTTGCGGGGTGGGTGCATCGTCTTGCTGGCCGATTGGTGGGTGAACCGCGCTTTCCTGCAGGGGGGAGGTGGCAGGAAATCTGGCACCAGTTCCGCCGTCCGTCCTTATATGGGCGGCAAGATGGGCTGAACGGCGTTTTTTGTGCCTTGGCGTTGGTGCTGGCAGTGTTGGCCTGTGGGTTGGTGCCGGTATTTACACTTACAATGCCGGGCTTTCCCGCACCGGGCATGCTGCTTGTATGCACCATTCTGGTGGCCGTAGGTGTTTTGCTGGACTTGCCTCAGGCTGTGCAGGAGGCCTCTGCCGCACAACAAGGATGCGCGGCCATTGTGGCGGATGCGTTGCTCTTGCCGGTGTTAACGCCCGTGCTGTTGCTAACCGGGGCGCATGATCTGGTTGCGTTTTTGGGCAGGCTGCATGTGCTTTCTCCTATTACAGAAGGCGCACCTTACGTGCTGGCTGGTGTGGCGTTGTTTTTGGCAACAGCCTTGGCACGGCGGGATGAGCAAACAGCTTCTGCCACACTTTCCGGCCCGGATAGAGCCATGTGGCTTTTAGCAGCAGATTGCATGCAGATGTGCTGGGTTACGTTGGCGGCAGATGTGGCCTGGGCAGGCAGCTTGGCCATGCCGGGAGAAAGCGGGGCCGAAAACTGGCTAACCCAATGTGTAGAAGGCTTGGGTCTATGGATGTTCAAGCTGCTTGTGGCGTCTTTCATGCTGGCGGTGCTGCGTATGGCTCTGCTGCCTGCAGGGCGTAGGGCGCGTGTGCGGTTGGGTGCTATTTTTCTGCTGGGCGTTCTGGCATGGCAGGTCACTTCTTCTCACGTTGCAGCCCCCCCATCTGAGCCTGAAAACCACAACGTTGAGGATGAAAACACCCAAGGCTATTCAACAGAGCCAGCGCCGGAAGGAGAACCTTCATGACACTGGCCGCCATTCTCATGCCCTTGCTGGCGCTATGCGTTGTGGCGCGGGGTATCGGTTTTTTGCCTTTGCTGGGGCTGGTTGCCGCTGCTGCTATGCTGGTGGACGGGCATACCCCTTTACAGCAGGCAGGGGCGGCGATGGCCGCAGTTTTTGCCATAGGGCCAGTGCTGTTTTTACTGCGCTATCAGCATGATGCCGCGCGGGAACGCACAGGCAGCGCCATACCGTTTTTTGCACTTGGCCTGATGGTGTTGTTGCTTCTGGCCTGCACGCGCGCAGGTGTTGCGGTGTTTCCTGCCAGTTTATGTGTGGTTGTGGCTGGCCTGGTTTCGGTTATCTGCCAGCATAGCATGGTATGGCAATGGGCCGGGTTGCTTACGTGTGTTGAAGGTGTGCTGCTGTGTGGCGTGCAGGCGCATCAACCCTCTGTGGTGGGTGTGGCCGGTTTGGCTGGTGCTGTTGTGGCCATGCTTGGGGGGATGTGCATCCACCGTATTATGCCGCGCGTGGTGCCATTGCGCCCACCTTCCGCCCGTAAAAAATCTTCCCCCGACTCTCCAGAAAAGAACGGAGATGCAGCATGACAGGCACAGCAGGGGCAGGCATGTTTCTGGCGGCACTGGCATTTGTGTGGCCCTTTTTGGGGGCGGCCGCAGTATGTGCGGTGCCTGTGGCGCGTAGCCGTGAACTGGCAATATGGATGTCTGCCATAGGCTGTGTGCTGGCGTTGGCAGTTTTTGTTTTTCCGGCATCGGGCGCTGTGGCCGCTGGGTGGGATGATGACCCCGTGCAGCGTGCCGGGCGTGTCATGCTGGCTTTTGGCCTGCTGCTGATGGTGCTTGAAAACGGCATCTTGCATGACAGGCTGGTACGTAGCCTGCCGCATGTTTCCACCGCTTTGGCGGGGTTGGCCTGTGTTGCGCCAGATCCCGCTGTGGGGTTGGGTATTTTAGAAGCCGCTTTGGCATGGGGGGTATTTGTTTTTACCCGCCCAGCCGGGCAGGCCAGAATGGGGTGGGGGCTTATCCGTAATGGCTCGGTTGGCACGTTTTTGGTGCTTTCCGGCTTGCTGCTTCCAGCCAATACCGTTGTTTCTGGCCTGATGATGGCTTGCGGCTTGGTGGTGTTAACCGGCCTTTCTCCCTTTGGGCAATTTTGGCAGGATGAAAATGATACTTTTCTGTTTCTGCCATTTGCCGGGGCGGCCCTGTTGCTGGCCATGCGCCTGCGCACACATGGGGGAGAGGCGTTTGAAACCGCCCTTGTGCTGTGTGGTCTGCTTTCTGTGTGGCTTACGGCCTGTGCCGGGCGCTTTCCCGATAGGCAAAGGTTGTTCCGCACCTTTCCATCTGCATTGGCGTTGATAGCGGTTGGTATTCAGGCCGATGTGGCAGCGTTGCTGTTTTTATGCGGTTGGTGCCTTGCCGGTGGCGGGCGTGCAGGCCGTGGTTGGGCTGTTAATACCTTGGCCTGTTTTCCGCCCGGCGCGCCATTTGTGGGCTGCCTGCTCCTGCTTTCCATGATGAGTGATTGGTCATGGCCGCTGGCGTTACTGACAGTTGCGGGTATTTTGGCGGCAGTTACGCGTGCTGTGCCTGCGCGGGACATTACGCATCATTTCTGGCCGCAGGATGCTGCCGGGCGTGTAGCCTGTTCCGTGCTGACAGCTACGGGGCTGCTGGTGCCACTGGCTATGATGCTGGGAGCTTTCTGAAATGAACGCGGCTTCTCATATCTGGGCGGGGGAGGAAACAGAAACCCCGTGGCGCTTTCGGCTACAAGAAATGGCATGGCGCGATCTGGTAGATGCGCTCAAGCATGATGATCTGCCGTTTGTAGGCCTGTGGTGTGATGGCACAGATGTACATGCGCTGTTTTTACCAGATGGCCAACCGCTGGCAGCCACATTGGCGCTGGAAGATGGGCGATACCCCGCACTTTCTCCCGCAAGAGATATTTCCTGCCTGTATGAACGCCGCATTTACGATCTGTACGGCGCAGAGGGTATGTGGGCTACGGATGTCAGGCCTTTGTTGGACCATGATGTGTGGTCTTCTTCCATGCCTTTGGCGGAGCATCCGGGGGCTGGCGGAGGGCAGAAGGGGCTTATCCACTTTCAGCCTGCGGAACATATGCACCAAGAGGGTGATATGGCGGATGGCTGGGGGCCTGCCACAGGCGGCATGGAACCACCTTTGCATGTGGCGTTGGCCCTGCGAGAAGGGCGTATTCGCGCAACGGAAACAGTTACCGGTTATGCACATCGGGGCATGGAACTGCGCTGGCGTCACAGCCGGGTAGAAGATGCGTGTAAACTCAGCGCACGTGTGGCGGCTGGGCAATCTGTTGCGCAGCAGGTGGCGTTCTGTTTGGCTGTGGAAGATGCCTGCAAGGAGCAGGTCGGCCCGGAAATTCGGCTGTTGCGTGTTGCATTGCTGGAACTGGAACGCATTTACCACCATCTTTTTCTACTGGCGGATATGGCACGTCTGGCAGGGGCACGATTGGTAGCCTCTGGCTGCATGGCGTTACGAGAGCGGATGATACAGGAGGCCGCCCCTATTACCGGCTCACGCCTGTTGATGGATGTATGTGTGCCGGGTGGCCTTTCCCTGCGCCACGCCACGCAAATGGGCGATATGTGCGCCCGCCTGTGCGAGGTGGCCGCGCGTGATTACCCAGCCTTGCTGGCTTTGTGGCAAGAATATCCGGGTCTTTCCATGCAACTGGCGGGCATGGGTAAGGTTACGGCAGATTTGCTGGAGCGTGTGGGGCTGGATGGCCCCACAGCACGTGCCGCCGGGTGGGATTGTGATGGCCGCCGTATGATGCCGGGGTACGAAGGTATATGGCGCTTCACCTCTGGTAGGCAGGATGGCACGGTAGAAGACCGCGCCATGCTTTTATTGGAGGAGGTGGGGGAAAGCCTGCGTATGCTGGATGAAGTGGCCTCCCGCATTGGGTTAACGGCTGGTGGCAGCGTGCAGCTTTCCATGCAGGATGGTGAAGGCACAGGCATGGTGGAAGGCCCGTGGGGCGGTATTCTGTACTGGGTGCGCCTGCGTGATGGCCGGGTAGAACAGGTTTTTACCCGCACCCCATCTTCCGCCGCTTTGTTGACGTTTGAGGCGATATTGCCGGGGCATCAGCCAGATGATGTTGCCTTGCTTGCACGGTCATTGGATATCAACGCAGCAGCGCTGGATAGGTAAACAGTGCACGTGGGCGGAATGAAAGGCAAAAACACATGGGGCTGATACGGGCAGTATTTGATGCAGCCTTTAAGCAGGATATCCGGCGCATGAAGCCCGTAGGCCCGCGCTGGCCGCTGCTTTTGTTCCATGTGGATACAGGTGGCTGTGGCGGCTGTGGGATGGAGCTACAGGCCCTGCGTTATGCGCCATATGATATGGAAGGCGCGGGCTTTGGTTTTGTAACATCGCCTCGCAATGCTGATGTGCTGCTCATAACCGGCGCGCTTACGCGTGCCATGGCTCCGGTGCTGGAAGCCGCATGGCAGGCCATGCCTACCCCTAAAGGGCTGATTGCCGTAGGAAGCTGCGCCTTGGATGGCGGCATGTTTCCCGAAAATTATACGGTATTGGGTGGGTTGGAGCGCCGGGTTTCCATAGATCTGAAAATACCCGGCTGCCCGCCTGCGCCTCAGGATGTTCTAAATGGCCTGTGTTCCCTGTTTGGCAAACAGGCCGTTCCTCCAAAGGAACCTGAAACCTCAGCTGTGTGAAGGTGCTGGGGTTTCTTCTATATCGTCTTCATCGGTTTGCAGGTCTTCTGCTGCTTTTTTAAGCCGCAGAAAGCTTAGGCGGCTGAGGGGCAATAGGAACATATAAATCACGCCCGCAGCGGCCAGAGCAGCCCACGGATCCGCCACCAGCACCACAGCATAAAGCCCGGTACCCAGCATAAGCGGCAGAACATACTGAGCTGGCACCTTGAAGTTCTTGAATGACCAGACCGGCAAAGTGGAAACCAGCAGCAACCCTGTGCTTGCCAAGGTAAGTGTAGGAATCCACGGCAGACGCGTGAGCCGGTAAAGCCAGTCTATGCCAAGCTTTTGTGCTTCCAGCCCCAAAAAAAGCGGGAAAAGAGCTAACCCGGCACCTGCGGGTGCAGGCACGCCAGTAAAGAAGTTGCTGGCATATTTGGGCTGATGATGTTCGCCATCCAGATTGGCGTTAAACCGCGCCAACCGGAGCGCCATGCACACGGTAAACATAATGCACGGCAGAAAAGCGTAACGCCCTCCATCCTTCAGCGCCCAGAAATACAGTAAGAAGGAAGGAGCCACCCCAAAGCACAAAAAGTCGGAAAGGCTGTCAAACTCTGCGCCAAAACGGGTGGAACCGCGTAGCAGGCGGGCAATACGGCCATCCAGCCCATCAATAAAAGCGGAAATCAGCAAGGCCACGGCAGCAGCCTGAAAACGCCCATCCACAGCAAAGCGCATACCCATAAGGCCACCGCAAAGCCCCAACATGGTGAGTATATTGGGGATAAGCCGGTTAAAGGATGGCCCGCGTATTTTACTGCGTACCCGCCGCCGTAAACGACGACGACGGCGCGGTGTTTCGGAAGTCTGCTGCGCAGGAGCAGAAGGAGATGAGGAAGGTTGTGTCACGATTGCTCTGTTTTACAACCGCGCCATGACGGTTTCACCGCCTACCATTGTCTGCCCGACAGAAACCAGAGGTTCCACACCCGGTGGCAGATACAGATCTGTGCGCGAACCAAAGCGGATAATACCAAAGCGTTCGCCAGCTTCCACTTTGTCTCCTTCCTTTACGGAGCACACAATGCGGCGCGCCACCAACCCGGCAATCTGCACCACAGCCATCATGCGGCCATCCGGCAGGGTAAGGCTTAGGGCGTTGCGTTCATTTTGTTCAGAAGCCTTGTCCAGGCTGGCGTTCAGAAACAAGCCTGGGTGGTAGGCAACACGTGTAACCGTGCCAGCGGCAGGCATGCGGTTAACATGCACATCTAACACGGAAAGAAAGGTGGCAATGCGCCATACCGGTGCTGTGCCCATATCCAGTTCTGCCGGTGGGGCCACTTTTTCGATGGAAACAATGTGTCCATCAGCCGGGGCTACAGCTACATCGTTACGGGCAGGGGTAACCCGCTCTGGATCACGAAAGAAATACAGGCAGAAGCCAAAAAAGCCTGTGCTGGCATGGCCCACGCGGCGCAATACGGGGCAGCGCAGTTTACAGCCAGCCCAATAGGCCAAAGCAGCCGTGGCACCAGATGCCAAAAGGAAGGGGCGCGCTTCCCGGTGCGGGCGCGCAATAACAAGTTTAAGCGAAGCAAGTAGCGACATGGAGTAATCCTTACGCGAAAGCCAACATGAAGGAAAGAAAACGGGAAGGCGCTTAGGAGTTCCTTCCCGTTTGGCCGATGTTTCAGGCCATGGTCTTCAGGGCTTCACGCACGGCGGCAAATGCAGCATCAGCAGCCTGTGCATCCGGGCCACCAGCCTGCGCCATATCGCGCCGCCCGCCGCCACCTTTGCCACCCATGGCGGCACTGGCAGCACGCACAAGGGCTACGGCATCCACTTTTTCCACCATTTCCGGGCCAACGGCGGCAACAACGCTGCCTTTGCCATCTGCGGTGGAAATCAGCACCACCACATCGGCATTGCCCTGCTTGAGAATGGTTTCTGCCAGCCCTTTGAGTTCACGCGGGGGCGTTTCACCCACATTGCGGGTAGCCAGACGTGCCGCGCCAATTTTATCTACACCCGCAGCTGCCACGTTGCCTGTTGCCAACTGGCGCTGCAAATGGGCAATTTGTTTTTCCATCTGGCGGCGTTCTTCAAGCACTGCGGCCAAACGCTCTGGCGCATCGGCCACAGAAACCTTCATCATGGTGGCCATCTGTGTCAGGCGCTGTTCGTTGGAAACAGTAAGATCCTGCGCAGCTTTGCCTGCAACAGCTTCAATACGCCGCACACCGGCGGAAACGCCGTTTTCCGAAACAATACGGAACTGCCCGATATCCCCCGTGCGGTTGACGTGCGTGCCGCCGCACAGCTCCATAGACCACGGGGCCTTGTTGTCTGCACCAGCACCCATGGAAACCACGCGCACTTCATCACCGTATTTTTCACCAAACAGGGCGGTGGCCCCTTCGGCAATGGCTTCATCCGGTGTCATGGAGCGTGTGACAACCTGCGAGTTCTCGCGGATACGGTTGTTCACTTCTGCCTCAATGGCGGCCAGTTCCTCATCCGTAATCGGGCGGGGTTGGCTTACATCAAAGCGTAGGCGTTCAGCCGTGTTCAGGCTACCTTTCTGCGCTACATGCGCACCTAAATGGCGGCGGAGGGCTTCGTGCAGCAGGTGGGTGGCGGAGTGATGCGCGCGAATGGCGCTGCGGCGGTCATGATCCACCGTAGCGGTTACAGCCATGTCGGGGCGCAGCGTGCCTTCTGTTACCGTGCCGTAATGCACGATCAGATCCCCTGCTTTTTTCTGCGTATCCGTAATGGCAACTTTAACACCAGAGGCTGTTAGAAAGCCTGTATCCCCCGCCTGACCACCGCTTTCACCATAGAAAGGGGTTTGGTTGAGCAGCACGGCCACTTCAGATCCAACCGGGGCTTCTTTCAGGAACGCATTGCCAGCAATAACGGCCTGAACTTCACCATCTGCCTGTTCTGTGCTGTAGCCCAGAAATTCGGAAGCCCCGAACTTGTCTCGTGCTTCAAACCAGATGGTTTCTACAGCTGTATCGCCAGAGCCTGTCCAAGCTGCGCGGGCGCGCTGGCGCTGCACAGACATGGCATCTTCAAACCCTTTAACGTCCACATCATGGCCAGAACCGCGCAGGGCGTCCTGCGTAAGATCTAGCGGGAAGCCGAACGTATCATACAAACGGAAGGCCACATCACCCGGCAGGGGCGCACCACTGGCCAGATGAGATTTTTCTTCTTCCAGCAAGTGCAGGCCACGATCCAGCATGGCTTTAAAGCGTTCTTCTTCACCACGCATGGTTTCACGGATAAGGGCTTCACCATGCACCAGTTCAGGATACGCGCCACCCATCTGCTGAATAAGGGCAGGAAGGAGCTTGTAGAAGGTGGGTTCTGTGGTGCCCATCATGTGCAGGTGGCGCATGGCGCGGCGCATGATGCGGCGCAGCACATAGCCTCGGCCATCCTTGGAAGGCAGCACGCCATCAGCAATCAGGAAGGCAGTGGAGCGCAGATGGTCGGCCACCACGCGGTGGCTGGCTTTGAATGGGCCCTCAGCAGCCTGATGTGTGAGATCCGCCGAAGCCTGAATAAGGGCTACAAACGTATCTGTATCGTAGTTATCGCGCTTGCCCTGCATGATAGCGGCAAAGCGTTCCAGCCCCAGCCCTGTATCAATAGAGGGACGCGGCAGAGGAGAACGTGTGCCCGGTGGGTCTTCGAAATACTGCATGAACACGAGGTTCCAGATTTCGACAAACCGATCCCCATCTTCATCGGGGGAGCCGGGCGGGCCACCGGGAACATCTGGGCCGTGATCGAAAAAGATTTCGGAGCAAGGGCCGCAGGGGCCGGTATCCCCCATACGCCAGAAGTTATCTGATGTGGGAATGCGGATAATGCGGCTGTCATCCAGCCCGGCAATGGAGCGCCACAGGCCTGCGGCATCTTCATCTTCTGCAAAAACGGTGACCAAAAGCTTGTCTTTGGGCAGGTTGAAGCCCTTGGTTACCAAATTCCATGCAAATTCAATCGCTTCGGGTTTGAAGTAATCACCGAAGGAGAAATTGCCCATCATTTCAAAAAACGTGTGGTGCCGTGCTGTATAGCCCACATTGTCCAGATCGTTATGCTTACCGCCGGCGCGCACAACCTTTTGCGCAGTGGTTGCGCGAGAGTAGGGGCGGGTTTCCTGGCCGGTAAACACGTTCTTGAACTGCACCATGCCCGCGTTGGTAAACAGCAGGGTGGGGTCGTTCTTGGGAACCAGAGACGATGAAGGTACAATCTGGTGACCGTTGCTGGCAAAATACTCCAGAAAAGCGGTGCGAATTTCGTTTGTTGTCAGCATGGCGTGAGGCAGACGATCCTGAAACTGGTTGGGCACGTGATGCTTCCACACTTGCGGAAAGGGACCTCACGGCCAGATGAAAACGGCAAGGTTCTCTTAACCTGTGTTCCAGATGTAGCGCACACTGCGCTGATCTGAAAGAGGGCAGAGAATGGCCCGTGATATGGCTAAATTACGTATCAGAGGTTTGATGCGAAGTTGGCGGTGAAATTTCCACCGACATTTCCGCCAGTTCCAGCGCAGAAGCTGGCGGTTTTTCCCGAAAGACTACTTTCTGGCTCATGCTGAAATTGGCCAGCATGCCTGCCCCGGCTCCTGCGGCCAGCGCAATAATGGGGTGCTGCATGCAAAACGGGAAAATATAGAAAAGCAGGTAAACCGTGCCGCGGTTTAGAAAAAAACCAAGGCTGTTGGCACTCAGGAATCTGAGCCACTGAAGCACAGGATGTTCATGGTGGCCTGCGCCTTTGAATGTCCAGATTCGGTTAAAAATCCAGTTAAGCGTGGCGGCTACAAAATACGCCACCAATGTTGCAGCCGTAAGCCCGATAAGAGGGCGCAATGCGTAAACGGTGCCAGAATCCCACAAAAAACCAAGGCTGCCCACCATGCCAAACTTTATCAGACGGATAAGCTTGGTTGTGGCGGCGGAAGCAGAAGGGGATGCAGTGTTCATGGCATAAAGCTTTAAACTGGAATGCAGAAAAAGCAGACATAAAAAAAGAGGTGCCCGAAGGCACCCCTTTCTTTTTTCCGAAACCGGAAGCAGGCCGATTAGTGGAGGATGATTTCCACGCGACGGTTCTGCGGTTCGCGAGTGTTCGGGCCGGTCGGAACCAGCGGGTGAGCTTCACCGTAACCGTGCACGTCAATGGCGGAAGCCGGAACGCCGTCACGGATCAGTTCTGCCTTCACGCTGTCAGCACGACGCAGGGACAGACCCAAGTTGTACTTTTCACCGCGCGGGCCGGGGTGAGCTGCGGAGTTATCGGTGTAACCGTTAACTTCGATGCGGGTTGTCTGAACGTGGGTGGAAGCCTGAGCAGCTTCTGCCACGATCTGGCGAGCGCGAGCGGTCAGGACAGACTTATCCCAATCGAAGAACACCAGGTAGGAACGAGCTGGCAGCGGAGCCGGAGCAGCAACAACCGGAGCCGGCGGCGGCGGCGGCGGAGCCGTATCGAACGCATAACGCAGGCCCAGAATGAACTGGTGGTTGAAGCGGTGATCGAAGTTCACGTTACCGCCGGTGCCCTTGGAACCGGAGTAGTGGAACGCACCGTCAGAGAAGGAGCCCGGCTGACCGATCATGCGGTATTCTGTGGTCACCTGGAAGCCCGGGATGCCTGTGTCGTAAGCGGCACCGACGATACCCTGATAAGCGAAGCCACCGTTTGTGCCACCGATGCGGGTATGACCAGCGCCGTGAGCATAGTTGGTGTCAATCGGGTTGTAGTGCTGCCACAGGTAACCGGCACCAACACCAACAAACGGCGTGACAGGTGCATCAATACCGAACTGCTTCAGGTCGATATCATACAGCACGTTCACGAAACCGCCGTAGGACTGGTCGGAACCACGGGTATGGCCAGGAAGGGATGTGCCCGGACGGTGGTCAATGTTGGAGTAGTTGTAAACGCCTTCAACTTCAGCGCGCAGGCCGTTGCCGAAGCCCCAGCCAAACGCACCAAAACCGGTGAAGCCGGTGTTGTGGCGCAGCTGAGAGGAGGTTCCACCCGGAGGGGCGCCAGCAGCGTTTGCACCGTTCAGGTGAGCGTGCTGATTCTGAACCAGGTTATAACCACCGGCCACGTTTACATACGGGCCTGTAATCGTGGTGGCAGATGCGGCCGCCGGAGCCGCTGCCATCAGTGTCGTTGCAAGTAACGCCGTGCGGAGACGCATTTTTTGGTCCTCAATATTTCATCTGTTCGACTAACCCACCAACCATTTCAGCGGGCAGGTCCAGCTAGATGCCTAAAGCCGTATAAAACGATCAGTTCCAAAATAGAAACCCGAAGCTTCATACTCTTAGTGATTACAAGCCATAACCGTGTTGTATTTGCAACAGTTCATTTCGTGGGACGAATATGTTTCTGGCGCAAAAGTATTTCCACGGTTTCTGGCTCTTTCCATAACATGTTGCAAAAGCATGTATCTCGCCCTCATTCTCGTCTGATTAAGGCGGAATTGCGGCAAGGTGACACATTTACAACCCGATGCTTAACAGCGGCTGTGCGTAGCCGCTTTTAAGCCACGCTACCATCTGCTTCCAACACCTCTTTTACGGCTGTTGCGGGTACATCCCGCGTGGTGAATGCCTGACCGATTCCGTGTGCCAGCACGAAGGAAAGGCGCCCATCCTGCATCTTCTTATCGCGCTGCATATGGGCCATGAGATCCTGCGTGCGGAAGGTGTGGGGCAGGTCCCGGATGTGTGCGGGCATACCCAAGGCTTCCAGATGGCGATTCACGCGTTCCATATCCGCGCGGGGACACAGGCCTAAACGGACGGAAAGCGCAAAAGCCAGATTCAGGCCGATGGAAACAGCCTCTCCATGTAAAAGGCGGCCATCATAACCCAGTTCGGCTTCTAGTGCATGGCCAAATGTGTGGCCCAGATTGAGCAGGGCGCGGCCATTGCTTTTTTGTTGCTCGCGCTCATCGGCCGCCACAACGCGGGCTTTAAAGGCGCAAGCCTGCTGTACAGCCATTGCCAGTGCTTCGGGGTCTTGATCCAGCACGGCGGCGCCGTTTTCTTCGCACCATGCAAACAGTGCTTCATCCCCAATGAGTCCGGACTTCACAATTTCGGCATAACCGGCCACCAGCTCACGGCGCGGCAAGGTTGCAAGGGTAGAAACATCTGCCAGCACGCAAAGTGGTTGATGAAACGCCCCCAACAGATTCTTGCCCCAACGGGTGTTGATGCCCGTTTTGCCCCCAACCGAAGAATCGACTTGAGAGAGCAGCGTGGTTGGAATTTGCACAAAAGGCAGACCCCGCAACGTGGTAGCCGCCACGAATCCGGCCAGATCCCCCACCACGCCGCCACCCAGCGCAATAATGCTGGTGCGGCGTTCTATGCCGTGCTCCAGAATGTTGTTTGTCAGCTTTTGATACATTTCCAGACACTTGGTCTGTTCCCCCGGCGGCACGCGCAGGCTGCGGGAGGTAATGCCGGTTTCCGCCAAGGCGGTTTCCAACTGATGCAGGTAGCGCGGCGCCACGTTTTCATCTGTAATAATGACAACGTTTTTCTGCGGCAGCACCGGGGCCAGCAAGGCACCCGCGCGGCTGATCAGATTCGTGCCGATCACCACATCATAGGATGTATGCGCCAAGGTAACAGGTAACCTTAACGGACGGCGCGAAAGGGCAAGGGCTTCCATAACGCGCGTGGTTGTGTGCTCCACGTTGTTGTCTCCACAATCAACAATAATATCTGCCTCGGCGTAAACCGGATGGCGGATGGCCATAAGGTTTTCCAGCACGTCACGCGGGGATGTCGTGTTTAAAAGCGGGCGATGCGTGCGCCCGCTAACACGGCGCACCAGCACGGGCAGAGGGCAACGCAGCCAAATGGAAACTGCACGCTCACGCACCAAGGCGCGGGTGGTGGAATCCATAAACGCGCCGCCGCCAGTGGCCAGTACCATGGGGGGGCCTTCCAGCAACCTGCGAATCACCCGCCGTTCTCCATCACGAAAAGCGGCTTCACCGTACAGGCGAAAAACATCTGCAATAGAGCAGCCCGCCGCGCGTTCTATTTCTACATCGGCATCAACAAATGGCAGCCCCAGCCGCGTGGCGAGGGGGCGGCCAATGGTGGTTTTTCCTGCCCCCATAAGGCCGACAAGCACAATGCTGCGGCCAAAGGGGATGATGCCAGAACCGTGGCTACGGCTGACCCGTTCCAGATCAAGCGGAATGGGCGGCGGGTCCGTTGTTTCGGAGTGGGGAGAAGAGATACGTGATGACATGGAACACAGCTTAACATACAGCAGACAGAACACACCTATATCAGTTAAGGGAGCCAAGCTGCATGAACCGCACGGTTCTGATTGTTGCCGCCGCAGTGTTTGCGGTTGTTCTGGGCGGTTTTGCCGCGCTGGGCCTAAGCGCACACCCACCTATCCCCCAGCCAGTGCATCGTGATCTGCCGCTGGCCGCCCCGGCCACATCTGCCGCTGCTACCAGCGTGGCGGTGCCTGCCGCACCTCCGGCCCCGGTGGTTTCCGCTGTTGTGCCAGCAGCGCCTGCCCAGCCCACCATCACGCCTGCTGCGCCTGCTGCCCCGCCTGCGGCTGTTGCGCCGCCACCGCCTGTGGCCCCTCCGTCACCGGTTGCCGCTCCGGCCCCGGCAGCACCTGCACATCCGTAAGCCATGATAAGTGGGGGCGTTGATCTTTTTTTGGAGATGCTGGCTGCCGAGCGCGCAGCCGCCCCCAACACGCTGGCTGCGTATGAAGCAGACCTAACCTCCTGCGCTGAAAGTCTGGCGCGGGAGGGGCAAACCCTGCAAACGGCTACAACCGAGGGGTTGCAGAACTGGATGGCTGCATTGGTAGGCAGCGGGCAGGCGCGGCGCACGGTTGCGCGGCGTTTGTCCTGCATCCGGCAATTTTATCTGTTTTTGCTGCGTGAAGGCATGCGGGCCGATAACCCGGCGGCGCATCTGGATAGCCCCAAACCCCGCACGCCTTTGCCGCGTTTTTTATCCGAATCGGAAGTGCTTGCACTGCTGAATGCCTGTGCTGAACCAGATGGGGCATCTTTGCCTAAAAAACGACGCGGTATTTTGGCCAAGGCAGCGCTGGAGCTGCTGTATGCCTCTGGCTTGCGTATTTCTGAATTATTGGCCTTGCCACGCAAAGCTATAGCTGGTGACCAACGGATGATTATGGTGCGCGGCAAAGGTGGGCGGGAACGCCTTGTGCCGCTTTCAGATAGCGCGCGGGAAGCCGCACAAGCGCTGCTGGAAGTGGATGCGCATTTGGAAAGCGCCTTTCTTTTCCCCGGTCGTGACCCTGCAAAACCCATGACAAGGCAGGCGTTCGACCGGATTCTGCACACAGTGGCCATACGGGCAGAAATTGATCCGGCACGTCTTTCTCCCCACGTGCTGCGCCATTCCTTTGCAACGCATTTGCTGGCGCATGGGGCGGATTTGCGGGCTTTGCAGATGTTGCTGGGGCATGCAGACATCGCCACCACCCAGATTTATACGCACGTGCAGACAGAACGCCTGCAAAAAGCTGTGCAGGCGCATCACCCATTGGCGGCGGATTCTGCCCACACCAAGTGAAAAATCGACATTCAGATATGTTTGGTTGCATGAAGTGACTTGGTTTTACACGTCATTGTGCTATCGGCTTCTGCATGCGTCAGTTCCTGGATTTCGAAAAGCCCGTCGCCGAACTTGAAAACAAGATCGACGAATTGCGGCAAATGACTGACCCTGAAGGGGTCAACATAGAAGAAGAAACGGCCCGTCTTTCTGAAAAGGCGGAAAAGCACCTGCGTGCCATCTATGCCAAGCTTACGCCGTGGCAGAAGGTGCAGGTGGCCCGCCATGCGCAACGTCCGCACACGCAGGACTATGTGAATGCGCTGATAACAGACTTTACGCCGCTGGCGGGGGATCGTCTGTTTGCAGATGATAAAGCTGTTATTGGTGGCATGGGCCGTTTTGACGGCACACCGGTTATGGTGATCGGGACTGAACGCGGTTCAGACCTTGAAACCCGGCTTCAGCATAATTTTGGCATGGCGCGGCCAGAGGGCTACCGCAAGGCGCAACGGCTGATGAGAATGGCCGGGCACTTTAACATGCCGATTCTAACATTTATTGATACCGCAGGCGCATGGCCCGGTATTGATGCCGAGCAGCGCGGGCAGGCCGAAGCCATTGCCCGTTCTATTGCCACCTGTTTTGAAGTGCCCGTGCCACTTGTTGCCACCGTAATTGGTGAAGGTGGTTCTGGTGGCGCCGTGGCGCTGGGTGCGGGTGACCGGGTGATGATGCTGGAAAACGCCATCTACTCCGTTATCTCGCCCGAAGCTTGTGCGTCCATTTTGTGGCGTGATCCCAAGCAGGCCAGCACGGCAGCAGAAACGCTGCGGCTGACCGCGCAGGATTTGCAGAAGCTGGGGCTGATTGACCGGATTATTCCTGAGCCCGTAGGCGGGGCACAGCGGGAGCCTGCTGTTGCAATCGAATCTGTGCGCACAGCGCTGACAGAAGAACTTAAAACGCTTCTGCCAATTGCACCGGCACGCCTGAAAGAATTGCGGCGTGAAAAGTTTCTGGCAATGGGGCGTGAAGCTCTAAGCTAACACACGCATTTTTCCTCCCCCCGGGTGCAAAAGCGGTGGGGAGGAAGCCAAGGCGTTAGACAGGCGGCTCTCCTTCTACAGGGGTGCCGCCTTTTGTTTTGATAAGATCATGGATAGCACTGGCGGCTTCTTCCACTTCGGCTCGGTTCTGCCCTTTGGCCACAAGGGCCACACCCCGGCGGCCATCTTCCCGGTGGAAAGGGTAGGAGCCGATATCCAGATCCGGAAAGCGATTCTGAATGGCCTCCAGCCCATCGGCCAACGTGCCTTCAAAAAGTGATGTGGTGTGCCATGTGCGGGAAAAAACAGGCGCGCCTTTTTGCAAGCTAGGGGCAAGGGCATCAAACATGCCGCGCATAATACGCGGCACGCCTGCCATAACGTGCACATTGCCAATGCTAAAGCCGGGCGCGAGTGAAACAGGGTTTACAATGGGTATGGCCCCCTGCGGCAGCTTGGCCATACGCTGGCGGGCAGCGTTAAACTCTTCTGGCCCAAAATAGGTTTCCAGCAGTTTGAAGGTGGGGGGGTGGAACTCCCACGGCACCCCAAAAGCTTCGGCAACACAGGGGGCTGTGATGTCATCATGCGTGGGGCCAATGCCGCCGGTGGTAAAAACCTCATCATATTTCGCACGCATTTCTGTCACGGTGTTGATGATGGTTTCCCGAATATCCGGAATCACACGGATTTCGCGCAGAGGAATCCCCAGTTCACCTAAGCGGAGGGCCAGAAACTGGATGTTTTCATCTTTTGTGCGACCGGAAAGGATTTCGTTGCCAATAAGAATAAGGGCGGAGGTGCGGCGCATGGGTTGGGCCTGTCCTTTGCTGAAGCCTTCTTTATTTAGGTGTAAAGCATGAAACGCAGGGCTGTTAACGTCAATGATATGGTAAAATTTGCCCTTATCCTTCCTGTGCTGCGCGTTTTTGGATTGACCGCAGCGTGTCCAGTTCATAGCTTCCCGCCATGTCAGAAAGCCGATCCGCTCCCGTTTCCGATCTTCCACGTGCCTGGCCTTTTGAGGAGGCGCGTAAACTAGCCGATCATGTTGGTGTGCGCAGCACCACCAACGGTGAGGACGATGCACGCCCGGCGCTGCTGGAAACGGGCTATGGCCCTTCCGGCCTGCCGCATATTGGCACGTTTGGTGAGGTAGCCCGCACATCATGGGTGCGGCAGGCCTACACAGCCCTAACAGGCCGCCCTTCGCGCCTGCTGGCTTTTTCCGATGATATGGATGCCTTGCGCAAGGTGCCCGATAACGTGCCCCAGCGTGACATGCTGGAAAAATATATCGGTCAGCCTCTTTCCCGCGTGCCAGATCCGTTCGGCACGCACGAATCGTTTGCCGCGCATAACAATGCCCGCCTGTGCGCGTTTCTGGACAGCTTCGGCTTTGAATACGAGTTTGCGTCTTCCACCCAGTATTACACCTCTGGTCGGTTTGATGCGGCACTCCGCCGCGTGCTGGAAGTGCATGATGACATTCTAAAGGTTATTCTGCCCACTTTGGGGGCAGACCGGCGCGCCACCTATTCCCCCGTTCTGCCGCTTCACCCCCGTACAGGTGAGGTGATGCAAGTGAAGATGGACGCCATAGATGCCGCAGCCGGTATTGTGCGCTGGACAGACCCTTCCAACGGTGAGGTGTTTGAAACACCCGTAACCGGCGGCCATGCCAAAATGCAGTGGAAGGCCGACTGGGCCATGCGTTGGTATGCGCTGGGTGTTGATTATGAAATGTCTGGCAAGGATCTGATAGACAGCGTGCGGCTTTCGGGTCGTATCTGTAAGATTCTGGGCGGCACTCCGCCAGCGGGCTTAACGTATGAGCTGTTTCTGGATGAAAAAGGCCAGAAAATTTCCAAATCCAAGGGTAACGGGCTTTCTGTTGAAGAATGGCTGCGTTACGCTCCGCCAGAAAGCCTTGGACAGTTTATGTTCAACCAGCCGCAGCGCGCCAAGCGGTTATATTTTGATGTTATCCCCAAAACGGCGGATGAATATCTTACACACGTTGATAAAGCCAAGGTGTTGCAGGCCGAAAACCCCACGGGGAATGATCTGCGTGCCAACCCGGCATGGTTTATCCATAAGGGCCACATTCCAGAAGATGCAGGCAGCCCGGTGCCGTTTAGCATGCTGCTCAACCTTGCCAGCGTTGCCAATGCAGATACGCCAGAAGTGCTGTGGGGCTTTATCCGCCGGTATGATGCTGCCGTTTCGCCTGAAACACACCCCATGCTGGCATGCTTGGTGAAACATGCTGTAGCGTATTACGCAGATTTTGTGCGCCCGGCCAAAACCTTCCGTGCGCCCACCGAACAGGAACGCGCTGCCCTGACTGATCTGGCAGAATGCCTGCGTGGCTATGAAGGTGAAGCCGCAGATGCTGGCACCTTGCAGAATCTGGTGTTTGAAGTAGGCAAGCGCCACGCGTTTGAACCGCTGCGGAGCTGGTTTACCTGCCTGTATGAAGTGCTGCTGGGGCAAAAGGAAGGGCCGCGCTTTGGTGGCTTTGTTGCGTTGTATGGCGTGGCAGAAACCGTGGCTCTGATAGATACAGCCCTCCTGCGCGAGACGCAGGTTTAAAACGTAGCGCCGCAAGTTACATGACGCAGACCCCACCCCCACCAGCTCCCCCTTCTTCGCTTCCGGGCGGAGGGGGATGGAAAAAGTGGCTCAAGCATCTGCCGCATATTCTTGGTTTGCTGCTTATGGTGGCCGCCATTGTGGTGGTGCAGCACGAACTGCGGCATCTGCGCATTTCAGACATCCGCCACGCTATGGAGGCTATTCCGGCCCGGCAGATGTGGATGGCGGTTGGCTGCACGCTGCTGTCTTACTTTATCTTGTCCTTTTATGATCAGCTTGCTGTCATTCAGGTAGGGTATCGTAAGCTGCCTTTTCGGCGGGCGGCTTTTGCGGCGTTCTGTTCCTATGTGCTTTCACACAATCTGGGCTTTTCCGCTGTATCTGGCGCTGCCGTGCGGTATCGGCTTTACCGCAACTGGGGCCTTAATTCCTTTGCCATAGCCCAGATTATTGCCTTCTGCTCCGCCACTTACCTGTTGGGTGCTGCGGTGCTGATAGGTGCCGTGCTGATCTGGGAACCC
>NZ_VHON01000028.1:0-160554 GCF_008690365.1 Acetobacter sp. DmW_136
CGGGTCAATCTGTTCAATCAGAGGCCCAGAATTGCCTAACCGACGACGATCCTGCTCAATCTGCGTCTCCTCACCATGCGCTAAGACGGGAGTAGTCAGAATTGTCGCGTAAAGACAAAAAAACTTTAGAAATTTTCTATTTATTTTACGGGATTTTTGCATGGTTGTAAGCTGCTCTGGTAATTGGCGCGGATGATCTGCATTTAGCAACGGATAATCATTCTCAATTAGAGCGTATAAAAATGCAATTAGAATGCTGTCTTCATAAACGCAGGGCTGGAATGTAAAAAAGAGAGGGCAATGCCCTCTCTTTTAAAACATCATTATTACTTCTGTGGGTATTCAAAAGTGAATGATTCTGTAAAGGGCTGCCAAAAGCCCGGCGTGCCGGTTTCTTTATCTGTGTGATGAATAAACCCGTTGGCTTCCGGTGAGCTATAGTTAAACACAACCGTGTAGCTGCCAGGGCCATCCATTTTAACATTGTTGGCGTAATGCGGGCCATCTTTTGCTGTCATGGGGTGCAGCGTGCCCTGATTTTTCCAGCTGGATCCTTTTTTGGTCAGAGTGTAATCTACCTTCAGGTAAGGAACCCAAGCTCCATCAGGAAAGCCCCACTGGTTATCTGCCGTGGCATGTACATCGGTTTCCAGATGAATGGTATCTTTGCCCATCGCCATGTCAGATGTCATGGGCATCATGTCAATATCAAGCAGGTAGTTTGCTGCAATTTCCATGTCATGCGCATGCACGGGGCCACCCACTGGGTATTCGCGGGCTGCAGCCGGAAGAGCGATGGCAAGGGTAAGAACCGATGCCGCGGAAAGAATTGAAAGATAGGATTTCATATGTCTGCACCTCAAGTTTTTGTAAGGCACAGTGGCAGATATTTTCTGCGCACCTGTGACTGATTATGAAGCGCTGGATTGAGGACGTGTGCGAACAAAGCGTTCAGCAACAACCAGTCCGGCAAGTGTCAGCACCCATACAAGCAGCTGAATGCCCATTGGTCTATCTGTGTATCCAATCAGAACTTTGGCCGTGCGCCCAAGCATGCTGCCATCAGACAGCAGCCAAGATGTATCCCAGATATCGTAACCCATGGCGGGGATCAGATCATCATTCGCAAGGATGGCAGCAGCCTGACTGGCCATACCAGCCGCCAGAAAGGAGACCAGAACATTCGTGACTGCAAAAAGATGTTTCAGAGGAATGATAATCAAACCTCTATAAAGAGCCCATGAAAGTGCAGCTCCCCCCAGAACGCCAAGGAGGCCGCCTGTAAACATGGGCACAAAACCGGTATGTGCGGAAACAGCAATACCATAAAGGAACAGCACAACTTCCATGCCCTCGCGCAGAACAGCTACTGCAACAACAGTAGCCAGAGCGAAAAGAGAGCGGCTTCCTTCTGATACTTCATTGCCAACACTACGCATTTCCTGAGCAAGCTCGCGGCCATGGCTGGCCATCCAGATAACATGCCATGAAAGCATAAGAACCGCGATGCACAGGATAACAGCAGAAAAAATATCCTGCCCGTTTCCTGAAAAAGCCTGAGAGAGTTCACCCGCAAACATGGCTACAATTGCTGCGCTAACAACACCTGCGCCAATGCCTCCGGAAACCCACCATCCGCGCCCCGGAATGCCCCGTGTGGCTGCCAGCACAATGCCAACAATCAACCCGGCTTCCATAACCTCGCGAAAGACAATAATCAGGCTTCCAAGCATAATTTACTTCTTTTCTTCTGCTGTAACTGTACCCTTGGCCTCGTCTGGGTGGTAATCATCAAAAAAAGTATAGGTTCCAGGGTGAAGAGGCCCAGCATGCACTTTGATTGTTCCTTGTGGAACAACAATTTTTTCAAATTTCATATCGTAGCTTTCGAGCTCATCAGTTGTTGTGTCCTGATTATTGAGTTCGATCATGAATCGCTCACCAGCAGGAACGGTGATATGATCAGGCTCAAAATGATGATCTTTGACAGTAAGCTGAAAAACTGTTTGAGAATGGGCCTGCTGAGGGAAACATATCCATGCACCTGCTAACAGAGGAATGGCTGCTACAAGCAGTTTCATTGTATGATACTCCATCAGTCATGCCGTTTGGATTAGTGCGAATCATTGTCAAAGTCAATCACACCAGATAACCCGCGAGCTTAACGCTTATGTCATCTCATCCCTTGGCGTTCCTGCGCCTGCCCAACTCCTTGCTTATGGCGTTAGATAGTCGGGCTTATCATTTCTGGTTCCAGCCAGTGCATTACCTTGCGAGAATTGTACATATTCTTACAATGGCAGCGTTTTTTGGTTTGGAATTTCTGTTTATTCTCGCTGTTATTCAAAATCTGGATCGGCCAACAGTGGTGCGCATTTCACGGTTTATGGTGAAGCCACTGCATATCAGTTATGCCTTGGCGATGATCTCTGGTTTCGCTTTGTTTTTTTATGATCCAGTGCATATCGGCAATCGGGCGTATCTTTCTCCTAAATTGATAGCATTGGCCGTAGCGGGTGTTCTGGCATGGTTTGGGCATAAATCTATTTACTGGCCGGTGATGGCTGGTCGGGATAATGATCTGCCAAAATGGACAAAAGCGTTTTGTGTGGCGTCCTGCGTGGTATGGGCCGCTGTTATTGTATTTTCATGCCTGAACAGTGAAGGCGTGCCGAAAGTTTATTTAAGGCACTATTTCTAACAACGTGATTTTTGAGGGCATAAAAAAGCCCCGGGCTATTGGCCCGGGGCTTTTTGTTATCAGTTTGGTAACTTACTCTGCTGGCACATAAACTTTGCCACCAGCTTGTCGGAATTCTTCTGTTTTCTGCTCCATGCCAGCAATGCGTATGGCGTCTTGCTTCAGATCCTGACTGATACGCATTGAACAGAATTTAGGGCCGCACATTGAACAGAAATGTGCACTTTTATGTGCCTCCCGCGGCATGGTTTCATCATGATACGCGCAGGCTGTATCTGGGTCTAAAGAAAGATTGAACTGATCTTCCCACCTAAAGGAGAACCGCGCACGGCTAAGCGCATCATCCCGATATTTTGCGGATGGATGACCTTTTGCAAGATCAGCGGCATGCGCTGCAATACGGTAGGTGATCACACCTGTTTTTACGTCATTCCTGTCTGGTAGGCCCAGATGTTCCTTGGGTGTGACATAGCAGAGCATAGAGGTGCCAAACCATCCGATCATGGCTGCGCCAATGGCAGATGTAATGTGGTCATACCCCGGTGCAATGTCTGTGGTCAGCGGGCCAAGCGTATAGAAGGGGGCCTCCTTACATTCTTTAAGCTGCTTATCCATGTTGGCCTTGATCTTGTGCATGGGCACATGGCCTGGCCCTTCGATCATAACCTGACAGCCTTTTGCCCAAGCGATTTCTGTGAGTTCACCCAGGGTTTCCAGTTCGGCAAACTGTGCAGCATCATTAGCATCGGCAATGCTGCCTGGGCGTAGGCCGTCTCCTAAAGAGAAGGAAACATCATAGGCGCGCATGATGTCGCATATGTCTGCAAAGTGTTCGTAAAGGAAGCTTTCGCGGTGACCATTTAGGCACCAGCTTGCCATGATGGAGCCGCCGCGTGAAACAATGCCTGTAACGCGATGAGCTGTTAGCGGCACATGCTGCAACCGTACGCCCGCATGAATGGTAAAGTAATCCACGCCCTGTTCTGCCTGTTCGATCAGAGTATCGCGAAAAACTTCCCAGTTCAGTTTGCTGACATCACCGCCGACTTTTTCTAAAGCCTGATACAGTGGCACTGTGCCAATAGGTGTGGGAGCGTTACGTAAAATCCAATCACGGATATTGTGGATGTTTCGGCCTGTGGAAAGGTCCATTACGGTATCCGCACCCCAGCGAATGGACCATACAAGCTTTTCAACTTCTTCTGCCGCTGATGAAGTAATGGCAGAATTGCCGATATTGGCGTTAATTTTTACAAGGAAATTACGCCCGATAATAACGGGTTCCAACTCTGGATGGTTGATGTTTGCCGGAATAATGGCTCGGCCGCGGGCAATTTCCTGACGGACAAATTCAGGCGTGATGAATTCTGGAATACTGGCTCCAAAGGATTCACCATCTTCCAGACACTGGGCGGCATCATCAGCAGCTTTTTGTCGGCCCAGATTTTCGCGGTGGGCCACGTAAATCATTTCATCTGTAATAATGCCTGCTTTAGCGAACTCATACTGCGTAACAAGTTGCCCTTCTCGCCCCTTCAACACGGTATGCGGAGCAGGGCAGGGGGCTACAAGATAGGTGCCTTCTGCATTGCCATTATCTTCTGGCTTAATGTCACGCGGTTTGATGTTCTCAAAACCGCGGGCAGTCAGCCACGGTGCCCGAATTTTGGGTAGCCCTTTGTTAACGTCAATTTCTACAGTGCTGTCTGTGTAGGGGCCGGAAGTATCATACACACGCACTGGGGGTTCGTTTGCAGAAGGTTCCAGCATGATTTCGCGGAACGGCACACGCATATCTGGCCGATCTGCGGGGCTAGAATACACTTTACATGAACCACGGATAGCACCGGTGGTGACATGCCCCGGAGCGGGTGCAGCCGTGTTGGCAGGTTTAGGGTTGCCCCCTACACTGGAAGGGGCCGCGTTTTGTTTGGAATCAACTGAAGACATAATGTCATCGTCTCCTCTGCCGAGGAGGACAGGTCTGAAGAGACTCCGCTTTTGTGGGCGGCTAGGTTCGGGAAGAACATATCTGTCTTTTCAGGCACCAGTCCCTCCGCCGGTATAAGCCGGATCAGGTTCCCCGCCAAAACATCATGTTCTGGCGGCAGGGTCGCCACGGTGCCCGAACGAATCGTGCAAAAAGTGGCCTCTCAGTTCCTTACCGGAACCCCCCTTGGTATTGGACAGCAGATAGCTTTAAGTGCAATTATGTCAAGAAAAATCAAAGGGAAACGAAAAACGTATGCGTGCGTTTTAGAAGGGTGAAATTCGTAAGGCATAAAAGCCTATTTGTGACATAATAAATAAAATTATGTCAGATATGCAATAATTTTCTAATCGTGGCATAATCACAGCATGAAATCTGAAAAGAAACGAGCTCAAGAAGCTATACAAAATCTCGATATTTCTCCGTATGCCAAGCACGTGTTGTGGATTGCAGCATTTGTTTCTGCCATCTGTGGTGGTCTTTACGGCTACGATACCGGTATTATTTCTGGTGCCCTTCTTCTTATTACAAAAGATTTTCATCTGACTGCTGGTCAGGAGGAAATTGTTACATCAGCTATTCTGGTAGGCGCTGTTATTGGTGCCATGGGCATTGCCAACTTATCAGAACGCTTTGGTCGCCGTGTTTCGGTTATGGTCGTTACCGCAGTTTTTGTAATTGGTGCATTAGCGTGTTCTTACGCACCCAATCTTACCAGCCTCATTATTGCCCGTGTATTTTTGGGCTGCGCAGTGGGTGGTGCCACGCAGGTGGTGCCAACATATATTTCGGAATTGGCCCCAGCCAGCAAGCGCGGCAATCTGGTAACGCTGTTTAACGTGGCTATTGGGATTGGCATTTTTCTGGCCAACTTGGTTGGTTTTACCATGCGTGAAAAATGGGGTTGGCGGCCCATGATTTCTGTGGCCGCTATCCCGGCTGCTTTTGTTTTTATCAGCATGTTTTTTCTGCCCAAAAGCCCACGTTGGACTGCTGAAAATGAAGGGCTGGAATCTGCGGTAGAGCAGCTTGGGCGTGTGCGTTCTTCCCGCAAGGTCATTCAGCGCGAGATCAATGAGATCCACGCCAATGTTGTAAATCTAGATGAAGATGAACGTGGCTGGAAGGGCCTGAAGCTACCTTGGGTGCGCCCTGCGCTGATAGCTGCCTTAGGGATTGCCTTCTTTACGCAGGCTGGTGGGCTGGAGATGATGATCTACTATACCCCTACCTTTTTGTCTGACGCAGGGTTTGGAAGTTCATCAGCACTGCTGACAAGCTTGGGAATCGCGCTTGTTTATCTCATCATGACCCTGCTTGGGTGCTTGTTTGTCGATAAAATTGGCCGTCGGCGCTTGGTGCTTATTATGGGGCCGGGCTCTGTTGTAAGCCTTATTGGCCTGGGCATTGTTTTTGCCATGCACCCGGCTCAGGGGAGTGTGGGAAGCTGGTTGATTGTGGCCTTCTTGCTGCTGTTTATGCTGTTTAATTCTGGCGGTATTCAGGTTGTGGGCTGGCTTTTGGGGGCAGAGTTGTTTCCGCTGCCTATGCGTGCTGCGGCAACCAGTATACATGCGGCCATGCTGTGGGGGGCTGATCTGCTGGTAACATCCACGGCTCTTACATTGGTGCAGACAGTTTCTTTGGGTGGCACCATGTGGATTTATGCTGGTGTTAACCTTGCGTCTGTCTTGTTTGTTTTCTTCTGTGTGCCGGAAACAGCTGGGGCAACATTGGAAGATATTGAAACAGCTTTGCGCCGTGGTGAATTCCGCCCGCGTGTGGGACAAGATCCGCGCATTCGCTCCTATGATGAGGAAGAAGAGGAAGCTGTTGGGGTGACACCTAGTGCTTAATTGCTGATCTTAAGATCCAAATATAAAAAACCCGGCGGCATCCTAAAAGATGCGCCGGGTTTTTTGTGGTCGCCATAAAACAGTCAAACCGCAGTTTAGTGTGGTTTGGCTGTAAATTGCTCCAACCAATGGATGGTGTACTCACCCTTCTGGAATTCTGGATCTTCCAGAATACGGCGGTGCAGCGGAATAACAGTTTTAATACCTTCCACCACAAATTCATCCAACGCACGCTGCATGCGGGCAATAGCCTGCTCACGCGTAGGGGCGTGTACGATCAGCTTGGCAATCATGCTGTCGTAAAAAGGTGGTACGCGGTAACCGGTGTAAAGGGCGCTATCTACACGTACACCCAAACCGCCGGGTGGATGGTAAACAGCAACCGTGCCGGGGCAGGGGGTAAAGTTGTCTGGATCTTCCGCATTGATACGGCATTCAATGGCATGGCCAGAAAATGAAATATCCTTCTGCGTGTAGCCAAGCTGCTCACCAGCGGCCAAGCGGATTTGCTCACGCACCAAATCCACATCACACACCATTTCGGTTACTGGATGTTCGACCTGAAGGCGGGTGTTCATTTCAATGAAGCAGAACTGTCCATCCTGATACAGGAATTCCAGCGTGCCCGCGTTGCGATAGCCCATTTTGGAAAGGGCCTGCGTGGCTGTCTGGCCAATGGCATCACGCTGTTCTGCCGTAAGGGCAGGAGAACCCGCTTCTTCCAGAAGTTTCTGGTGGCGGCGCTGGAGAGAGCAGTCGCGTTCCCCAAAATGCACCACGTTGCCGTAATTGTCCCCCAGAATCTGGAGTTCAATATGGCGTGGCCGATCCATGTATTTTTCCAGATAAACAGCATCGTTACCAAAAGCAGCACGTGCTTCGGCGCGGGCCATTTTCCAGGCATCTTCCAGATCGTCAGCCGTTTGGGCCACCTTCATGCCACGGCCACCACCGCCAGCCGCAGCCTTGATCAGCACTGGGTAGCCCACTTTGTCAGCAACTTCGCGGGCTTCTTCTAGGCTTGTCAGTTCACCATCAGAACCGGGCACCAAGGGCACGCCCAGCATCTGCATGGTGGTTTTGGCGGTAATCTTATCCCCCATCATGCGGATATGCTCCGCCGTAGGGCCAATAAAGGTTAGGCCGTGTGCTTCCACCGTTTCGGCAAAATCAGCATTTTCTGAAAGAAAACCATAACCGGGGTGAATAGCTTCCGCCCCGGTAATGGTGGCTGCAGAAAGAATTGCAGCTACGTTCAGATAAGAATCGCGCGAGGCTGGTGGCCCGATGCAAACAGCTTCATCTGCCAGCCGAACATGCATGGCGTCTTCATCCGCAGTGGAATGTACCGCTACGGTCTTGATCCCTAGCTCCCGGCAGGCGCGCAGGATACGAAGGGCAATTTCGCCTCGGTTGGCGATAAGGATCTTAGAAAACATTACTCAATAATAGCAAGCGGCTGGCCGTATTCTACTGGATCGCCCGAAGCCACCAGCAGGGCTTTAAGCGTGCCACCTTTAGGAGCCTTGATCTGGTTGAAGGTTTTCATGGCTTCAATCAGCATCAGGGTCTGGCCAGCAGTTACAATCTGGCCTTCGCTGGCAAAAGGAGGGGAGGACGGATCTGGGGTCAGGTAAGCCACACCCACCATTGGGCTGTTTACAGCGCCCGGATGGCGGGAAAGGTCTGCCGGGGCGGCAGGCACTGCGGCTTCCGCCGGGGCTGCGGCGGGTGCCGGTGCCGGAGCTGCAACGGCCTGAGGCGCGGCGGCCACAGCTTGCACGGGGGCAGGCATGCGGGCAACGCGAATGCGGCTGTCCTTTTCCGATACTTCAATTTCAGTCAGGCCGGTTTCGGCCAGAATTTCAGCCAGAGCCCGAATGGCCTCCGCATCCACGAGCAATCCGCTCATCAGTCATCCTCATTCAGAATAAGATCGGTCATTGCCTGCAATGCCAGAGAATACCCCGCCACGCCTAGCCCACAGATAACGCCTGTAGCAGCGCGAGAGACATAGGAATGATGGCGGAATGGCTCGCGGCGGTGAATGTTGGAGATATGAACCTCTATCACAGGCAAGTCTGTTGTCAGCAGGGCATCCAGCAGGGCGATAGACGTATGTGTATAGCCAGCCGGGTTGATGATAATGCCCCGCGCACGCTTGCGGCAGTCCTGCACCCAGGAGATTAGCTCACCTTCAATGTTGGTCTGGCGGAAATCTATGGCCAAGCCCAGCTTTTCAGCTGTTTGCAGGCAAAGTTGTTCCACGTCGTCCAGCGTTGCCCGCCCGTATATTTCGGGTTGGCGCTGGCCAAGCATATTCAGGTTGGGGCCGTTGAGTACAGCAATAAGAGGTCTTTCCATAACAGGAAGGGGCCGTAGCACGATGCTGCCCCGTATCCAAGAGAAGAGGCATGCTGGTGGGCAGGAAAATGCAGTCTAGCAAAAATACGTGCACCGGAGTTGCGTGCTTTAAGGCCATATTTTTGTCACGATAAGCGTGTTGAACATAAGTGACTATAAATCTGTATTTGCATTCTGGAGGTTGAAAAAGATTGCTTTTACAGTGTGAACACGGTCTTCTGGCGAACAGAACGATGTCAGAAAATGGAGTAAACAGGCGGATGTCAGCCCTGCGCCGGGCACTTCTTGGAAGTGTGTTTGTTATGTCTTCTCTTTTGTCGGCTTCCGCTGTTCAGGCAGCAGAGGCCGGGCAAGGTGGTACGGCGTGGGCAGATTCTGTCCGCCGTGCATTGGCTGGGCGTAGCGCACAGACAGTCGCCACTGCGGATTCTGATACAAATAAGGCGCAGCGCATTTTTCAAAAAGGTGTGGCCAGTTGGTATGGGGGGCGCTTCCATAATCGACGCACATCTTCGGGGGAGCGGTTTGACAAGGGCAGCTTAACAGCCGCGCATCCTACGGCACCGTTGGGCAGTAAACTACGGGTTGTTTCAGAAGATACAGGCCGCTCTGTGGTGGTTACAATCAATGATCGTGGGCCTTACAGCCGTGGCCGTATTATTGATGTCTCCAAAGCCGCAGCCGCGGAATTGGGGATGTTGAACAGTGGTATTGCCCATGTGCGGGTAGAGCCCGCTCCGGTTGAAGTGGCATCTGCGCCAGATGAAGGTGGTTTGGCTGATAGCAGCCTTTCCTTGCAGGACACCGCACCGCACACAGCACGCCCTCTTCATAGGGCACGTCACCGCCGTTAAGACGAATACGGCAGGTTTTTACAAAAAGCATTGTAGAGAATCAAAAGGGGGTATCCTGATCAGGATACCCCCTTTTGATGATGTCTGGATTCTGGTTGATCAAACTTCCAGAGGCTGCCGTGTAATACCACGGGCGTAACTTTCCATCTCAGCATTCAGTTCAGCCCCCATAAGTACCACCCATGCGGTTACAAAAAACCACATCATAATGGCGATAAAGGCCCCTAGTGGCCCATAAGTGGCGCTGTAACTGGCAATATGTGCCACGTAGTAGGAAAAGCCGAGTGATGCCGCAATCCACGTTAGCGTGGAGCAGACGGCTCCGGGCAGAACCCAGCGCCATTGGGTGGAAATGTGCCGGTTGGGGCCAAATCTGTACAGTGCGGAAAGAGCCAGAGTTTCAAATGTAAACATCACCACCGGGCCGCTCCACCGGGCCATAAATTCAATGGAACCGGGAGGGGTGGGAATGTGTAGCAATGCCGGAAGGTTAAGCAGCAGAGGCATGGCTACCATAAGGGCCAAAGTAAGCACTGCGCCCAGAATGCCGCAAAGAGTAAGGGCAAAGGCAGTAATCTGAAATATAAAGAAATTACGATTTTCACGTGTATTATACGCGATATTCAAGGCAGAAATAATAGACCGCGTTGCCGCAGAGGCAGACCACAAAGCCACGCTGACTGAAATAATCAGGTTGAATGTGAGGGATGAGGGCGGCTCAGCTACCAGCGTTTGCACACGATCATAAAGCAGAGTGAAGGCATTGGGTGGCAGCAGGTTGCGCAAGACTTCCATCTGTGGCGCCACGGTCTGCACATCAAAAGCCAACCCATAAATGGAGATCAGGGAGCTGATGGCCGGAAATAGGGAGAGCGTGGTATAAAATGCGCAACCAGCGGCCACCAATGTGGTGGGGCCTGAAATAAGGCTTTTAACTGTGCGCTGTAAAATAATCTTCCAATCTTTCCGCCCCAGTTCAGAAGGGCGAGAAAAATTGGGTTGCACGTTTTCATGAATCGTGTGGGAGTGAGAATCCGGGTGCACAGATGGGCGCGTATCGGGCTGACAGATAACCTGCATCGGGATTGGAGCGTCCTTCGTTAAGGTAAGAGGCACCTTCTGCGGCACCAGCGATAAACTTGTAGCAGCACACCAATAACAATAACGGCATGGTGTGCGGTAAAGAGGCATGCTTTCTTGCAGGAACAAAAAGTTAACTCTGCATGCTTTTGCCAAAAACGAGCATAAATGCCGTGTATAAAGCTTGCCTTGTCTTATCGGGCATGATGGCCAAGTGCCATGTTTTTTTGTTTTTTGAATGTTTTTGACTTGCACTTGTTGCGCTTTGGCCTCATATGCACGCCCCTACGCAGCAACGCACGTGCCACTGGCCCTCTGAGGTTACGCAACGACGTCAAGCGTTCTGGCAATCGGGATGTTTCGTGCATCTGCCTTTGGTCGCTGGTCCGTTAGACCGTTTCGCAACGTCCTTCTCCGCGCTGTTCAGGCGGAGGAGCCTGATCTGGGGGAGTGGGGATATGAATCCCAAAATCACCCGTTTTCTCGCCGAGCAAAAGCCGGCAACGCCTTGTCTTGTTCTCGATGTGGATGCCGTAGCAGACCGCTATCATGCATTGGGCAAAGCTTTGCCGCAGGCTCGTATTTACTATGCCGTTAAAGCTAATCCAGCACAGCCTATTCTGCGGCAGCTGGTTGAGCTTGGCTCCTGCTTTGATGCCGCTTCGTGGGAAGAAGTTTCCCTATGCCTGCAGGCAGGCGCCAGCCCGGATGCCATTTCCTTTGGGAATACGGTTAAAAAGGTTTCTGCTATCCGTGCTGCTTATGACGCCGGTGTGCGGATGTTTGTTTTTGACTGCCGGGAAGAGCTGGAAAAACTGGCTGCACACGCACCGGGAAGCCGCGTTTATTGCCGCCTTCTGGTGGATAATTACGGGGCAGAATGGCCACTTTCCCGCAAGTTTGGCACTACCGTCGAATCCGCCAAGGAACTGATGCTGGCAGCCAGAGAACTGGGGCTGGACCCGTATGGGCTTTCCTTCCATGTGGGCAGCCAGCAGCTTTCTGCAGAAGCTTATGAGGTTGCCATTGCCCGTGCGGCGGCTCTGTTTACAGATTTAAGTGCTGCCGGGCTGGATTTGCGCATGGTCAATCTGGGGGGCGGTTTTCCCATCCGCTACCGGGATGATGTGCCTGAAATCGATCACTTCACTACGGCCATCTTCCGCGCCATGACAGAGCATTTTGGCAATGCATTGCCAGAAATGCTGGTGGAACCTGGCCGCTTTATTGTGGGTGAAGCCGGTGTGGTGCGCTCGGAAGTTGTGCTTGTCAGTGCGCGTGGGCGCAAGGATGGGCTGCGTTGGGTATATCTGGATATCGGGCGGTTTGGCGGCTTGGCGGAAACAGAAAACGAATCCATTCGTTACGCGATTCGCACCAGTCGGGATGGTTCTCCAACAGGGCGTGTGGCGCTGGCCGGGCCAACCTGTGATGGTGCGGATATCATGTACGAGAAAACGCATTACGAACTGCCGCTGGACTTAGCTGCGGGGGAACAGGTCGATCTGCTGGGGGCCGGTGCTTATGTCTCCACTTACTGTGCGACGGGGTTTAATGGTTTTGCGCCATTAACCGAGCATTATATCTGATCCGATGTGAGGGCAGGCCAGCCTTGTGTTTGCCTGCCTTTGCTTTCGTGCTTTCTCGCTCAACAATTAGAACGCAAACAAGGCCATTATGGATGGCGTTCAGAAAGGGAGAAATCATGAAGAAAACGGGTATGCTGTTGGGCGCTCTACTGGCAGCAACAACGGCTGTTGCGCCAGCATGGGCACAGCAGCAGGCAGCATCTACGGCCGCTGTGCCTGCAACAAATGCTGCAACATCTGCGGCAACGCAGGATTTCGGCCGCCTTTCAGACGATGGGAACACAGCGTTTGAAGAACTGATGCTGGCACGCCGCGCCATTTTTGATGGTGACCTCAAAGGGGCTAAAACCCTGATTACAAGCGCACAGCAGGCGTTGGATCGGGCACGGGCCGATAATACTGCTTTCCAGAAAGCAGAAGCTGAACTGATGCCGGTGAAAACCAAGCAGGCTCAGACAGCTAAAAAAGGCACGGGCAGCACTACGCCTGTGGCTTGGTTGCCGATTGATGGCGAACTGGTTCTGGATGAAACAGTTGAACCCACAACAGAAAAAAGTGCAGCTGTTGCCGCGGCAAACCGCCACCTGCGTGCAGGTGACCCGGACCGCGCTTCTGAAGTGCTAAAAGTTTCTGGTGTGGATGCAGATTACGTCATTGCTGCTGTGCCGCTGGAGCAGACACGGCAGGACGTGAACCACGCTGCACAGTTCATCAAGAACGATCCGTACAAGGCAAGTGAAGCCCTGCGTGATGCGGAAAATTCTGTGCGTTATGCCTCTGTTGATATTCAGGCTGTCAGCCATCAGCAGACGACATCTGGCAATACATCTAAGTAATTTTGCCAAATATGCTGCTGTTATGGCCTATTCAAAGGGCCATAACAGCAGATGCTTATTATTCTGCGGCGGCCCTCAGCCCAGCACCGGCTGCCAGCGGGCAGAGTGGGAGAGCCCCCACCACAAAGGCTGCCAAAAGTTCCAAATCTGGTTGCCAAGGCAGGCCGGTTGATGCGGCATCAATAGCCGCAGCTCCAAAAATTAGCGCAGGTGTTGCCAAGGGCAACGTAAGCAGTGGTAGCAGCACACCACCGCGTCGTGCGCCCAGCACAATAGATGCGCCCATCCCCCCAATCAGAGATAACACAACAGATCCAAGGAAAAGCCCGGCCAAAAGCACAGGCAAGGCAGAAGCTGGCAATCCCAGCATGGTGGCTAATGGTACGGCGGCCAAAAGCAGGGGAATGCCTGTGGTCAACCAGTGTGCAGTTATTTTGGCTAAGGCGACAAGGGAGGCCGGAACGCCCAGAAGTAGGAGCTGATCTAGTGATCCATCTTCAAGCTCCGCACCAAATAGTCGATCTAGTGGCAGAAGAGCAGCCAGCAGGGCGCAAACCCAGATAATGCCGGGCGCCATATGGCGCAGCAATTCTGGGGATGGGCCAAGAGCAAGCGGGAACAGGGTGGCCGTAACAATAAAGAAGAGAATGGCCCCCATTGTGTCTGCCCCATGCCGGAGGGCAAGGCGCAGGTCACGCCCAACAATGGCCCAAAACAGCCCGATCATGCGTCATCCTCCTGCTGGCAAAAGGTGGAAGCAGCCGAATCGCCCGCGCCCGGCAATGTAAGGGGCTGCACGTTTTCTAGCGGTAAGGGCACATGTGTGGTGGCAATCACCAACCCGCCTTGTTGCCTATGTGCTGTAAGGGCTTGTCCTAACAGGGTAATGGCATTGGTATCCAAGCCAAGGCTAGGTTCATCCAGCAACCATAAAGGCGCATTGGCCAGCAAAACACGCGCAAGCGCCGTGCGCCGTTTCTGTCCAGCAGAAAGTAGGCGGGCTGGCAGATTGGCAAGTGGCAGCAGATCCATGGCCTCAAGGGCCTTCTGCATGTCACCTTGGCCTGCACGTGCGAATAATGCGAGGTTTTCGGTTACAGTCAGCCCCGGCTTAAGCGCATCCTGATGCCCCAGATAGGCCACTTGGCTGGCATGGGCCGCGCGATCTGCAAAAACCGATTCGCCATGCCAGAGCAACTGGCCGGAATCGGGTTTGCGTAGGCCCGCCAGAACGCGCAGCAAAGTGGATTTTCCTGCACCATTAGGGCCGGTTAGCAGCATGGCGGCTCCGGCTTCCATCTGAAAGCTGATACCGTCCAGTACCAGTCTTTCCCCACGGAAAACACAAAGATCCTCAGCATAAAGTGCCGGAAATGCACCAGTTACAGGCCTGGTTGGGGCAGAGTGCCCGGCAGGGAAAGGACTGTCGGCGATAACACTTCTCCTTATTGTTACCGTGCAAGGCCGCAAAAGCCGGGGTGCTCGCGTTCTCGTGGTCGCTCCCCGCCTTGTGCCTTTTCCAACTGCCGGTATGTTCTAGGCCCAACGGGATATCAAGCCGGTTGCCCGGCAGATCAGGCAGGCACTCGGCGCCGAATGGCATGTTTACGGTGTCCTGAACGCATCACCAGCCATCGGCTGTGATCGGGGAGAGAGCGATTATGAAAACGGTTGGGCACGATAAGCTAAAGACAGGCCGCACCCTTGAGGTTGACGGCAAGACCTACCATTATTTTTCCATTCCCGAAGCGGCAAAAACCATTGGCGACGTAAGTCGCCTGCCGGTTTCGCTGAAGGTTCTTCTGGAAAATATTCTGCGGTTTGAAGATGGGCGCTCCTACAATGTAGATGACGCCAAGGCCATTGCAGGTTGGTTGCCAAAAGGCAGCAGCAGCAAGGAAGTGCCTTTCAAGCCTTCACGCATTCTGATGCAGGACTTCACCGGCGTGCCGGGTGTGGTGGATCTTGCAGCCATGCGCGATGGGATTGTGAGCCTGAAGGGGGATCCGCAGAAGGTAAACCCAATGGTTCCGGTCAACCTTGTGATCGACCATTCCGTGATGGTGGACTATGCAGGCACAAAAGAAGCGCTGCAGGAAAACATCACTCTGGAATTTGAGCGCAACGCAGAACGTTATGCCTTTCTGCGCTGGGGCCAGGAAGCTTTCGAAAACTTCTCTGTTGTGCCGCCAGATACGGGTATCTGCCATCAGGTGAACCTGGAATACATTGCCCAGGTGGCATGGACTGCCAATGTTGGTGGTAAGGAATACGTTTACCCGGATTCCCTTTACGGCACAGACAGCCACACCACCATGATCAACGGTCTGGGTGTGTTGGGCTGGGGTGTGGGTGGTATTGAGGCTGAAGCCGCAATGCTGGGCCAGCCCATTGCCATGCTGATCCCGGATGTGATCGGCTTTAAACTGACAGGCAAGCTGCCAGAAGGCGCAACAGCTACCGATCTGGTGCTGACAGTTACCCAGATGCTGCGCAAAAAAGGCGTGGTTGGTAAGTTTGTTGAGTTCTTTGGCCCGGCACTGGACCATCTGCCGGTTGCTGACCGTTCAACCATTGCCAACATGGCTCCGGAATATGGTGCAACTTGCGGGTTCTTCCCGGTTGATGCGCTTACGCTGGACTTCCTGCGTCAGACTGGCCGCGATGAACATCGCATTAAGCTGGTTGAAGAATACCTGCGTGCACAGGGTATGTTCCGCACGCACGAAACACCGGAACCCGTCTTTACGGATGTTCTGGAGCTGGATCTCAGCACGGTTGTGCCGTCTCTGGCAGGCCCCAAGCGTCCGCAGGACCGCGTGGAGCTGAAAAGCGCCAAAACTGCGTTTGAAAAAGAACTGACCAGCTCTTTGGGTGTAGCCGCCAACGATGCCAATAAAAAGGTGCCGGTTGCCGGAACAAACTATGATCTGGGGCAGGGCGATATTGTTATTGCCGCCATTACCTCGTGCACCAACACATCCAATCCGGCTGTGCTGATTGCGGCTGGTCTGGTTGCCCGTAAAGCACGCGCTCTGGGCCTGAAGCCTAAGCCTTGGGTGAAAACCTCTCTGGCTCCGGGGTCTCAGGTTGTTACAGATTACCTGAACCGTTCTGGCCTCACGACCGACTTGGATGCCATGGGCTTCAATACCGTTGGGTATGGTTGCACCACCTGTATCGGTAACTCCGGCCCGCTGCCTTCCCACATTGTGGATGCGATTGAAAACAACGACCTGGTTGCTGTTTCTGTCCTGTCTGGCAACCGTAACTTTGAAGGCCGTATTTCCCCCAACGTTCGGGCCAACTATCTGGCAAGCCCGCCGCTGGTGGTTGCATATTCCCTTCTGGGGACCATGCGGCAAGATATTACAACGGAACAGCTGGGCACATCCAAGGATGGCAAGCCAGTTTACCTGAAGGATATCTGGCCCACCAATAAGGAAATTGCAGACCTTATTGCTTCTGCCATCAGCCGTGACGAGTTTATCAACCGTTACAAGAACGTGTCCAAGGGCACAAAGGAATGGCAGGGCCTGAAGGTTGCTACGGGTTCTGAAACCTATAAGTGGGATCCAAAATCTACCTACGTGCAGGATCCGCCGTACTTCAAGCATATGGACGTTGAGCCTAAAGCTCCCGGCAATATCGAAGGTGCGCGTATTCTGGCCCTGCTGGGTGATAACATCACGACCGACCATATCTCTCCGGCTGGTTCCATTAAAAAGGATTCACCGGCTGGTCGTTACCTGATGGAACACGGGGTTGAGCCGAAAGACTTTAACTCTTACGGCTCCCGTCGTGGGAATGACCGTGTGATGGTGCGTGGTACTTTTGCCAACATCCGTATCAAAAACGAAATGTTGCCGGGTACGGAAGGTGGATATTCCAAGCACTTCCCAGATGGGAAGGAAGGCGCCATTTACGATGTGGCCATGGAGTATAAAAAGGAACATACTCCGCTGGTGGTCATCGGTGGCAAGGAATACGGCATGGGTTCTTCCCGTGACTGGGCCGCAAAAGGCACCCTGCTGCTGGGCGTAAAGGCCGTTATTGCTGAAAGCTTTGAGCGTATCCACCGTTCCAACCTTGTGGGCATGGGCGTTCTGCCGCTGGTGTTCAAGGATGGCACAACTCGTAAGACCCTTGGTCTGAAGGGTGACGAGGTGATCAGCATCAAGGGTGTTGATAAACTTTCGCCGCGCATGGATGTAATTATGACAATTACAAGAAATGACGGCTCCACGCAGGAAGTACCACTGCTTTGCCGTGTCGATACTCTAGACGAAGTCGAGTATTATAGGCATGGTGGCATCCTTCAGTACGTCTTGCGAGGGATGACGAAAGCTGCCTGAGAACCATTTCGTTCAAGGTGAACGTCGAGATGCCGACCCGGTGCGCACCGGGTCGGCGTTTTCTGTGGAAGACCCAGTCGTTTTGAGTGCGGAACATCTGCACAAAAATTTCGGCGAAGGGGATGTCCTGTGTGGTGTATCCATGCAGGTGCGAAAGGGTGAGCTGGTTTCTATTATTGGCCCATCCGGTTGCGGAAAATCCACTTTTCTACGGTGTTTGAATTTTCTGGAAATTCCCGATAGCGGTAAGATAACCGCCATGGGGGTGACCATAGAGCGCAAAGATGCCGTCTGGCGTCGCGCAGATGAGCATATGGCACACCGCTTGCGCACTCACGTGGGCATGGTGTTCCAGAGCTTTAACCTGTTTCCCCATCTTACAGTTCTGGACAATGTTCTGCTGGCCCCCCGCGTGGTTAAGGGGGAGGGCGGAGAAGTTGAACGTGCCGAGGCTATGGCTCTGCTGGAAAAAGTAGGGTTGGCGCGCGTGGCGCAACGCTACCCAGTTTCGCTTTCTGGTGGGCAGCAGCAACGCGCCGCCATTGCACGCGCTTTGGCCATGCGGCCAGAAATTATGCTGTATGATGAACCCACATCAGCGCTGGACCCGATTGTTGCGGAAGAAGTGCTGGGGGTAATGCGCACCCTTGATGATGAAGGGATGACGCAGATTATCGTCACCCACGATATGCGTTTTGCCCAAGTGGCATCGGATACCATTGTCTATATGGATGGTGGCCATATTGTTGAATCCGGCCCGCCGGAGGTTCTGTGTGTGAACCCGGCCCATGAACAGACACGCCGCTTTTTGAGGACACTTCTGTGAAACAGAACGCACAGCATTGCCCGCCACGCCTTTGGGGTTTGTTTTTGCGCTGTGTTTGTCTGCTGCTGGCCGCAAGTTGGCTGGGTGCTGGCGCGCATGTGGCATACGCACAGGAAGAAAAGCCGATCCGCTGGGCTGCGGATGCTTCATCAGACGTACCCTATACCTTCCATGATCTGAAAGATCAGGACAAGCTGACCGGGTTTGAATACGACCTGATGCAGGAGCTGGGCAAGCACATGGGTGCGCCGCTTCAGTTCGTGCAGAATGATTGGGATGGTCTTATTCCCGGCTTGCAGCGTGGCCTGTATGAAATGGTCATCTGTGGCATTGAAATGACAGATGAGCATGCCGAAGGTATTGATTTTTCAAATCCATATTACATCACATCCGAACGGATTGTGGTGCGGCGTAATGGCCCGCAACTTAAAAATCTCGCGGATCTGAATGGTCATGCCATTGGCACAATCAAGGATACGCAAGCTGAGCGTATCCTGACGGAGAACGCCAAGGTTCAGCTTCGGACGTATGATGAAGAAACCGATGCATTCATGGATCTGGCGAATGGTCGCACGGATGCCATTCTGATTGATGGCCCCATTGCCAAATATTACGGTGATACCAACCCAGCCTTGCAGGTGGTGGGTGAACCCATTGGCCGTGTAGAATATGGCATAGCTTTTGCCAAAGGGCAGAATGTAGCCCTGCGTACAAAGGTGAATGCCGCCCTGGCAACCATGCAGCATGATGGTACGCTCCATCGCGTATTGCTGCGGTGGGATTTGTGGACGCCAGAAATGGCGCAGTTCACCAATGATCACACCACGCTTAACGTTACGCCTGCGGCGTGGAACGCATATGTGGCGGAGCTGGAAGGTAAAGGCGGCTGGCGCATTAAGCTGGATCGCTATGTTGGGTTTCTGCCGCAGTTGGCAAAAGCCGCATGGCTGACTCTGCTGGTTTCTTTGTGTGCGATGGTGCTGGCGGTTGGAGCGGGCTTGGCGTTGGCGCTTTTGCGCCTGTACGGCCCTACACCGCTCCGCTGGTTGGCGACCACATACGTGGAAGTGGTGCGCGGCACCCCATTGCTGATTCAGGTTCTGTTCATTTTCTACGGCTTGCCTGAATTTGGCATCAGCCTTACCCCCTTTCTGGCTGGCGTTGTCAGCTTGGGTATGAATTATGCGGCGTATGAGGCCGAAAACTATCGCGCAGGCCTGCAATCTGTGGCGCATGGGCAGATGGAAGCTGCTTTGGCTCTGAATATGACGCACGCTCAGGCATTGCGTTACGTGGTTGTGCCGCAGGCTTTCCGTCTGGTTATGCCTGTTATGACCAACGACTTTATTTCGTTATTGAAAGATTCATCACTGGTCAGCGTGATCACGCTGACAGAATTGACCCAGACTTACATCCGTCTGTCTTCTTCCTATTTCGACTATTTCGGAACAGGGCTGATGGTAGGCGCAGCCTATCTGTTGCTGGGGCTGCCTTTTGTGCGTCTGGCACGTATGGCAGAAAAAAAGCTGGCACAACCGCATATGCGCCGCCGGTAAAACTTGTTTGGGATATCTGTTCCGTCATGCAAGACAAATGCAAGTGCATCTGTCACATGGCGGAATAGAGCCTGACGGATGTTGTGCGACCTGCCAGCTTGTTCCAAAATTGCCGATAAATCAGGAATACGCGCAACATTAGATACACTTCTTGCTGGTAAGAAGTTGTAATGTAATATCCGCGTGTTCACAGGAACAGTGCTGGACTTCAATGGATCTTCTTTCCGCGCTTCACAGCTTTGTTCGCGTTGCGGCTACAGGCTCGTTTTCTGCCGTCTCGCGTGAGACAGGTGTTAGTCAGCCCACAATTTCCCGCCATATTGCGTTGTTAGAGGCGCATTATGGTACAACTTTGTTTGCGCGCACCACGCGCAGCCTTACCATGACGGAAGATGGCAGAAGCCTTCTTCCGCATGCTTATGAAGTGCTGGAAATTCTGGAAACGGCAGAAACAGTGCTGGGGCGCCGTCGTGCTTCTGTATCTGGTTTGGTGCGCCTGGGGGTAACCACAGCTTTTGGATTGTGTCTGACACGCCGGATAGGAGAGTTGCTAGAAAGGCACCCTGATCTGGCTATTGAAGTTGTTATGCGTGATGCATTTGGTGATCTGGTAGAAGAAGGGCTGGATCTGGCTGTGCGGGTAGGGGACATAGCCGAGGGTTCTCTTATTGCCCGTAAACTGGGCGTTGTGCGCAAATGGTTGGTGGCCGCACCATCTTGTCTGGCCCGCTGTGTGGCAAGCCAATGCACCCGCGTGATCTGCCTGAATATCCGGGAGTCGTATATAATTACGGCTCTAGTCGGTTGGATTGGAATTTTGAGCGGGATGGTGAAGAAAGCGTAATTGCACCATCAGCTGTTTTCCGTGCCAATAGCAGTGAAGCTGTGTTGTATGCAGTGGAATCTGGATTGGGCATTGGCCTGTTGCCAGAGTTTCAGGTGCGTGAGGCTGTTGCCGATGGTCGGCTTACTCGCCTGTTTGCAGATTGGAATATTCCTTCCCTGCCATTCTATGCTGTGCATACTGGCCCACGTACACTCCCCCTGCGCACCCGGACAGTTCTGGATTTTCTGATAGAAGTTTCCGCAGATCTCTTGCGGGAAGGTAAGATGCATCAGGCCGTTTAACGGTTTTTAACCGTGGAACGCCGGGTCTGCTGATACAGTTGTGGGTAGAGCAGTATCCGGTAGCTTGCTGTCAAACCCTTGGCGCAGATAAGGGCTCCATCCGCGTAGCCATGCGTTAGTGCGGCGGACAAAGTCTGACACAGCAGACGAATCGGACATACCTGCGCGAGACCAGTTTTCTGGCGCACCTGGTACGATTTTACTGCCAGCTTCCGCCGGGCTTGTCAGCATGTGAACACTCATGAAATCCACACCGGGGCCGGATTTGCTTTTTTCAATCCGATTCCAGCCGGCATCCACCAGAACGGGGGGCAGATCAAAGCCCATACCTGTCAGGCGCTGCACAGCAGGGGGAATAAACATGGGGCTTCCCAGTAAAGCCTGTAATGCGGGGTTGGATGTCAGAAAAACGTTATTCACTACTCGAATAGGGGATGTCATCCAGCATTCTGTGTGTGTGCCATCTTGCGGGAGGGCTTCTGACATAAAGTTAAAGTTGCTGTGGCATTCATCCTGCACAAGCTGCGTATCTGTAATGGGCAAAGATTGCGTGGTGGCCTGAGCAACCAGTAAGCCTGTTACAATGCCTTGTTCAGAACGCACATAAAGCGATGTCAGAATTTCCCCGTGCGCAACATCATCCTGATAATTCAGGAGAGGGTGCCATTTGCCCGCAGGTAAGGGAAGCTGGCGGCCCGCAAAAGAAAGCGTACCTTCAAATTGTGCATCCATAGGGGGCGCGGAAACGGTGCGCCGATCTTCATCCGGACGAAGTGCATCTTCCGACGAATCGGCAGAAGGTGCACCAGCAGGCAGCATATGGCTGATTTGGGATGTAAGTTTTGCATAAGCTGGCAAGCGTGAAGTTAGCCAAGGGGCAGGAAATATCACGGAAAATACACTGCATGCGCCAGCGGTAAACAGCGCTACACGCCAAACAGGAGCGCGTTGCCACAATCGGGTAAAAGCAGACATGCAGAACAGCCTTGTGCCGGAATAATAAACAGTAAAGGGCCGCTTATGGGATCAGGCGCGCATGAATGCCATCGCCTTCATCCGTGCGGTTGTCCGCCACTTTTGCAACAACTGCACCATCATCTTCCTTTACCAGCCGCACCATATTGGCGCCTTGCTGGCGGGCTACAATCAGGGATTCGCTGATCATATCTTCAATCGAACGCACCAGATCTCGGGCAGAGGCAGCATCTCCCATGCGGCTCTGGCGGCGCATAACGTCCATTAGCAGAGTGGCATCAATACCGCCGGTTTCCACTTTCAGGCCGTAGCTTTCAATCATGGTTTCAATTTCCAGCGCGGCCACGCGGGCGATATCCAGCCCCTGTAGCGGACGGAAGATAAATATACGATCCAACCGGTTTAGAACTTCCGGCGCAAACCCAGCCTGACGCAAGGCTTCTACCGATTCGGCGCGCATACGGTCTGGGTCATCATGTAGGCGGTCTGCAATTTCTGTTAGTGCATCTGTTGCAATGTTGGATGTCAGCACAAAAATTGCGCGCACGGTAGAAATCTGTTGCCCGGTAGAGGCCTCGGTAATGTGCCCATCGTTCCATGCTGTCAGGAACTTTTTGAACACATCCGGATGTGCTTTTTCAATTTCGTCCAGAAGCACAACAGCATCCGGCTTTTCCTTCAGGCCGCCAGTCAGCTTTCCGTAAGTGTCTGAACCCACATAACCTTTGGGGGAGCCAAATAGCTGGGTTGCTGCGTGGGGGCTGCTCATCTGTGTCATGTCAAAATGCAGCAGGGGGCGTTCAAGTTGGCGGGCAAGTTGTTTGGCCAGATAGGTTTTGCCTGTGCCCGGAGGCCCGGCCAGCAGAAAAATACCTACTGGTTTCCCGCGTACCTGCAAGGCAAGGCGGCGGCGCAACTGCGCAGCCACATCCTCGCATACCTGGTCCTGCCCAATAACGCGGGCGCGTAGGTTGGCTGCCAGTTCTTCCGCATCAATGGTGGTTTCACGCTGCTCGCGCGCCATCATTTCTTCCAGTGCGGCGCGGTTGGTCAGTCTGGCATGAACGTCCATGATGAATCCCCGTCGGCGTAAAAGCCCTTTGCGCGCCAGCTTCTCGGCGCGTGTTTCAAACAGCAGCCCTGCTACTGTAAGTATAATGCCACTTACGGCCAAAATCGGCCATGCTGGTGCGCACCACTGCAAAACATGCGTAATGGAATGCAGGGAAAGATGCAGGCTGAGGGCAATCTGTATGCTGGCAAGCACCAGAAAGATCACCATCATCAACGGCATCAGCCGGTTTAGGGCGGGTAAAAGTCCCTTCATTGCGCAATCACCGTTAGTGGCAGAGTATCCCCTTTATACATAATCGGCAGTGTTTGTGGGCCGAATACCGTAATGGCACCGCTTCCAATACCAGTAGGCCCGGGGTCTGATGCCGGTATGATATCAACATTGCCACTGATCGTAATGGGCAGAATGACGGTTTGCGGGGTGGGGGACAAATGCACTGTATGGTGCCACGGCCCACAAATAAGCGTAATTGTGCCTCCTGCGCCTGTGGCATCGTAAACAGGCATGGCCACTAAGCGAATGTCTCGCCGTTTGATACCTGCCAGAATATCTGCCTGTTCCTGTTCTGTATAATCGGATTTGGCAAGCGCTTGAGCAGCTTTTTGCGAGGCAATTAGCGTAAGGGGGATTCCCATACGGTTGGCGCTGTTATCATGATCTTGGGTGTTGTTTTCTGCTGCAGGGGGGGCGGTATTTCCGTGCCCACCGCCCATAAAATGCACGCCAGCTCCCGCCATGATAACGCATGTTGCCAGCCCAATCAGAGCCATACGCACGCCAGAAGGTTTATCTGCTGCCTGTGGCTGCGGTTGTGGCTTCCATGCGGGTTCTGGCTCTTTGTGCATATTGAAAGGTCAGCCCTTGCAGTGTGGAGGATGGCAAATATGTCGCAATAGGGTTAATAAAAGCATGTCCGGCGTGCCCTGCAATGTGCAATTTGCATCCAGCCCGTAAAATTGTTTTTTATAAAGGGTAAAGATTTGCATGGCGGGCAGTAGCTTTATTCTACCCTTGCGGTTTCACTCCACATCCCTTACATAAAGAGCCATCCTTCTCAATTTGTTTTACGTTTCGGGGGGTGGCCTTGACGGCCGCCTTTTTTGCATTGGATACAGACCTTTCTACTCACTCTGGCCTAGAAGCCCGCGTTGCTGCGCTGATAGCCCCTGCCGTTGAGGATATGGGTTATGAGATTGTGCGTGTTGCTGTGCTGGGGCGTGAGCGTCCGACCGTGCAGATCATGGCGGATCGCAAAGATGGTTCCCTGATTAATGTGGAAGATTGTGAGCGGATCAGCCACGCGGTAGGTGCCGTGCTGGATGTTGAAGACCCCATTCCTGGGGCGTGGACGCTGGAAGTTTCCTCTGCCGGAATAGATCGGCCCCTTACCCGTGCGAAGGACTGGAACCGCTTTGCCGGGCACCAGGCCAAGGCAGAAGTTCTGCTGCCGGTAAATGGGCGCCGCCGCTTTTCTGGTGTGGTTCTGGGGTCTGATGGAACTGTTGCGCGGATGCGTCTGGATGATGGCACGGAAGTTGCCTTGCCGCTGGAAGAACTCCGGCGTGCACGGCTGGTGCTGACAGATGCTCTGATTGAAGCTAGTGCCCGTATGGTGCAACCTGCGCCCGGCACTGATCCCGCCCAGAAGAATGATAACGATTCTTCCGGGCCCAAGGTGCATTGATAAAGCTGCCTGTTTTGGAGAGCTGAGAGTATGGATACCTCTGTTTCCCGTCCTGAACTTTTGCTGGTTGCAGACGCTGTCTCGCGCGAGAAAGGTATTGAGCGTGAAGAAGTGCTGGAAGCCATGGAACAGGCGATCCAGAAAGCCGGACGCGCCAAATATGGGCACGAAAAGGACATTCGTGCCACCATCGACCGCAAGACAGGTGATGTGCGCTTGTCCCGTTGGACGGAAGTGGTGGATGAAGTGGAAAATGAAGATACGCAGATTGCGCTCTCCATTGCCCGTAAGTTTCGCCCAGAAATTCAGGCAGGCGAATACTTGATCGATCCACTGCCCCCGATTGATTTTGGGCGCATTGCTGCGCAAACTGCCAAGCAGGTGATTGTGCAGCGCGTGCGTGAATATGAACGCAAGCGCCAGTATAACGAATTCAAGGATCGCGTAGGTGAAATTGTAAACGGCACCGTTAAGCGGACCGAATACGGCAATCTGCTGGTTGAAATTGGTTCGGCAGAAGCGCTGCTGCGACGTGATGAGTTGATCCCGCGTGAAACGTTCCGTAACTCGGATCGCGTGCGCGCCTATATCTATGATGTGCGTGATGAGCCGCGTGGACCGCAGATTTTCCTTTCCCGCACGCATCCGGCCTTTTTGGCCAAGCTGTTTGCGCAGGAAGTGCCAGAAATTTATGATGGCATTATTGAAATTAAAGCCGTTGCGCGTGATCCTGGTTCTCGCGCCAAAATGGCCGTGATTTCTCGTGATGCGTCTATCGATCCCGTTGGGGCTTGCGTTGGTATGCGTGGTTCCCGTGTGCAGGCTGTTGTGGCCGAATTGCAGGGCGAAAAGATTGATATCATCCCGTGGAGCCCGCAGGCCGCTACTTTTGTAGTGAATGCGCTGGCGCCTGCTGAAGTCAGCAAGGTGGTGATGGATGAAGAAGCCGGTCGCGTAGAAGTAGTTGTGCCGGATGAGCAGCTTTCTTTGGCTATTGGCCGTCGTGGGCAGAATGTCCGTCTGGCCAGCCAGTTGACGCGTTGGGATATTGATATTCTGACAGAAGCGGAAGAATCCGAACGCCGTCAGGAAGAGTTCCGCCGTCGGACAGCGCTGTTTGTTGAAGCGCTGGATGTGGATGACGTAATTGCAGGTCTGCTGGTCACGGAAGGCTTCCATTCCATCGAAGAACTGGCTTTTGCAGATCCAGATGAGCTGATTGGCATTGAAGGGTTTGACGAGTCGGTCGTTCAGGAGCTGGTTCAGCGTGCTGAATCTTACCTCGTTCAGCAGGAACAAAAGCTGGATGATCGGCGGAAAGAGCTAGGTGTTGTGGACGATATTGCCGATATGGGCGTGTTTACAAACCAGATGCTTGTGACATTGGGTGAAAAGGGTGTAAAAACCTTAGACGACCTTGCAGATCTGGCCGGTGATGAACTGGTTGAGATCTTGGGCACCGATGCCATTGAGGAAGATGCCGCCAATGAAATCATCATGGCAGCACGAGCTCATTGGTTTGAGGATGAAAATCAGCAGCCTTCCGATACCAAGGAAGGTGAGGCCAACGCCTGAGGCCTGATATAAAGTGGGTGGTGATTTCTTGCCAGAAACAGAAGAGAAAGGCAGCCTTCGGAGGTGCGCGGTAACGCGTGAAGAAGGCGAACCTTCTTTAATGATCCGGTTTGTGATTTCACCATCTGGTGAAGTGGTGCCTGATCTAGATGCACGTCTGCCGGGGCGGGGAATATGGTTGAGCCCCCGCCGGGATGTGATAGAACAGGCGCGTGTTCGGGGCGTTTTTTCACGCGCCGCACGCCAACAGGTTAAGGTGCCGGAAGATATAGTAGCCCGTGTAGAAACAGGACTGCTCCGGCGGATGAGTGAACTTGTAGGGCTGGCTCGCAGAGCTGGTCAGGCTACAAGTGGATTTATGAAGGTGCGGGAATGGCTGGTGCAGCGTAAAGCTGCCATTGTTGTTCATGCACTGGATGGAAGCAGGGAAGAGCGGGAGAGGCTGGTTTCCGGCCAACGCGATATTCCTGTCGTTGAGGCGTTGTCATCTGAAGATCTGGCAAAGATTTTTGGGCGGGAACGAGTGGTGAACGTGGCGCTTTCAGCCGGAGGGCTGGCACAGCGCTTACGTTGTGAGAATAAGCGTTTTACGGGGGTTGCTGAAGGCGGCCCTCGCATGCCCCGGACCTTTCCGGCGCATGGGTGTGAACAGGCGGGTCAATGAGCGAAGGCAAGGATCAGGATCAGGATCAGGGTAAGGGGCGTTTGTCCCTTCGGCCGGCAGGGCGTTCGGAGGTCGGACGGACGGTTGATGCCGGGTCCGTGCGGCAGAGTTTCAGTCATGGCCGTTCCAAGGTTGTGCAGGTTGAAGTGCGCAAAAAACGTGGTGCCGGCCCGGGTGGTTCTGGCGGACGTGCCGGTGGAGCGCGCGGTGGCGGTCGTACGCTAACAGCCGCTGAACTGGCCATGCGTCAGCGTGTGCTGGCGGAACAGAAAAAAGCAGCGGAAGAAGCCGCCCGGCGTGAAGCCGAGCAGCGCGAAGCTGAAAAAATCCGTATTCTTTCGGCTGCTGAAGAAGCGCGCCGTAAGGAAGAGGAAGATAAGCGCGCGGCTGAAGAAGCCGAAGCAGCAAAGGCTGCTGCTGAAGAGGAAGAGCGTAAATCACGCATTGATTCCATTCAGCCTATCGCCGTGAAAGAGCCAGTTGTTTCGGCTGTGCCCATTCCGGGTGAAGTCACACTGGCTCCGCCGGTTGGGCGCCTGCGTCCGTTGGCTGAACGTGCAATTATGCCAGCCAAGCCGCTGAAGCCTGTTCCCTCACGCTCTCAGCCTGCTGAAGCTAAGGAAAAAGAACCAGCGGCTGCGCAAACACTGCGTCTGCGTAGCGGCCGTGACATGGAAAGTGACGATGCGCCGCGCCGTGGTGCATCTCGCAAGGCGCCCCCTGGTAACCATCGTAAAAGTGGTGGTGGGCGTAAGTCCGATGTCGGTGGTGGCCGTCGTGCAGGCCGTATTGACGTGCAGGCCGCGATTGAAGGTGATGATGATAAGACGCGGTCACTCGCATCTGTTCGTCGTCAGCGCGAGCGTGAACGCCGTCAGGCTGAACTGGAACGTTTGCGTTCCGATCAGGTGAAGGTTGTGCGTGATGTGGTTCTGCCGGAAAACATTACCGTGCAGGAACTGGCAAACCGTATGGCTGCCCGTCAGGGTGAAGTTATCAAAGCGCTGATGAAAATGGGCGTGATGGCAACAGTTACCCAGACGATTGATGCAGATACAGCTGAACTGATTGTTGAAGAATTCGGGCATCGCGTGCGCCGTGTTTCTGAGGCAGACGTTGAACTGGGGATTGAAGGTGTGGAAGACGCACCAGAAGCTCTGCGTCCGCGTCCGCCAGTTGTTACAATCATGGGTCACGTTGACCACGGTAAGACATCCCTGCTGGATGCTCTGCGCACAACAGACGTTGCGGGTGGAGAAGCAGGCGGTATTACCCAGCATATTGGGGCTTATCAGGTTACTCTGCCTTCCGGCTCCAAGATCACATTCTTGGATACCCCGGGCCATGAAGCCTTTACGGCTATGCGTGCTCGTGGTGCATCCATTACGGACGTGGTGGTGCTGGTTGTGGCGGCTGATGATGGTGTTATGCCTCAGACGGTTGAAGCCATTAAGCACGCTAAGGCTGCAAACGTGCCGATGATTGTTGCTATCAACAAGATCGACAAGCCGGGCGCTAAACCTGACCGGGTGCGTCAGGAACTTCTGAGCCACGAAATTGTGGTGGAATCCATGGGCGGTGACGTTCAGGATATCGAAGTTTCCGCTCTTAAACGCACTGGTTTGGACAAGCTGGAAGAAGCCATTCTTCTGCAGGCAGAAATTCTGGAACTGAAGGCCAACCCAGATCGGGCTGCTGAAGGTGCCGTTATTGAAAGCCGTCTGGATCGTGGCCGCGGCTCTGTTGCTTCTGTGCTGGTGCAAAAAGGTACGCTGCATAAAGGCGATATCGTGGTTGCGGGCACCGAATGGGGCCGGGTGCGTGCTCTGCTGGATGATCGTGGCCGCCAGGTTACGGATGCAGGGCCTTCCATGCCGGTTGAAGTGCTGGGTCTTTCTGGTGTGCCATCTGCTGGTGCTCCGTTCGTGGTGGTTGAAAACGAAAACCGCGCACGTGAGATTTCCGAGTTCCGTCAGCGTAAGCTGAAAGAACATCAAGTGGCTGGTCAGGTTGCTGCACGTGGCACGTTGGATCAGATGCTAGCCCGTATTCAGGCAGGTGATCAGAAAGAAGTTTCTGTTCTGATCAAGGCAGACGTTCAAGGTTCTGCGGAAGCTATTCAGACAACAGTGCTCAAGCTGGCAAATGAAGAAGTGGGCGTTCGCGTTCTTAATGCTTCTGTTGGTCAGATCACGGAAAGCGATGTGCAGCTTGGCAAGGCATCGGATGCGGTGATTATTGCATTCAATGTGCGTGCCACAGCACAGGCGCGCCAACTGGCGCAGCGCGAAGGTGTGGATATCCGCTACTATTCCATCATCTATCAGGTTGCTGATGATGTGGAACAGCTTGTGCGCGGTAAGCAGGCACCTAAGCATCGCGAAAAGTTCCTTGGCTATGCCGAAATCCGCCGTGTGTTCGAAATCAGCAAGGTGGGCAAGGTGGCTGGTTGTTACGTTACAGAAGGCGTTGTCAAACGTGGCTGTGGCGTGCGTCTGCTGCGTGACGGCGTAGTGGTTCATGAAGGCGATTTGAGCCAGCTCAAGCGCTTCAAGGACGATGTGAAGGAAGTTAGCAAAGGTTACGAATGTGGCCTTTCCTTTGCAGGCTACAATGATCTGCGCGAAGGCGACGTGGTGGAATGCTTTGAAAGTGAGCTGGTTCCAGCATGAGCCGTAAGAACGGATCAGGCAGTAAAGTAGCAGGGCCGGCGGGGTATCTCGCCGGTCTTGCTCCATCTGGCCCATCGCAGCGTCAGTTGCGGGTAGGGGAAGAAGTGCGGCGTGTGCTGGCTGAAGTTTTTGCACGCACCACGTTTCGTGATCCGGATCTGGTAGATGTTGCCCTTACGGTAACAGAGGTGCGGCTTTCTCCAGATTTTCGTCACGCAACGGTCTTTATTACTCGTTTGGGACGTAGTGATGTTGCTGAGCTTCTACCTGCGTTAAAGCGGGTGGCTCCGTGGTTAAGAACACAGCTTGCGCATAAAATACGTGCGCGTACTGTGCCGGAGCTTCATTTCCAGCCAGATACAGCGCTGGATACGGCCATGCATATGGATACACTGCTGCGCTCACCCGAAGTGCAGCGTGATTTGGGCGCTTCCTCGGAAGATGAAGAACCGGAAGACTAATCGTTCAGTTACATTTGCCCTGCTGCACAACGGGGCGAATGGCAAAATTGCTTTGAATACGCACAACACCCGGCATGCGGGATAATTCCTCTTTGTGAATACGTTCGTAATCCTGCATGTCTCGGGCTTCTACGCGCAGTAGATAGTCGGCATCACCTGTCATCAGGTAACACTCCTTAACATCGGCACATTCCTTGATGCGGCTTTCAAAACGCCGAAGGCATTCTTCTGTCTGCTTCTCCAGCGTGATCTGCACAATAATCGTGGCAACTGCCGGGCTTTTTTGCCGGGTAATAAGGGCGCGGTAGCCTTGTATGGTGCCCTGTTGTTCAAGCATGCGCACGCGGCGCAGGCAAGCAGAAGGCGAAAGGCCCACTTTTTCAGCCAGTTCAGCATTGCTTAGGCGGCCGTTATGTTCAAGGTGCCGTAAAATAGCTTCTGTTACACGGTCTGGCATAATCTGCCTTTTGTGGGCTGATATTGAAATTTTATTCTAAAATATAGGAAAAATAATATATTCTGCAACACACAGACAGGATATCTTATAAAATACCTGTTAAAATTCTGAAATCGAAACAAATAAGGGTGGCGGTTGTGAATACTGTTTCGTCCTCAGCTAGAACACTGTGGCCAGCATCTCGCGCAGGGGCAGTTCTTACGGTTAATCTATCCGCCATTGCTGAAAATTACCGTTACCTTAAAGGCCGATTGGGCAAAACAGTTTGCGCCGCAGTGGTTAAAGCAGATGCCTATGGGCTGGGTGTTGCGCAGGTGGCTCCCGTTTTGGAAAAAGCGGGTGCAGAACATTTTTTTGTTGCACACATAGATGAAGGGCTTGCTCTTAGGCCCTATCTATCTTCCACAACGTCGGTAACGGTGTTGCACGGCCCTCGGCCAGATGCAGCTGAAGTTTGTGTGCGCAATAATTTGCGGCCTGTTCTGAATAGTTTAGAACAGGTTGCTGTTTTGCGAGAGCTGGCAGCCAAAATAGATAAGCCGCTGGATGTGGCCATTCAGCTTGATACGGGCATGTCTCGTTTTGGCCTTTCAGAAGCTGATATCCATAAACTGGCAGTATCTCCAGAACTGCTGGAAGGCTTATCCGTCAGCTTGGTGATGAGCCATCTTGCTTGCGCAGATACTCCAAAAAACCCAGCAAATACCATGCAGCGTGAACGGTTTGAGGCATATGCACGTATGCTGCCCAAAGCAGCTTTAAGCCTTTCTGCCTCATCTGGCATTTTTCTGGGGCCGCAGTTTCAGTTTGATCTCGTGCGCCCTGGTGCGGCTTTATATGGCGTGGCACCACAAAATGAGGGTGAGAACCCACTTAAGCCAGTGGTTGGCCTGCAAGCCCATATTCTGCAAATTCGTCATTTATCCAAAGGGGATCGGGTAGGTTACGGGCTGACATGGCAAGCGCATGGTCCGTGCCGTGTTGCCACCATTGCAACTGGTTACGCAGATGGCTTTGCCCGTGCAGGGGCTGCGGCTGGCTGTGCTTGGTATAAAGGGTATCGGCTGCCAATTCTGGGCCGCATTTCTATGGATTCCATGACTGTTGATCTTTCTGAAGTGCCCGAAGGGTTGCTGGAGGAAGATAGCATGGTGGAACTTTTAAACGCGTCTTACGGCGTGGATGCTGTAGCCAAAGCAGAAGGCACAATTGGTTACGAAGTACTGACATCTCTGGGGCGGCGTTATCACCGTGTTTACACAACGGCTGCCTGAACAGTTTACCCAACAGAAAGATAAGCAGAAATGAAAATTCTGGTTCTGGGAAGTGGTGTTGTAGGGGTTACATCTGCCTGGTATTTGGCCAAGGCAGGGCATGAGGTTACAGTGGTGGACCGCCAGCCGGAAGCTGGTATGGAAACCAGTTTTGCTAATGCGGGGCAGGTTTCCCCCGGTTATTCTGCCCCATGGGCGGGACCGGGTGTGCCGCTAAAATCCATTAGCTGGTTGATGATGAAGTATCGGCCATTTGTGTTTTGGCCAATGCCAGACCCGCATTTGTGGAAATGGCTTTTGCAGATGTTGGAAAACTGTACGGCTGCTGCGTATGATCGCAATAAGGGCCGTATGGTTCGGTTGGCAGAATATAGCCGTGATGTGATGCAGGATTTACGATCCAGCACAGGCATTACGTATGATGACCGCCAGCAGGGCACGCTACAGGTTTTTAGAACCCAGAAACAGCTTGATGCAACAGCCAAGGATATTGCTGTTCTTAAACAATACAATGTGCCCTACGAACTTTTGGATGTAGAAGGCTGCGTGGCTGCCGAACCAGGTTTAGCCGCATCTCGCCAGAAGATTGTAGGTGGTTTGCGTTTGCCGGGTGATGAAACCGGAGATGCCTTTAAGTTCACACAGCGTTTGGCCAGTATGGCGCAGGAAGCAGGCGTGAAGTTTCTGTACGATACGGTTGTGCGCCGCATTCGTTCAGAAAGTGGGCGTGTTACGGGTGTAGAAACGTCTCGCGGCGTATTAACCGCAGATTCCTATGTACTGTCATTAGGCAGTTTTTCTCCCGCCCTTCTACGGCCTTTGGGGATTGATCTTCCAGTATATCCTGTAAAAGGTTATTCTTTAACAGCATCTATTCAAAATGCAGATGCTGCGCCGGTTTCTACTATTATGGATGAAACATTCAAAATTGGTATTACTCGGCTGGGAGACAGAGTGCGTATTGGGGGCACTGCGGAATTGGCTGGTTTTAGCCGCCGTTTACGTAAGCCACGGCGTGAAACGCTGGAACATTCCGTAACAGATTTGTTTCCTGGATGTTGCGATGTAGAGCAGGCGCTTTTCTGGACAGGGCTGCGCCCAATGACTCCAGATGGCACACCAGTTATCGGGCGCACAGGCTTGGATAATCTGTTCCTGAACACTGGGCACGGTACGTTAGGGTGGACTATGGCATGTGGATCTGGCAAAGTTTTGGCGGATCTTATGTCCAACAAAAAGCCAGATATTGATACGGCTGATTTGAATATCTTCCGTTATCGTCAGTCATAATTTCATTATCAGAACTTGTTTTCAGGTGCGGGCGGAAAGTGCTTTATGCGTTTTCCGCTTGTGCGCACCGCAAAAAATCTATCCTGAAAAGCATTGTTTTTGCATGCTCTGTGTTTCATGCTCACGTTTGTGGGAACTTTGCACAGTTGCTGGAATGTTTTCATGCGTCTTGCATACAAGCCGTGGCAGTGCGGTTTTGTAACGTAATGGTCGGGGCGGTTTGGGGTAACAATCGGATTTTTGGCGGTTATGAAAACAAAGTGCGTGCCTGATGTATGGAAAAGTAAAAAGCCGGATCTTTCTGAAAAAAGAAAATCTTTTCTAAAAACAGGGGCTTTGCTCCTTGCCGGAAGCCTCTTTCTTGGTGTTGCCAGTATTAGTGGGCAGGCCTATGCGCTTGCACCTTCTGGGCAGGCACCACAGGCTTATGTTCCCACACCGGCTGATGTGGCTATGGTATCGGATCTGGAACACCGTACATTCCAGTGGTTTTGGGATTCAGCAGATCCGGCTACGGGGCTTATTCCAGATCGCTATCCATCAGATCAAAAGCAGGATAGTGTTGCTTCCGTAGGCTTTGGCCTGACTGCTTATGGTATTGGTGTTAAGCGCCATTATATTTCGCGGCAGCAGGCTGTAGAACGTACGCTTACAACGCTGCGCTATATGTGGAAACTACCGCAAAATGAGAGTGCGGACAAAGCTTCTGGTTATCACGGGTTTTTCTATCATTTTCTGGATAACCGCACAGGCTTGCGTCTGAATCCGGATATTGAACTTTCCAGTATTGATACCGCATTATTAATGCAGGGTGTTCTGTTCTGTCGTAATTTTTATACGCAGGATACAACGCAGGAAAAAGAAATTCGCCAGCTTTCAGACCAACTTTTTAATCGGGTGGACTGGCAGTGGATGGAACGTCCGGACCATCGGTTGAGCATGGGGTGGTCACCCGAGCATGGTTTCCTCCCCAATTACTGGGAAGGGTACAGCGAAGGGATGATGCTGTATATTCTTGCTTTAGGTGCCCCAGAACATGGCTTACAGCCTGTTTCTTGGCAGGCGTGGTTGGCAACAAATGATAAGCGATGGGGCGAGGAGTACGGGCAGACATTCCTGAATTTTGCGCCGTTGTTTGGGCATCAGTATTCCCACGCGTGGATAGATTTCCGTGGCATTCAGGATAATTGGATTAGCAGCAAGGGCATTGATTATTTTGAAAACAGCCGGCGCGCTGTGTATGCACAACGTAATTATGCTGTGTCTAACCCCGGTAAATGGCAGGGATACGATGCCAATACATGGGGCCTGACAGCCAGTGATGGTCCCGGCGATGTGACCAAAACAGAAAACGGGCAGACACGCCATTTTCTGTCTTACAGTGCACGCGGTGTTGGGCGTGATTATACGCAGGATGATGGCACCATTGCCCCAACGGCAGCCGGTGGTTCTGTTGCCTTTGCGCCAGAAATTGCTATTCCAGCGCTACGCACTATGAAAAGCAAATACGGAAATCATATTTATGGCAAATATGGTTTTGCAGATTCGTTCAATCCCAGTTTTCATGATGCAAAGCAGGATTACTGGGCGGATAATACTTACCTGGGTATCGACCAAGGGCCTATTTTGCTGATGGTGGAAAACTGGCGGAGTGGCTTTGTGTGGGAGACAATGCGGCAAAGCACCGTTATTCGCCGCGGCCTGCTTCAAGCTGGTTTTCATGGTGGGTGGCTGCAACAGGTTGCGCAACAACCTTCATCAATCGTGCGCCGTAAAGGCTGAAAATGACAGGCTTCCCTCTTTTATAAAACTTAAGAGGGAAGCCATTTTTTAACCTTGATAAGATGCAATTTCGATAAGATTTTCATCCGGATCATGGCAGTAAACGGATGTAATAGGGCCTAATGCACCCAGACGTGCCACGGGGCCTTCTACAATGGTCACACCGCAGGTTTTTAGGTGTTCGCAAACATCTTCACTGGTAATGGCAGTTACAAAACATAAATCGTTTCCACCGGGTAGGGCGTGAGTGGCAGTTTCCCACCCTTCGGCGTTGTAAGGGCGCAGATTAAGTTTTTGTCCCCCAAAACGTAACGCCGTGCGATTGTTACGGCCATATTCTTCCCGATCCATCCCCAGCACACGCTGGAACCATGAGGCGGAAATTTCTACATCCCTTACGGTCAGCACCACATGGTCTAACCGATCTACTGTAAAACGCATGAAACCGCATCGCTCCCTTGCTGTTGGCCCCTTTGCAGCAAAGGGGCCAAGGCTGCTGTCTTACAACTCAGCGTAGAAGTCGTTGCCCTTATCATCAATAACAATAAACGCAGGAAAATCTTCTACTTCAATTTTCCAGACAGCTTCCATGCCCAGTTCGGGGTATTCCAGCACTTCTACTTTGCGGATGCAGTCTTTAGCCAAGCGTGCGGCAGGGCCGCCGACAGACCCCAGATAGAAGCCACCATATTTCTGGCAGGCATCCTTTACGGCCTTGGAGCGGTTGCCTTTAGCCAGCATGACGTAGGAACCGCCATTGGCCTGAAGTTCTGCTACGTAAGAATCCATACGGCCAGCAGTTGTGGGGCCAAAGGAGCCTGTAGGCATGCCAGCTGGCGTTTTGGCCGGACCTGCGTAATAAACGGGATGATCTTTTAGATACTGCGGCAGGCCTTCGCCTTTTTGCAGGCGTTCGCGGAATTTGGCATGGGCAATGTCACGCGCAACCACCACGGTACCTGTAAGAGCCAAACGGGTTTTGACGGGATATTTGGAAAGCTCCTTACGGATTTCATCCATCGGCCGGTTCAGGTCGATTTTGATGGCTTCGCCTTCCAGATGTTCATCTGTGGTTTCAGGCAGGAAGCGGGCAGGGTCATGCTCCAACTGTTCCAGAAAGAAACCTTCGGCTGTAACGCGTGCCTTGATTTGCCGATCTGCCGAACAGGAAACGCCAATGCCAACAGGCAAAGATGCACCGTGCCGGGGCAGGCGGATAACGCGCACATCGTGGCAGAAATATTTGCCACCAAACTGTGCGCCAATGCCCAACTTGCGGGTAAGTTCCAGCACCTTCTGTTCCATCTCAACATCACGGAAGGCGTGGCCGGTCATATCCCCTTTGGTTGGAAGGGAATCGTACCAGTGGGTGGAAGCCAGCTTAACTGTTTTGAGTGTCTGTTCGGCAGACATACCGCCAATAACAATGGCCAGATGGTACGGCGGGCAAGCAGATGTGCCAAGCGTCTTGATTTTGGTGTCCAGCCAATCCAGCAACTGCTGTTCAGACCCCAGCAGGGCGCGTGTTTCTTGGAACAAGAAGGTTTTGTTAGCAGAGCCTCCCCCCTTGGCCACGAACATCAGATCCATCTGTTCATCGTGCTCACCAGCGGGGCTGGCAAAAAGATCGCACTGAACGGGCAGGTTGGTGCCGGTGTTTTTTTCATCAAACATAGTTAGCGGCGCCATCTGGGAATAGCGCAGATTGGTGCGTGTATAGGTTTCGTACACCCCCTTGGAGAAGGCAACTTCCTCGTTCCCTTCCACCCAGACGCGCTGGCCCTTTTTGCCGAACACAATAGCGGTGCCAGTGTCCTGACACATGGGCAGCACGCCACCTGCTGCAATGCAGGCATTTTTTAGCAGATCAAGCGCTACAAAGCGGTCATTATCCGAAGCTTCGGGGTCTTTCAGAATGGAAGCAAGCTGCGCCAGATGTGCTGGCCGCAGAAAATGCGCCACTTCATGAAAAGCCTGCGCTGTCAGTTCTGTAAGGGATTCGGGGGTAACATGCAGCACGGTTTTGCCACCGCACTGTGATGTGCTCACACCCGCAAGATCCAGCTTGCGATAGGTGGTTTTATCCTCTCCCAGCGGGAATAGGGGAGAATAGGCAAATTCCGGCACCGGGGGGCGAGGGGGCTGGCTGGTCATTTCTTCGTGTCTTCTCCGTCAACCTGGCCCCGTTTGCGCCGGGGCTTCAGGCGGGTGATGGTCCTTTCTTGCGGAAAGCGTCAAGACTCACGACCTGTGAGGACGAGTCGCTTTCCTCCGGCCTGTCCTGTTCGGGCTGGCCAGTGGTAGGTTCTTCCGGTGTGGGTTCCTCCGTTGGCTCCATGGCAGCAAAATGCAGGCTGAACCTTACGGCAGGATCAGCAAACCCAGTAATGGCCTGCACGGGAATAACCAGTATGGAGCCAACACCCCCAAAGGAAAGGCCGACAGAAACAGTTTTGGCTGCTCGGTCCACCTTCAGATCCCAGAACTGGTGCTGGAGCACGATGGTCATTTCATGCGGATACTGGGCGCGAAGTCGGGCAGGAATATCCACGCCGGGAAAATCCGTAAGGAAAGTCAGATAGAAATGGTGCTCTCCTGCAAGCCCTTCACGGCTCACATGTTCGAGCGCATTCAGCATCACGCTGCGTGAGGCATCGTTCAACCAGCGTTCATAAGGCAGCAGGCTGGTGGCCGGAAAAAGGGATTCGTCCTGTGTGGGGTCGTGGTCATCAGCCATATCATTTTCTCCTTGCCGCCACCGGGGAGACCCCGGCTTTTTGATCGATATCTATATAACGCAGGGATGCGCGAAAGATCACGCAAGCGCAAGCACGCCGGGCATGTTTGTTGCAACACCAGCCATGCAAGCTGTGGTGTTTGAAGCAGAACTGAACGGGGAAATGAGGTGGGAGGGCTTCTGTTGCCCGGTGCCCTCCCGAACCGCGCTTATCGCTTATGCAGCGACAGCGAGCACCTCAGTGTTATCATTGGCACTTGTAAAAATAGCCCGATAACGGTGGTACAATACCGGGCAAAAAGAATATCTTTACTGCGCGTGTCGAGCCTATTTCGTCCCCATCTGTCCAAACCTTTACAGGCTGAATGATTGGTGGAGACGCCGGGTACCGCCCCCGGGTCCACTACGCCTATTCCATACCCCGTTTATTGCCATAGTCAGAAGCGAACTTCTCACACCCCAAACATAGGAAGTCCGGTAATGGATTGCAAGCGGAATTAACCCTTTCTCCCTCTTTCCTATAGTGCGTTGTGTACGTAAAATACCCGCGTTTCGCGGGGTGGTCGCTATTGGCTCAGTTCCGTGTTTTGCAAAGATTTTAGTAAGGGCCAGACCATGTCACTGACCGACGAACAGCGGGCGGAAATAGCAGCTCACGGGCAGGAAACCTTTGCCACGCGCAGGCCTACCGTGCCGGCGCTGGAAGCTATGCTGTATGAACCGCAGGAAGTGCTGGATCATGGGTTCTTGCGTGTTATTGACTATATGGGGGACGATGCTGCCATTGTGCAGGCTGCACGCGTTTCATACGGTCGGGGCACCCGCAAGGTTTCAGAAGATGCGGGGCTGATCCGGTATCTGATGCGCCATCGCCATTCCTCACCGTTTGAAATGTGTGAGATGAAATTTCACGTCAAACTGCCGATTTTTGTGGCGCGGCAGTGGATTCGCCATCGCATGGCCAGCGTGAATGAATATTCGGCACGCTATTCCATTCTGGACAGTGAATTTTACCTGCCTGAGCCAGAGCATATGGCCGCCCAGAGCGAAGTAAACCGGCAGGGCCGAGGGCAGATTCTGGCTCCAGAGCAGGCAGCCGAGGTTTTGGATATCCTGCGTGATGATGCCATGCGCACGTATCGTGATTACGAAAAAATGCTGGATGCAGAAAATGGATACGGTCTGGCGCGTGAACTGGGGCGTATCAATCTGACCCTGAACACCTATACCCAGTGGTACTGGAAAATAGACCTCCATAACCTCATGCACTTTCTGGCCCTGCGGATAGACCCGCATGCGCAGTATGAAATCCGGGTTTATGCAGAAATCATGCTGAAAATTCTGCATGCATGGGTGCCGGTAACAGCCAGCGCCTTTGAAGAATATCGCCGTGGTGCTGTCACGTTCTCGGCAACAATGATGCAGGTTTTGCGCCGTATGCTGGCTGGAGAAACAGTAGAGCAGAAAGGTTCTGGCCTTAGCCGCCGTGAATGGGATGAAATGCTGGCCAGTTTGAAAGGCTGATTGCTAGAGTGTTATCCTGATCATGATAAACAAGCCGGATGATACAGATGCATCAAAGGGGGGAACACCGTTCTTTGAGCAGATTGTGCAGGAAGGCCAGCAAAGCACAACGCTACGGAAACCTTTGAAGGCAGGGCATTTGCCGCCACTATGGCCTTTTGTGGTTATTGCCGTAGCGCTTGTAGTTGTGTGGGGTGTTCTGTTTTTGAATGCTCCACCCACCAAAGATAATTGGCATTTCCAATTCTGTGATCATGCACAAGGTGGAATAAAAAATATCTGCCCTCAGCTTGGCCGGTAAGGATGTCATGCAGAAGGGCAGGTGAGGATATGTCTTTCAACCTGCTTGGGTTTGTGAGTATTTTTAAATGTACAAATCCTTAATCTTGGCATGTTACAAGTGCTTGGAAAATTCTGAAATTTAATGGAGTATAGAATGACACATTTTATGCGGCGTATCTCTATGGTATTTTCTGGTGTGGCCATGATCGGGCTGGCATATCCTGTTCATGCAGACACATTGCGGGATAAGCAGACAGAAGCCTGTAAAGGGGATGCTGTGCGCCTTTGTGCTCTGGCTATTCCCAATGAAAAGAAAATTACAGCATGTATGGAACGTAAGCAGGATAAGCTCAGCCCCAAGTGCCGGGCTTTTTTCAAAAAAGGTTCAAAAACATCTCCGGCACATAAGCCGAAATCCAAATAAACTGTTTGTTAGGTTTATAGAAAAAACAGGCCTTTCCCTTACTACTTAATGGAAAGGCCTGTTTCTGCTTTTAAAATTGTTTACTTTTGTATCTGTGGTCGCAGCATCTCTGCAACTGTATGTGCAATGTGGCGCCACGCTTTGGCGCCTTCACCATCCGGGTTTTCAATAATGCCAGGCACGCCTTTGTCTCCGCTGGCGCGAATGTCTGCCAGCAGAGGGACTTCCCCAAGGAAAGGTACGCCCATGGCTCCGGCTTCTTTTTTGGCGCCGCCGTGGCCGAATAGTTCTGTGTTGTGTCCACAGTTCGGGCAGCAGAAATAGGACATATTTTCAATTAGCCCCAATACGGGCACATTTACTTTTTCAAACATTGTCACCCCACGGCGCGCATCAATTAGCGCGATATCCTGCGGAGTGGACACAATAACAGCCCCAGTTAGAGGCACTTTTTGCGTAAGAGAGAGCTGCGCATCCCCAGTGCCGGGTGGAAGATCCACCACCATCACGTCCAGATTTCCCCATGTCACATCTGTCAGCAGTTGGTTGATGGCGCCCATCACCATGGGGCCTCGCCAGATCATGGCGGCCTTTTCATCTACCAGCATGCCAAGGGAAACAGCCTTGATGCCCCATGCTTCAACGGGTTGCAGCTTGCCATCTACAACTTCAGGCTTGCCTCTTGCGCCCAACATGCGGTGCAGGGAAGGGCCGTGAATATCGGCATCCAGCAGACCAACTTTCAGGCCCTCCAAACCAAGCCCAACAGCCAGATTGGTTGCGGTGGTGGATTTGCCCACGCCGCCTTTGCCCGAAGCTACGGCAATAATGGTTTTTACACCGGGAAGAATAGGGGCATTGCCATTAGCGGGTGTCGTGCCCCCTAAAGGGCGATGTCCGCCAGATGTTGATTTGGGTTTAGCTGCTGCCCCGGCGGGACGATGTGCGGTGAGAATGATGCTTGCACTTTGCACACCCGGGAGTGTTTCTAGTTGGCGGGCTGCACCATCACATAAAGCAGAAATTGTTTGGGCGTGTTCGCGCGCGACAGCAAAGGCCACAGAAAGCTTGCCTTCTGTGAGTGAACAGCCTTCCAGATGCCCATAAGCCAGCAGGTTTTTGCCCGTTTGTGGGTCTTTTACATTTTCCAGAACGCGCGCGATGTCCTGAGAGGAAATGGAGGGAGGCTGGGCCACAATTTTGCTCCTGTTGAAGGTAATGAGGTTTGATGTGTTGGCAACAGCAAGCATGGCTTGCCGTCAAGAGGCAGCGCTGCGCGGGATGGTGTGCAGGCTTAGAGTGTTTCCTGCGTGTGACAGATTTTTTCTGGCACAGAACAGATGAGGCCGGTAGATGACGCACATGGTAAATGCAGTGGCGGATGGCCGGGTGAACAAAATGACCTCACAGGCTGAAAAAACTTCAGGATCTGGTGTTGTTTCTGCACAGCCACCCAAGCCTGTTGCGGGCCGAGGGCGAGATCATCGGATTGATGCCATGCGTGGTGTGGCGTTGCTGATGATGTTTATAGACCATATCCCTCAAAACCTGCTCAACCGTTTTACCATGCGCAATGTCGGGTTTGCAGATGCGGCGGAAGTATTTGTGCTGCTTGCAGGGTATGCATCGTGGTTGGCATATGGGCGTGGCTTTAGAAAATACGGTGTACCCACAATTCTAAAGCGGATTTTTCGCCGGTGTGTGCAGCTTTATATTGGCCAGACTATTATGGTGGCGGCTTATGTCTTCACCGTAAGGGCATGGCGTCATTTTACTCCGGTTTCAGTCGATTATCTGGAGCCTGAACTGGCACATGGCATGGGCTGGGTCTGGCGTGTGATGATGTTTGATGCCTTGCCCAGTAACCTTAACATTTTGCCTCTTTATATTGTTCTGCTGGGCGGGTTCCCACTTTTTTATGTGCTAATGCGTGTGCATCGCTCACTCGCGCTCGTGCTTTCTGGTGCCGTATGGTTGTTCGTTAATTTTGATCCAGAAATAAACTTTCCTAACTGGCTGGACCCGGATGGGTGGTACTTCAACCCGTTTGCATGGCAGTTTCTGTTTGCGCTGGGTCTTACGGCCTCAGCCGAAACCGAGCGGCGTGGGGGGGATCTGCCGCAGAAGCGGTTACTGGTGATAGCCAGCATGTTGTATCTGGCGTTTTCTGCCATTCAGGCTTTTCCATGGACATTGTGGGGGCTGCCAGATTTCCGCCCGTTTGGAGATTCCATAGCGCCTGCTAAAACATGGCTTTCTCCGTTTCGTCTGCTGGATGTTGTGGCCATTTTTTATCTGGTTCAGTCCTCAGATAAAGCGCGGCAGTGGGCGGCGGAAAGTAAGCTGGGGCAAATTCTGGCACGGGTTGGCCGTCATTCCTTGGAAATCTTTGTGGTGGGCACGGTGCTGGATCTGTACGCACGGCTTATTTTTAGCACGTTTGGTGAAGGTTGGGGCTTACAGGTGGCGGTCAACATTGTGGGGCTGGCTGTGCTGTTCTGGCTGGCTGCTTGGCTGGATGCCCGCCGTACACGCCAACGGGCTGCATTGGCTGCCAGTAAGTAAGACAGCGCCAGCGATTGTTGTGAAGGAAACACCATGTCCTTAACCAAGGTTTCTTCCCTACCGCATGTGGCCCAGCTTTTGCGGCACAAAAAGCCAGTAAGAATAACGTTGTTTGGATCTTCCTCTACAGAAGGGGTAGGTGCCTCATCACTCGCTACCAGTTATGCAGGTGTTTTTGAGCAAAAAATGCGCGCTGCGGTGCCTGATAAGCTGGAAGTCATCAATCGCGGTATTGGTGGGCAAGGGGCCATGCAGATGCATGCACGGCTGGCACAGGTTCTGGCGGACAAGGCAGATCTTGTAATTTGGCAAGGCGGTGTAAATGATCCGCTAACAGGCATAAATCTGACAGATTTTGAACAGATAACGCGGGATGATCTGCTTGCCCTGCGTGAAAATGGAGCAGACGTTGCGCTCATGGATTTGCAATGGTGCCGTTTGTTGGATGAATGCCCCGTGGCGTCAGCTTTTCAGGCATCGGTGCATGCGCTGGGGCAGGAACTGGAAATGCCCGTGTTCCCACGTTTTGAGCTGATGAAGCTGTGGAGCAAAGCATACGGTTTAGGGCGGGAAGATCTTTCCCCCGATGGCATTCATATGGGTGATACGGGCTACCGCCTGTTAGGTGAGGCCGTGGCTCAGTGGGTGTTGGATTTAGCGGCGGAATAACGGCTTCAAATTGGGTCGATATGGGCAGAACAAAAAACCGCATGTGTAAATCGGGCTGACCTTTCAGTATGTTCATGCCATAAACTCACAATATCCTTTCCTGCCGCTGTCTGACAGAAAGACTGTTTCTTCATGCGTATATCTGCCCGTTTTGCCCGTGTTTTTTCTCTGTCTGGTCTTTTGCTGGCGGGGGCAAGCTTTGCGTATCCTGCGCAGGCAGATCAGGCTTCCACGACTGCGCCACCTGTCGTGGTTGCGCAGCGTGTGCCGGAAAGCTTTGCAGATCTGGCGGCAAAGCTTTTGCCTGCTGTGGTGAATGTTTCTACCACCCAGACAGTGCGGGCAGATTCGGACGATGATGATGAAGATGACCAACTGCCACAGATGCCCAATTTTCCGCAGGGCTCTCCGTTCGAGAAGTTCTTTCATGATTTCATGAACAGGCAGACCGAGCCAGATGCACCGCCACGGCGGATGCAGGCATTGGGGTCTGGCTTTATTATTGATCCTACCGGGTACATCGTGACCAACAATCACGTTATCCGTAAGGCAGACCGTATTACGGTTACCTTGCAGGATAACACGGTACTAACGGCCAAGGCTGTTGGGCATGATGATAGAACAGATCTGGCACTGCTGAAGGTGGAAAGTAAAAAGCCTCTGCCTTTTGTACAGTTCGGTAATAGTGATAGCCACAGAGTGGGGGATTGGGTGCTGGCTATTGGCAACCCGTTTGGTTTGTCTGGCACGGTTACGGCAGGTATTATTTCCTCACGCGGGCGCAATATTGACCAAGGCCCGTATGATGATTTCATCCAGACAGATGCGCCTATCAACAAAGGCAATTCCGGTGGCCCGTTGTTTGATATGAATGGGCAGGTTATTGGCGTAAATACAGCCATTTATTCGCCCTCCGGCGGATCTGTTGGTATTGGGTTTGCCATTCCTTCCAACGAGGCCCGCAATGTGGTCGAGCAACTGCGTAAAACCGGCAAGGTTTCACGCGGGTGGCTGGGAGTGAGAATCCAGAATGTTACGCAGGATATTGCGGATGGTCTGGGGCTTACGCCTGCCCGCGGCGCCTTGGTGGCCGGGGTGGAAAAAAATGGCCCCGCTGCCAAAGCGGGCTTGCAGACCGGGGATGTTATTCAGGCGCTGAATGCGCAGCCGATTGAAGGCAAGGCATTACCACGCCTTTCTGCCCAATTGCCGGTAGGCAGTGTGGCCCATCTTGGTGTATGGCGGCATGGTAAAATCTTGGATCTGCCTGTCACTATTGCAGCATTGCCCGAGCCTGCGGCTGATACACCGCAGAAACCAGCGGCCCCATCTAAAACCAAGGAAACTATTAGTTTTGCAGATTTTGGTTTTTCTGTTGGTGTGATTGATACAGCAGCCCGGCAGAAATACGGCCTGTCTGCAAATCAGAAAGGGGTGCTGGTGACATCGGTGCAGGATGATGGTCTTGCCGCAGACCGAGGGTTAAAGCCCGGAGATGTGATTACCGAAGTGCAGCAGGCAGAAGTCAATACGCCAGCAGATCTGAAAAAACGGATTGAAGCAGCCAAGAAGGACAAAAAGCGTTCAGTGCTGCTGCTTGTGCATGATTCGGATGGTTTGCGCTGGATTCCGTTTTCCTTAACGGGTGAAGATACGTCTCAATAAATGGTTCCATTTTCTATTCAGGCGCCATGGCTGAACAATGCTGTGGCGCGGCAGACCGTACGGCTGCTGAGTGCCGTTGGTCTTTCTGGCTTTATGGTGTGGCTTACCAATCTGCAGGAGCCGGGTTGGGCCATTATTACCTCCGTCATTGTCACGCAAAACAGCATTACGGATACTATTTCCAAAGGGCGGGATCAGATTGTTGGCACCCTGATTGGAGCGGTTGCCAGTATTGTACCCATTACGCTGATGATGTTTTTGCGTTGGCCATTATGGGAGGCCTTTGCAATCGCCTTTATTCCACTGGCCGTGTTGGTCAGCTGGAAGCCCGCAGCACGCATGGGCGTGGTTACGCTTATGATTGCCACTTTGTTTCCATCAGAAGGAGATCCTTACCTCCGGCCTATTGAGCGCGTGTTGGCTATTCTGATCGGGGTAGGTGTTTCCACACTGGTAACGTACGTTGTGCTGCATGAGCAGGCACGACGAGATGCCTTTCGCAACGCTGCGGAAACAGTGACGCAAATTGTGGCCATGCTGCAAAAAGCTCGCTCTGGAAATACAGACTGGGTGACCATTCAGGACATGAATGATGATTGCGCGGCATCGTTGCGCAAGGTTCAGGCTGCGTTGGAAGAGGCGCGGCGCGAACACTGGAAACCGTTGGAGCAACGAGACCCCATGCTGGCGCAACTGCCCAAGGAAGTGCGGCAATTGCAAATGGATGCATTGGTGGTAGCGCGCGCCATGCTGCGTTTTCCACATTCAGGCTCCACTATCCCTCCACAACAGGTGGCCACCATTAGTGCTGGTCTGCTGCGTGGGTTCCAATGGGTTATTCAGCGCTGCAATGATGAAGCCACTGCCCGTTCAGGTAATGATAGCCGTGTGGCGGCAGAAGTTATTTCTGCCCTTCCAGCAGAAGATGAAACGGCAGACCCCATCATACGTTTTGTTGTGGGAATCCTGCTTACGGATTTGAAGCATATTATCAGTTTTCTGGGTGAGGATGACGCAGACCGCCCCTGATTTTCAGGAAGGCAGGCCCTGCATGTCTGGAACGCTATAAACTTATAGGCCGCTGTGTTGCTTGGAAACATGACGGAGGGGCATGCAGCGAGCAGTGGAAAATGAGGCAAGAAATGGCAAGTGATCTCAACACAGTTGTGCGTGTACATCACACAGGGCCACCAGATGTATTGCGTGTTGAAACGCTTCCGGTTCCCCAGCCTCAAAAAGGGGAAGTGCTGCTACGGCAGGAAGCCATAGGTGTTAATTTTATAGATACCTATTTTCGTTCCGGTCTGTACCCGTTTCCAACTTTGCCAGCTATTCCGGGGAATGAGGGCGCAGGCGTGGTGGAAAAAGTGGGTGACGGGGTACAACATCTTCGGCCCGGTATGCGAGTTGCTTATGCCGGAGCTTTGGGGGCCTATGCCTGTTATCGCACCATTGCAGCAGACAGGCTGGTGGTGTTGCCAGATGCTATTCCATTTGAGATTGCTGCGGCAGTTACCTTACGTGGCCTTACGGCCCATATGTTGTTGCGCCAAGTTTATCAGGTTCGTACAGGACAGGATATTTTGGTTTATGCCCCGGCAGGGGGTGTTGGGCAGCTTGTGTGCCAGTGGGCGCGGCATCTGGGTGTGCGGGTGATAGGCGTAACCTCTACAGAGGAAAAAGCGGCTATTGCCAAGGTTTGCGGTGCGGCAGATGTTGTTATTGGCATATCAGATTTACCTGCCCAGATACGGGAACTGACTGACGGGAAAATGGTACCCGTTGTATATGACAGTATTGGGCGAGATACTTTTGAAACCAGCCTGAACTGCCTTGCGCCACGTGGGCTTATGGTCAGTTATGGTAATGCATCCGGGCCGGTTACCGGGGTATCTGTAGGTACCTTAAGTGCTCATGGAAGCTTGTATCTGACACGCCCATCTTTGATGACATATATTGCAGACCGCAAGGAGTTGGAGGCTGGGGCGCAGGAACTGTTTGCAATGGTAGAGCAGGGGGTGTTGAAGCCAGCAATTGGCCAACGCTTCCCGCTTGCAGAAGCCGAGCAAGCGCATAGGGCGCTGGAATCGCGCAGCACAACAGGTAGTACGATTCTGACAGTCTAGATTTTTGCGCAGCTGTCATGAACATATGCCAACATTTATTTCAATGGCATGACGTGCAGGCCCGTATAGGGTAGGGTAACTTATCTGCCTGATTGTAACGGGCGGAATAGATCAAGGATAACAAAACATGTCCAAGTGTGCGGTTAAGTGCCCGAAATCTCCATGTGTGCGTGGCCTTCTGGTTGCCGGACTGATTGCAACAGTGGTGTATTTTCTGCGTAAGAAGAAGTCCTGCGCATAAAATTTGCTTCTTGCAGATTTCATGCAGCAAAGCCCGTCTGGTCTGCCAGACGGGCTTTCTGTTTTCTGATCGCGTCGTTGTCAGACACCATAACATGGCGTCATGGCTTGTGTTATGGTGAAACCATTGTATCACGGGCATTAAAATAACCCAGTGTCTGGCGCATGGCTGCATCAGACTGATGTTGGAAAGGATTAAGAGCGTTGCATCCTCTCGTTTCCCGTATGTCTTCTTTGGTCACAGGTTCTGTGGCTGTGTGCACGCTCGCTGTAGCTGGCTTAGCTGCTGCTCCTTCCGCAGCTCATGCTCAGGCTTCCGTGCTTTTGAAAAACCAGACCGCAACCGCTGTGGTTGAAACAGTGGACCGTGATGCGCGTGAAGTGCTGCTGCGTGAAGGCAATGGGCATCTGATCACCATTGAATATGGTAGTGCTGTGCGTGATCTGCCGCATCTGCATGAAGGTGATCACCTCAAAATTCGCTTTGTGGAAACACTAGGTGCCCAGATGGCCCCTCCAGGTAGCCCGCTGCCCGAATCCACACTCACAACTGCCCGTGGTTATGCGCACGGCCACCCACGTGGTGTTATTGCAGCTTTCAATCGTGAACGTGGCACCATTAAGGCGATTGACCTGAAAACCCACACGGTTTCTTTTGTAACGGACGATGGCGCGCTGCATGTTGCCGTTTTGCGTACGCAGGCTATGCAGGATTTTCTGGCGACTCTGAAAATTGGTGACGTGGTGGATATTACCCGTGCGGAATCCATTTCTTATGTCATCACCAATGAAAACGTGCCCCAGCCGCCCACCAGTGGGCCGCAACTTGCTGCTCCGGGTGGTGATAGCGTAGCAGCCCCTGCAACACAGGCGGCTCCTGCTGCTGCTCCGCTTGAAGCTCCGGCAGCAGCTGGGCAGTAAGAGTTTATCTGCGCGGATATCATTTTTTTGAGGTGATATCCGGTCTGGATGAAACGGCATGAAAAAGCCCCGGTGGATTTTTCCACCGGGGCTTTTTGTTGCTTAATGTGCTGAAAAGCTGCGTATTAACGCGGTGTCCGCCGCGTAAGCTGGCTTACATCTCTTACGGCACCACGGGCTGCGCTGGTGGTCAGGGCCGCATAGGCCTTCAGGGCGTTGGAGACCACACGGTCACGCTTGGGCTGCCATGCCTGATCACCCAGATCATCCATACGTGCCCGGCGGTCAGACAATTCGCTTTCCGGTACAGCTACAGCCAGTTTGCGGTTGGGGATATCAATTTCAATAATATCGCCTTCCTCTACCAAACCGATAACCCCGCCTTCGGCTGCTTCAGGGGAGATATGGCCAATAGACAGGCCGGAGCTTCCGCCCGAAAAGCGACCATCTGTAATGAGGGCGCATTTTTCAGCCAACCCTTTGGATTTCAGATAGCTGGTGGGGTAGAGCATTTCCTGCATGCCGGGGCCGCCTTTGGGGCCTTCGTAGCGGATCAGCACTACATCACCGGGTTTGATCTTGTCGCCCAAAATGGCGGAAACAGCGGCATCCTGGCTTTCAAAAATACGTGCTGGCCCAGAAAATGTTTCCAAGCCAGCGGCAACACCCGCCGTTTTAACAATAGCGCCATCTTCGGCCAGATTGCCGTACAGAACAGCCAAGCCACCATCCTGATTATACGCGTGTGCGCCATTACGGATGGCACCGTTTTCTGTATCCATATCCAGTTCATGATACTGGCTGGACTGCGAGAATGCTTCTGTAGTGCGCACCCCGCCCGGAGAGGCGCGGAAGAAGTCTCGTGCTGTGGTGTTGGTTTCAGCACCTGGTGCGCGGATATCCCAATTTTTCAAGGCTTCAGGCAAGTTGGCGGCATGCACCATGGGCACATCGCGATGCAACAGGCCCAGCCGATCCAGCTCACCCATAATGGCTGGAACACCACCAGCGCGGTGCACATCTTCCATATGCACATCTGGGCGGGAAGGAGAAACCTTGCACAGATGCGGCACCTTGCGGGAAAGGCGATCAATGTCCTTCATCGTAAAAGGCACATCGCCTTCATGGGCGGAGGCCAGAAGGTGCAGTACGGTGTTCGTAGAGCCGCCCATGGCGATATCCACGGACATTGCGTTTTCAAACGCATCCATTGTGGCAATGCTGCGTGGCAGCACGGAGGTATCGTCCTGCTCATAATAACGCCGGGCCATATCCACAATACGCTGGCCTGCTTCTACAAACAGGCCGCGGCGTGCGGAATGTGTGGCCACAAGGCTGCCATTGCCGGGTAGGGAGAGGCCCAGTGCCTCGGTTAGGCAGTTCATGGAATTGGCCGTGAACATGCCAGAGCAGGAGCCGCAGGTGGGGCAGGCGGAGCGTTCAATAGCCAGCGAATCGGCATCGCTTACATTTGGGTTGGCAGCAGAAACCATGGAGGTCACAAGGTCTGCGCGCTGTTCAATATCCGCCAATGTTACGCGCCCGGCTTCCATTGGGCCGCCGGAAACAAAAATGGTGGGAATATTCAACCGCATGGCGGCCATAAGCATGCCCGGCGTAATTTTATCGCAGTTGCTGATGCACACCAATGCGTCTGCGCAATGTGCATTCACCATATATTCCACAGCATCAGCAATTAGCTCGCGCGAGGGCAAGCTGTACAACATGCCGCCGTGGCCCATGGCAATGCCATCATCCACCGCAATGGTGTTGAACTCACGGCCAATTCCACCAGCTTCTGCAATGGATTGGCACACAAGCTGGCCCATATCCTTAAGGTGAACATGGCCGGGCACAAACTGGGTAAAGGAGTTGGCAACCGCAATAATGGGTTTGCCAAAATCGGAGTCTTTCATCCCGGTGGCGCGCCACAGGCTACGAGCGCCTGCCATGTTGCGCCCGTGTGTGGTGGTGCGGGATCTGTAACCGGCCATGGTGGGGTCTTCTCTCTGGTTTCTGTCTGCTGTGTGGTTCCGGAGCAATCTGGCTTCCGCCAGATATATGGGGGCTGCACATTAGACTACAAAGAAACTTCTGTCAGGCCGGGATTGTGGCTAGACCGCGGATAGTGGTTTTTCCTGCTACAGTTTTGTGACAAATCTGCTTTTACCCAGCTTTCTTGCGGGGGGTATGTTGCAGGAGACGGAGGCGTTCAGTATTCCTCCTCGCATCCGGCGGACGTTCGGAACGGAGAGCAGATGGAAATTTCCGCAAGGCAGCCCCTGCCCGCAACAAAAAAGAACCACCCAGCCGGAGGTGTTCGCACAGCAGATCCTTTCTTCAGGATGCTGGTGATAGCAACCGGTGTTGGTGTTCTGGTGGTGCTGGGGGCCATTATTGGTGTGATGGCAGTAGGGGGCTGGAAAGCCTTTGCTGTGTTTGGGCCTGAATTCCTTATATCTGCGGTGTGGAACCCCGTTACCCAGCATTTTGGGGCGGCGGCACCCGTTTTTGGCACTATTGTCAGCAGTGCGATGGCGCTTGTTGTGGCGGTGCCATTGGCTTTTGGGACTGCATTCTGGCTGGCAGCCCTTGCGCCTCCGGCAGCGGCGGCTTTTATTGGCATGGCTGTGCAGCTTCTGGCTGCTGTTCCTTCCATTATCTTCGGGATGTGGGGCTTTTTTGTGGTGGTGCCGTTGGTTGCCCACTATGTGCAGCCTACAGCGCGGCATCTGTTCGGGCATGTGCCTGGGCTTTCTGCGCTTGTGGCAGGCGCACCGTTTGGCACCGGCTTGTTCACTGCCAGCCTTATTCTGGCGATTATGATTACGCCTTCCATTACCGCCGTTATGCGGGATGTGTTTGTTTCCATGCCCACGGTATTGCGTGAAAGTGCCTACGGGTTGGGCGCAACGCGCTGGGAGGTTATGCGCAACGTGGTGCTTCCGTGGTCTCGGCAGGGTGTGATTGGCGCTGTTGTGTTGGGCATGGGCCGTGCCATGGGTGAAACAATGGCTGTGACCTTTGTTATTGGGGATAGCAACCATATTGGTTGGTCACTTTTTGCACCGGCCAACACCATTGCCTCTCTTATTGCTCTGGAATTTCCCGAAAGCCCGGCAGGGAGCCTGAAGCTGGCGTCTCTTATGGCGCTGGGGGCTATTCTGATGGCGATTTCGTTCCTGACACTCTGGTTCTCTCGCTGGCTTCTGGCCCGTGGGCAGAAAGCTGCGGGAGGTTAAGAATGGCCACATCACGTTCCCTGCTTCGGTCTGATCGTTCTGCCTCGCTTCTGTTGCGCAGGAAAGTGACCGACAGAATGGCGACCGGCCTGAGCTGGTTGGCCATGCTGATTGTTGTGTGTGTTCTGGGGTCCATTTTATGGACACTGTTTAAAAACGGGTTAGCTGGGCTAAGCATTAACCTGTTTACACATTCTATGGCCGCACCGGGCCAGAATGGCGGCTTGGCCAATGCCATTATGGGCAGCATTTTGCAAACCGGATTGGCAATTCTGCTGGGCACGCCAGCAGGTCTGCTGACAGGTATTTATCTGGCAGAATACGGCACAAACAGCGTGCTGGCGCGCACGGTGCGCTTTGTTTCTGATATGCTGCTTTCTGCTCCATCCATTCTGATTGGCCTGTTCATCTATATGGTGCTGGTGGCGCCGCTAGGACATTTTTCTGGTTATGCAGGCTCTCTGGCCCTTGCCATTCTGGCCATGCCGATTGTGGTGCGCACAACCGAAGATATGCTTTATCTGGTGCCCGTTGCCATGCGTGAGGCCGGTATTGCGCTAGGGGCTCCAAAATGGCGGGTGATCCTGTTTATCTGCCTGCGTGCAGCACGTGGCGGCATTCTTACAGGTGTGCTGCTGGCTGTGGCGCGTGTGGCGGGTGAAACAGCACCGTTGCTGTTTACATCACTGGGGAATTCCGAGTGGTCTGTTGATATGAATCGGCCCATGGCCAGCCTGCCTGTGGCTATCTACCAGTATGCAGGTTCAGCTTATCAGGATTGGATGCAGCAGGCTTGGACAGGTGCGCTGCTGGTTACACTTGGTGTGTTGATTATTAATATTGTGGTGCGGGTCGGAACCCGTGGAGGACGGACATGAGCATAGAGGTCCAAACGGAAACCGTTGCCGCAGAGCAGACAGTGACTGTTGCCGAGACAGAAAAAGATGCCCGCCCGATTGCTTTGCAAGTGCGGGATCTGAATTTCTATTATGGTAAGTCACACGCGCTGCACGATATTTCTCTTAATTTTCCCGAACGCAGCGTAACGGGTATGATTGGCCCTTCAGGGTGCGGTAAATCTACTCTGCTGCGTGTGCTGAACCGGATGTATGATCTGTATCCGGGGCAAAAGGCCACGGGCGAGGTGATATTTGATGGCCAGAATATTCTGTCTGCCGGAGTGGACCTGAACGTACTGCGCTCACGTATTGGCATGGTGTTTCAGAAACCCACACCATTCCCCATGTCCATTTACGATAACATTGCTTTTGGCATTCGGCTGCATGAGCGTGTTTCTCGTTCAGAAATGGATGGGCGGGTAGAAGATGCTCTGCGACGCGTGGCTTTGTGGTCTGAGGTTCAGGACAGGCTCAGCAGTTCTGCTACGGCTATGTCTGGTGGCCAGCAGCAGCGTTTGTGCATTGCCCGCACGATTGCCGTAAGGCCTGAAGTTATTCTGCTGGATGAACCCACAAGTGCGTTGGATCCAGTTTCCACCGCTCGTATTGAAGAGTTACTGGATGAACTGAAAACAGAGTTCACCATTGCTATTGTAACGCACAACATGCAGCAGGCTGCGCGATGTGCGGATCAGGTAGCATTTTTCTATATGGGCAAGCTGATTGAAGTGGACAGCACAGCGCGCATGTTCACAACCCCGCGTGAACAGCAGACGCAGGATTATATTACCGGCCGCTTTGGGTAAGCAGAAAGGAACACGTTATGGGAAACGAACCCGCACATACCGTTACCCGATACGATCAGGAGCTTGATCGACTGCGTGGAATTGTTGCCCGCATGGGTGGCTTGGTGGAACGCCAAACCGCGCAGGCTATTGCCGCAGTAGTGGATCAGGACGAAGAAGCCGCTATTGAACCACCCGAACTGGATACAGAGGTGGATGCGCTGGAGCGTGAGGCAGAAATGCTGGCGATCCGCATTCTGGCCCTGCGCGCACCAATGGCGGTGGATTTGCGCATGATTGTTGCTGTTCTGAAAATGAGCGGTGATTTGGAGCGTATTGGTGATTACGCTTCCAGTATTGCCCGCCGCGCCATGAAGGTGGAGCCGCTGGACGGTGCGTTTTCCTTCAGCCCGTTACGGGCAATGGCGCGTCTTGTTCAGGAAAATCTGCACAAGGCCATTGAGGCCATGGTGGAAAATGACAGCACCCGCGCCATGGAAGTGTGGAATGCAGATACCGCTGTGGATGAGCTGTATACAGCCATGTTCCGTGAACTGGTCACGTATATGATGGAAGATCCGCGTAAGATCGGCCCATGTATCCATCTTTTGTTTGTTGCGAAAAACCTGGAACGTATTGGTGACCACGCCACCAATATTGCAGAGCGGGTGTACTACGCTGTAACCGGCAATATGCTGCCAGCAGTGCGCCCACGCGGTGGCGCTGCCAGAAAAGACACTCATAAAGAGTCTTGATTGTATAAGATCAAAGGTTGGCGCGTATCAGCCTTTAAAGGTACGCGCTAATCCTTCCTGCAGATCTATGGGCTGCACGCCTAAAAAATGCTGCATTGGTGAAATATCGAAATTCTTGTTTTCAAGCAGGCGACGAATTTCGTCTGGCCCGATTTCAGGTAACCCCGGAAGCCGAGAGGTTACATGGGCGCACGCCATCAGCAATTTGGCAGGTAATGAAATAAATGGGCGCGGGGGTAATCCGCTGGCCTGTTCCACCAAAGTGACAAACTGTTTGTAGGTTACGGCGTTTTTTCCAGCAATAACAAGGCTGCGTGGGCCGTCCCATGTTTGTGCAAGTGCGGCCAGAATACTGGCGGTTACATCTCCCTGCCAGATAGGCTGCACCAAAGCTGTTCCGCCATTTGGTAAAGGGATAACTGGCAAAAAGCGTAGGAGTGCAGCTAGGCGCTGCACATTATTTTCACCCTGAGCGCCATAAATCATGGTGGGGTGCAAAATAATGCTGTCTCGCCCCGAAGCCATAAGGGCTTTTTCACCTAACAGAACGCCATTGCCGTGTGCATCGGGCCAGTGTGTGAATTTACGTGTGCTGCCAAGACATACCAGTTTGGCAGAAGCTGGCGCAGCAGCCAGCAAGGCAGGGATATTACGCGCGTGCGCTGTGCAGACAATACGCGTGGCATCTACCAACACGGGTTTTAAAAGCTCGGTAGGGGCTGTCAGATCGGCAATGCGAATATTTTCTAACCCATCAGCCCGGCTGGCGTTACGCACAACCGGGATGATGGGAATACCCTGTGCCAGCAAAGCCTGACACACAGCTCGCCCAGAACGGCCTGAGGCCCCAATAACATGAACCGGATCTGACGCAGGCTGAAGTGTATGAAGAGGCAGCATTACGGCGTATGCAGGGAAAGGCCAACCTGCTGCGCAATTTGTGGTGCCACACCCACAGCCCCTAAAGATGCCAGAACTGTCATGAGTGGGAGCGGGCGTTGCGGCTGGATATAGATATCCAACGGGCCTTTTTCAGGGTGTAGGGCATAGGTAAGTGCTTGGGTCAGAATTGGGTTATTGCCCTGCTTGGTCTGTTCTTGCCATGTGGCCAGCATATCGTGCAGGTTCATGTTGCGCGCCTTGGCAGCCTGATCCAATATTTTAGGTACAAGCCCATGATCCATATAGTTCATATGCATATGTAAAACCTGCATATCTGCGTTTGCAGCCACAACAGCGTGGGAACCTGCCTGCGCAAAATCTCCATCCAAATGCAGACGGCCCATTTGAGCAGCATCTATACTCAGTTCTTCAATATGCAGTTTGTCTGTTTTTAGATCATGTGTATCGTTCAAAACCAGAGAGGCGTGTAGGCGATCATAACCCAGGGTGGGTAACCACGCGAGATTAGGCATGCTCGGCCAGAGTTCTGCATCCTGCACGCTGGAAACTTCCTGCTCAGCAGATTCGGATTTGCTGGAATGAGACAGAATTTTCACAGCGCGCAAAAGTGGGCTGTCGCCATCAATGGCAAGATGATCAATCTGGATATCGCGGGTGCCGTTGCGGGCAGTATAAGCCGCGCCGGTTGTAAGGCTATTGTACAACCCAGCCAGATCTAGGCCATCAATGCCAACATGGTCAGCAGAAACATGGCGGGCAGGGGGGACATCCGCAGAAAATTGCAGCTTTGTGGCCTCAAGATGCGAGGCCATGCTTTCTCCAAAATCATCTACTGTAACAGTATCAGCAGAGATATCGGATTGCAGGCTATCAATAAACCCGTGCAGCTTTGTGGCTTCTGCATGTTGGATAGAAAGCGTATGGGCTGGCGTGTGCACGTCTTCCTTTACCGGAAGCGTAACGCCTTCCATGGCCAATTTTGCCAGATGTAAACTGCCTGCCGTATCTGCCATCTGAAAGTTGCGGAAGGAAAGATGCTCGATAAGCGGAGACTCGGAGCCCTTGGTAACGGGTTTAGAAACCTCTGCTTCATCTGCCGTTATGGTTTCTGGCCCTTGGCGGAATACAAGGCTGGTAAATTTTACACTGCGCCCCAGCACACCGGGGGTGGCTTTTTTGTAGGTAAAAGAAGCATCAGGCCCCAAGGTTTGCCTAAAACGCTCTATGCTTTTGTCCAGCATAAGGTGTTCGGCATGGCGTGCACCAAGCCAACCAATGCCGCCTAGAATGGCAATGCCGGAAATCATGATCAGAACGTTCTTCTTCACCCGTTGGAAATCCTACTGTTTCGGGACACAAAACCAGCTTTAGTGCATGGCGGATGGGGCTGCAAGCGCTGGCACGGTAACATGTTACCTATAGAAAACCCCCTGAAAATACAGACATCAACGCAAACAATGCTTGACGTTTTGTTTTAGGCACCGCATAAGGCGCCATCTTGGATACACAACTGTTCTAGTATGGAATCAGTGTCATGAAGACCACCCTCTCGCTGAAGCCCGCGGAGGTGACGAAGAACTGGATCCTGATCGATGCCGAAGGTCTCGCTCTAGGTCGTCTCGCCGTCATCATTGCCCAGCGCCTGCGCGGCAAGCATAAGCCTCAGTTTACTCCGCATGTTGATTGCGGTGACCACGTTGTTGTCATCAACGCGGAAAAAGTTGCCCTGACAGGCCGTAAGGCTGATCAGAAGCTCTTCCACTATCACACCGGTTACCCCGGCGGCATCAAGGAACGCACTGTAAAGCAGCGCCTTGAAGGCAAAAATCCGGGTCAGCTGGTTGAAAAAGCTGTGGAGCGCATGATCACGCGCGGTCCGCTGCAGCGTCAGCAGATGCGCAGCCTGCATGTTTATGCTGGTGCAGAACACCCGCATGCTGGCCAGAACCCCCAGCAGCTTGATGTTGCGGCCATGAACCGCAAGAACGTTGTTAACGTGCAGAAGGGCTGAGCAGAATGTCTGAAACTCAGGAACGTACAGGCACGCTGGCCGATCTGAAGACCGTGGTTCCAGAAATTGCTTCTGATGCCCCGGTTTATGAAGCCAAGCGTGATGCGCAGGGCCGCTCCTATGCAACAGGCCGTCGTAAGGACGCAGTTGCTCGCGTGTGGATCAAGCCTGGCAAGGGTGAAATCACCGTTAATGGTCGCCCGGTTGGCACTTACTTTGCGCGCCCCGTGTTGCGCATGCTGCTGACCCAGCCTTTCCTTGTGTCTGACCGTTACAATCAGTTCGATGTGGTTTGCACCGTAACGGGTGGTGGTCTGTCTGGTCAGGCAGGTGCTGTTCGTCATGGTATCAGCCGTGCGCTGACACATTACGAACCAGAACTGCGCAGCATCCTTAAGGCTGCTGGCTTCCTTACGCGTGACTCTCGTAAGGTGGAACGTAAGAAATACGGTCGCGCCAAGGCTCGTCGTTCCTTCCAGTTCAGCAAGCGCTGATCTGTCAGGAAAAACGGTTTACCGTTTGGCGGAAACGGGTGGGGAAGCAATTCCCCACCCGTTTTTTTTTATGGTGTCATGAAAGTTTTGGCATCCTGCGCAAGTGCTGCGCGGCTGTCTGCCCGGATGTAAATCATATGGCCGCCGGGGTATGTGTGCAGGGCAATGCGGTTTCTGCCTACTGGAATATGCTCAGCCACCCAGCGGGATGAGGCAAAAGGGCAGACCAGATCATAATACCCGTTGGCAATAAAAACCCGCAGGGTTGGGTTAAGTGCCAGAAGGCGGCGGAGCGTCGGAATAGGGCGGACAATGGGGCTGCCGCCATCCCGATAATCCCACTCCTCATTCACCTTCATGTTCAAAAGTGAATAGCTCAGCGATGTGCGGAAGTTCAGGCTGGTTGCGGCATATTGCTCAAATGCGCTGCCATAGGCACGGGTAAAGCCATCCAGAATGGGGTCAGGGCTTGCACCATTTTCCACACCTTCGGGGAACGGGTCAGCAATAGAAAACGTGCCGTCATACAGAGAATAAAGCCGCCCATTGCGGCTGCGCACATCATGGGCTTCTGGCTGCAGCATGCCGCGTTCTTTTGCCACCGTTTCAAGCGGTATGCCGGAATGCGTGGCAACGTCTTCGTAAAAATCCTGCGCAGCGTTTCCGGCAAGTGGTGCGTTGGCCAATGTGCTCAGGTAAGGGCCAATAGCGTAATGGTATGCGCTATCCAAATGCCCCGCAGCGTTTTCTGGTGTCAGTTTATGTTGGAGCGCTAGCTGAGATGCTTCTAAGGAAGGCAGGACAAAACTGGTTGCCAGAATATCGTTGGACGTATCCAGCAATGTCATATCCAGTGCAGGTGAGATCATGATAATCCCATTCACCAGAATATTCTGATCCTGCGCCAAGGCATCTGCCACCTCAATGGCGCGTAGGCCACCATAGCTTTCACCTACAAGATAGCGCGGAGAAATCTGGCGGTTATTGCTTTGCGCCCAAAGCTGAATGGCCTTGGCAAATGCGTGGGCATCTTGTTTGACGCCATAAAATGTTTTGGCAGCTTTTTTAGTATCTGTGGGGATAGACCAGCCAGTGCCGGGGGCATCTATAAACACCAGATCTGCCGCAGCCAGCCAGCTTTCTGTGTTGGGGGTAAGCTGGGCGTTGGCACCATCTGCCGGGTTGCCATTGGGGAAAGAAAGAATAGAGGGGCCTGCGGCACCCAGATGTAGGTATGCCGTACCTGCGCCGGGCCCTCCGTTAAAGAAATAGGCAACAGGCCGATGTGCCGGATCTACGCCATCCTGCGTGTAGGCAACGTAAAAAACACGTGCAGTAGGGGCACCATCATCATCCCGTAAAGTCAGGGTGCCGGTATGGGCTGTGTAGGAGATCTTTCGCTTATCAAAAATGCCAGTGTGATGTGTGATGGCATCTTGCGGCAGCAGGGCGGCTGCATTGTGGAATGTATCTGTTTGGATTTGCGCTGGAGCGGGCCCCGTTACCGAGGGGGCGACCTTGGCGGGCGGTGGTGATGGTTCAGTTGCGGCTATGGCTGTGGTGGAGAGACTAAGGGCAACAGCCAAAGAGCCAGCCAGCTTTAGCTTGTTAAAATTTGGCCATTTTGCCGGGTGGAAAACAGGTTTCATCACGATACGCATGATCCTTGGTACTGTCGAAAATACTTACCGCTATGCTGCGTCTGCAATCGTGTTCTCGCAAGGGCCGGGGTGGACTATTTTTTGCCAGAATTACATGTCTAAAAATTCATCAACGTTCCGCTTTATGTGGACAGGATTGAAGAAAGAATAGGTTATTATGCGATTTGTTCAGAAATTTGCGGTGATGAGTTTATCTGTAGCAGCTCTGGCAGGTACGGCATCTTTGGCACACGCTGATCCGTGTTTGTCTCTAACAGGTTGCTTACAGCAGGATGCAAAAGATCAATTGAATGCAACGCGTGACAGCGTGCGTAATGATGCAAATAATCTGACATCTGGTTTCAGAAATAGTGGTCAGGCTGCGCGGGATCAGGTGCGAAATAGTTGGAACAACAGCACCGAAGCAACACGTGAGAAGCTACAGGCTCAGCGCGATCGTGTAACCAACGCGGAAAAGAATGTGCGTGATCGCTGGAACAGCAGTGGCGAGGAAGCACGTGAGAAGCTACAGGCTCAACGCGACCGTGTAACCAACGCGGAAAAGAATGTACGTGACCGCTGGAACAACAGTGGTGAGGAAGCGCGTGAGAAGCTACAGGCTCAACGCGACCGTGTAACCAATGCAGAAAAAAATGTTACAGATCGTTGGAATAATGCGGGGGAAAATACGCGGAAGGCTTGGAAAGCTCAGAAAGACCGGGTTTCTTCCGACCTTCGGGATGCAACCACTCTACCGCCTTTGTAAGGCTGGCTTAAACGACATCAGGCCGCTATGTGCGGCCTGATGAGTTGATGCGTATAAAGTTTATTTCGGCTTACGCTTGCGGGAAGAATTGCTTTTGCTAGCGCCTTCCCGACGTGGTGCAAAAGAGCGACCACCTTTTGGTTTCCGATCAGCATAGGCTGGGCGAGATCCGCCACCGCCACCTTTGCGGGGTGCTGCTGCGGGTTCAACTGTAATTTCGTCCGGGTCCGTAGCAGAAGCGCAAGATGCAAACTGCTCGGCTTTATCTGGAGAAATTTCAACCAGTGTATGATCCTGCGTAATACGGATAGACCCGATATCCTGCTTTTTAATGTTCCCCAACCGGCACAGCATAGGCACCAACCATTTGGGGTCTGCCCGATCTTCACGACCAACAGAAAGACGGAACCATTTGCCATCCATGGCGGGTGCGCGTTCTCTTTCGCGCACAGGACGGTTGGGATCACGCTCACGCGGGGCAGCACGGCGTGCATCTGGTGTGAGCACCCGCACGGAAACAGGGGCAGGCAGGCTTTTATGCCACAGGCCAACAAGGGCCGCCCCAAGTTGCTCTGGTGTGTGTTCGGCAGCTAGGCGACTGATCAGCGTTTGTGTTTCTGCATCTTCTGGTGCTGGGGCAGAAAGGAATGGCGCAGCCAAAAGGCGTTCGGCATCCGCAGTAGCAATAGCTGCTGGAGTAGGGGCGCCGCTCCATTCTGCGGTTACCTTGGCAGCCTGAAGCAGACGTTCTGCCAATCTTCTGCGTGCTGGCGGTACCAGCAGTACACAAGTGCCTTTTTTGCCTGCGCGGCCTGTACGACCGGAGCGATGCAGCAAGGTTGCAGGGTTGGAAGGCAGGCTGGCATGGATAACCAGCCCCAAATCCGGAATATCAATACCGCGAGCGGCCACGTCTGTTGCCACGCATACACGGGCTTGGCCGTGGCGCAGGCTTTCTATGGCGCGGCTGCGTTCATTCTGTCCCAGATCACCTGAAATGGCGACGGAGGAAAAACCGCGTTCCGTCAGAATCGCCTGCAACTGGCGTACAGCTTCACGCGTATGGCAGAAAACGATGGCAGCGGAGGATTCCATCAGCCGCAGCACGTTTACAACCGTGCCTGCCATATCGCCCTGTTCTGTCAGAACGGCGCGGTAGGTAATATCGGCATGGGGGGTGTTTGTCCCCACCGTGTCAATGCGCAGGGCATCCTGCTGATAGCGGCGTGCAAGGGCTGCAATATCGCGGGCAATGGTTGCGGAAAACAGCAGGGTACGCCGCTCTTTGGGCATGGCGTCCAGCAGGGTTTCCAGTTCATCACGGAAGCCCAGATCAAGCATTTCATCTGCTTCATCCAGTACCACGGCTTTCAGGTGTGAAAGATCAAGTGCACCGCGGCGCAGATGGTCACACAGGCGGCCCGGCGTGCCCACAACAATGTGGCAGCCAGAGGCAAGGGCGCGGGCTTCCTTGCGGGGTTCCATGCCACCAACGCAAGAAACAATCCGTGCGCCGGTTTCGGCGTACAGCCATTCCAGCTCACTGCGTACCTGCAAGGCAAGTTCACGCGTGGGGGCAATAACCAGAGCAATAGGCGCGCCAGACGGCACGCAGCGGCCTGCATCATTCAGCAGCAGGTCAGCCAGCGTTAGGCCGAAAGCAACAGTTTTGCCAGATCCGGTGCGGGCTGAAACCAGCAGGTCGCGATTTTTGGCATCATCGGCCAGAACGGCGGCCTGAACAGCGGTAGGAGCAGTAAAGCCGCGTGCAGCAAGAGCACGAGCGAGAGGGGCAGGAGCATTCTGAAAAGGCATACAATCCGGATCCGGGCAACGGGAATAGAAATGCGAGATAAAGGTTCCTGCCCGGAAAAGCTAGTAGTTTGACGGCAGAACCCTGTACTGCATGATTTTATAGCACAGGAATTATGCGCTTTTACTGGAAAGGAAGATAGCGGAAATCCATAAAAACCTGGCTCATACCAGCACTTGGCGCGCCACCTAGCCCTTCCCAAGCCTTGCGGCGGGAATAAGCAAGCTGCAAACCGGCTTCCACAGTGCCGTAATGGCCCTTGAAGAAACGATACCATGCGCCAACGGTGGCTTCCATGACGCTGCGGGTGTTGCCTGTGCAGCCAAGGGTTGAAAGCTCGGTGGCCATTTCAACATTACAGCCGCTGTTATCAAACGATGGGTTGCCATACCCATAGGCAGAGCCATTGGCATTAAAGTAACGACGTCCAGCCTGCTGATACCCAAAGTAACCATACACATCGATAAGTTGGTTAGGATGGGCAATGATACCAGCCGTGCCTTGTATGGATGGAATTGGTGAGGGCTCACCTTTAGAATTAAGCGTGGCATCCGGCAGCAGCACAGACCCGTAACGGCCAATACCCACCCCAGCCAAACCAGCAAGACGCACCTCTACCTTATGCGGCAGAACTGGAAGGACAACAGAGCCACCACCACCACCAGCAATGGCAGTATGGTTGCGCCCGCCCCCAAGTTCAGAAACACGTGTATGAGGAAAGTGCAGAATGCCTTCAACTTCGTAGTGGCCCCAGTGTGGGTCCCATGCCAGTTTGCCAATAATGTCTGGAGCAATTTCGTTGGGGAAAAGGGCATTGTTGGTCAGGCCAGTGCCGTCATACCCTATGGTTGCAATACGCCCGTTTGGTAAGCGCACTTGCCCATCCGTTACACTGGAAAAGCTGTCAACATTATACAGCGTGGCCGAGTTTTCGATGGAAAGACCGGCCCACAGTCTGTGTTGGAAAAAGTCTTTTACAAACCGGAACTGTAGCTGCCGCGCCCATGTCTGGCCTGCCAGCATGGAGGATTCGATGGTGAGTGGCAGATTTTCCTGACGCGGAATAATACCCACGCGGCCTGGTGTGAGCATGCTCCATGCTTGCCCAGCCAGAAAGTGGAAGTTCAGAGCACTGTTATCGTAGGCCATATAAAGCTGGCGCATACGGAAAGTGTAGCTGTTACTTTCGTACGGATCTGTTGTGGAGGCGCCAGCCCCGAAGTCCATTTCGTAAAAGCCGGAAATGGTGGAGTTTTTATCTATGTTGCCGCGAGCCATAAGAGAAATGCGGCTGTAACGTGCGCTACCCTCAAAGTTGTCTGTATGGTAACGGGCATCCCCTTTGTAAGGCATGTCCGCCCAATAGTTGAAGGTGCCGGTGGAGGTATGGCGGTTTGATTCCACCGCTGCGGCATCCAAAAAACCACCCAAAATCAGGGTAAGCGGCCCAAGGTGGAACACCCCGTGGTCACCCAGCGCGCCAGCAGCCTGTGCGCCAGCAGTTTCACGCTGATGCGCGCCAACCTGGTTGTCTGCAATGCGGGCAATCATATCTTCTGCGCGATGCCCGACAACAGATTCCACTTCCGGGGTATCATTTTTGCCAGAAAACACAGGTTGTGCGTCTGGGCCCATAGCATGGCGCAAGGAGCCGCCAGAACGCGTTGAGGCTGGCGCACTAATACCCGGATCAGTGGAGGCTGTGCTGGCAATTGTGCCATCCTGCATGGCAACGGTAACACCAGAGCCTGAACCTGAGTTGGCAACTGCGTGGTGGCTGCCAGAAACAGCCCTGCCCGTAGAGGAGTTGCCATTGCTGGCGTGTGCTGTGCCGCGCCGCTGGGCAATCTGCTTTTGCACGCTTACCAACGCTTTTTGCAATTCGTGCTGTTCGGCTTGAATGCGCGAAATTTGCTGTTCCAACGCATCAAGGGAGGCCGCATCATCTGCCGCGGCATAAGCCGGAAAAGCGTAATTCATGGCCATTCCGCCAGAAGCCAGCACAGTGCCCATGCATAGGCCTGTTTTAATATGATGTGCCATGCGGCAGGAAAACTGGCGGAAGATGCGCATTCGCTTTTCAAATATTGTTGAAGTGGTTCTTATATGAATGTGAACCATTTTCCTTGGCTTGCCGTAAAGAGCTCTCTCCTTAAAAAATAATTTCAAGGAAAAAAGATGTGCGTTAAGCACAGGCTTCGATTTTTATTATGCTCTGTTTGGTAAAGGAATATTTTTATGGCCAAGATGATCCACAGCATGTTGCGGGTGTTGGATGAGGCACGATCCACACATTTTTATGCAGATACGTTAGGCATCAAACCTGTGGGTCGGTTTGAATTTGAGAGTTTTACATTGGTATATCTGGCAAATGATGAGCAGACATTTGAGCTTGAACTTACAATTAACCACGGGCGGACTGAGCCTTATAATTTAGGTGAGGGTTACGGCCATCTTGCCGTGTCTGTTGCAGATGTGCAGCGTGAACATGCGCGTATGGAAGCAGCCGGGCACCCGGTTACGCCGGTTAAAACGCTGGAAAACAAAGGCCATGTGGTTGGGCAGTTCTTCTTTCTGACAGACCCGGATGGTTATAAAATTGAAGTATTGCAGCGCGGTGCCCCGGGGCGCTTTGTGTAAGCACGTTACAATTATGCCAGCAGGGCGCGGAAAAGACTGATTTCCGGGCCTGTTGGCTGCTTTCTCTCATGGCATCGGCGCTTAAAGTGGCGTATAAGCCACGGCATGCTGACATCTTTCCGTAAAATGCATGGTCTGGGGAATGATTTCGTCATTCTGGACGAGCGTGGTGGGCATTTGCCCCTTACGCCAGCCCGTATTGCTGCCTTGGCGCATAGGCGCCGTGGCATTGGGTGTGACCAGTTGGTAACGTTGCGTCCGGCCTGTGCGGAAGGGGCAGACGTTTTTGTGCGCTTTTTTAATCCCGATGGATCAGAGGCAGGCGCGTGCGGAAATGCATCACGCTGTGTGGCTGATCTGATCTGGCGTGAAACGGGCAACAGAACGCCTGTGCTGCAAACGCGTGCTGGGCGTTTGCCTGCACGGATAGAAGAAAACGGGCTGATTACGGTAGATATGGGTGAACCTCGCCTGAATTGGCAGGATGTACCTTTGGTTGCGGAAATGGATACGCTGCATCTGCCATTGGAGGGTGATCCCGCGGCTGCATCTATGGGGAACCCGCACGCAACGTTTTTTGTGGAAGATTTTGCGCGTCTCTCTCAAGGGCATGCGCTGGAGCATGATCCGCTTTTTCCTGAACGGGCCAATATTGGGTTTGCGCGTATTGATGGATCTGCACGTATGCGGCTTAAGGTGCATGAACGTGGAGCCGGTGTGACGGAGGCCTGTGGTTCTGGCGCATGTGCCGCGGTAGTGAATGCGGCGCGGCGCGGTTTGGTAGAGCGTGTGTGTGAAGTCGAGCTGGATGGTGGTATTTTGCAGATTGAATGGGCACCAAACAATCATGTGCTCATGACAGGCTCTGCAACAACAGCTTTTGAAGGGACGGTTGATCTGGCCGCGTACCCGGAATGAGCAAGCCGGAAATTCTCACATTTGGCTGCCGTTTGAACACATGGGAAAGTGAAGTGATGCGTAATCACGCAGCTTCACTGGATAATGTAATTATCGTGAACACCTGTGCCGTTACGGGAGAAGCAGAGCGGCAGGCGCGACAGGCTATTCGTCGGGCGCATCGTGAAAACCCGGACGCTCGTATTGTGGTTACCGGGTGTGCTGCCCAGATTAACCCCGAAAGCTGGAGTGATCTGCCCGGCGTAGCCCGTGTGTTGGGGAATGAGGAAAAGCTAAAGGCCGAAAGTTGGTCTGCCGCTGCTTTGTCTCAGCCGCTTGCTGTATCCGATATCATGGCAGCCAAGGAAACCGCTGCGCATCTGGTTACTGAATTTGCAGGCCGTACACGGGCCTTTGTGCAGGTTCAGCAAGGGTGCAATCATCGGTGCACGTTTTGCATCATTCCGTTTGGACGCGGGCCTTCCCGGTCTGTACCAGTTGGTGCAGTGGTGGAGCAGGTGCGTGCTTTGGTGCAGTCTGGGTATCGGGAAGTCGTGCTCACCGGGGTAGATATGACATCCTGGGGGGAAGATCTGCCCGGCAAACCGGTGCTTGGTCAGCTTTGCCGCCGCGTGTTGCGTTTGGTGCCAGAGTTGGAGCGGATGCGTCTGTCTTCGGTTGATCCGGTAGAGATTGACGAGGATATCTGGCAGCTTCTGGCAGAAGAGCCGCGTTTTATGCCGTATCTACATCTTTCTTTGCAAGCTGGGTCAGACCTTATTCTTAAACGTATGAAGAGGCGGCATTTGGTGGCCGATGCGGCGCGGGTGGTGGAACGTGCAAGAAGCTTGCGGCCAGATATTGGAATTGGTGCTGATATTATTGCGGGCTTTCCAACAGAAGACGAATCGCTGTTTGAAGAAACATGCAATTTTCTTGCCCAGCAGGCGCTGCCGTATCTGCATGTCTTTCCGTATAGTGAACGCCCAGGAACGCCTGCTGCGCGTATGCGTGCGGTGCCTGTGCCCGAGCGCAAGGCACGTGCTGCGCAGTTGCGGGAGGTGGGGGCGGTTTCTGCCGCCCGGTATTATGAAAGTCTTATAGGTCAGCCGCTACGTGTGCTGATGGAAACCCCCACAACCGGCCATAGTGAACAGTTTGCGCCGGTGCGGCTTGCGCAGGGTGAAGCCGAAGTGGGGGAAATTATAACCCTTCAGCCCACAATGGCCGATAAGGCCGGGTTGGTGGTGGAAAGGATCTGAGATGGCGCTTGGTTTTTTCTCTCGTCTCAAGCAGGGCTTGTCGCGTTCCACCCAAAAACTGGGTGGGGGGATTACGGGCATTTTCACCAAGCGCAAGCTGGATGACGAAGCGCTGGAAGAGCTGGAAGACCTGCTGATTACAGCAGACATGGGCCCGGCTGTTGCAGAGCGTATTATCGAATCCTTCCGTTCCTCCCGTTTCGGAACCGAAGTGACGGATGAGGAAATCCGGACAACTTTGGCAGACGAAATTGCCGCGATTCTTGAGCCTGTTGCAAAGCCTTTTGAGCCTGATCCTGAACACAAACCCCATGTTGTGCTGGTGGTGGGTGTGAATGGCGTAGGTAAAACCACCACTATTGGCAAAATGGCCCGCTTTTTTACCGAAGAAGGTAAGAAGGTGATGATGGTAGCGGGTGATACCTTCCGCGCCGCTGCTGTAGAGCAGTTGCAGATCTGGGGTGAAAGAACGGGTTGCCCGGTTATTGCCGGTCCTCCCGGTGCAGATGCGGCTGGTCTGGCCTTTGAGGCACTTAAGCGCGGTAAGGCGGAAGGGGCTGATCTGCTGTTTGTAGATACGGCTGGCCGCTTGCACAATAAAAGTGCGTTGATGGAAGAACTTGCCAAGATTATTCGCGTCATGCGTAAGTTCGATGAAGCAGCGCCACATTCCGTGTTGTTGGTGCTAGATGCCACAACTGGCCAGAATGCCGTGGAGCAGGTGCGAGTGTTTCGCGAACTTGTGAATGTGACCGGTTTGGTCGTGACAAAATTAGATGGTTCTGCCCGTGGGGGCATTGTGGTGGCGCTGGCTGATCAGTTTGGGTTGCCTGTGCATGCTGTGGGTGTAGGTGAACAGGCAGAAGATCTGCGGCCGTTCTCCGCTGTGGATTATGCGCGCGGTTTAGTGGGCGTGACGGACACAGTCTGATTTTTTGTGGGGAATTATGATGGAAAAGACAGATTTTGATGCATCTACCCATCATGGTTTCTTGACAGGATATGACAGCCCCGTTAGCAAGCGCCTGCACCCCTCTGAAGGGGCGAAGAATGAGTAAGAACGGTAACGATTCCTTTGATGCTCGGCTAAAGGCGGCAGAACGCCGCTCCGGCTTGGAAAAAAAGGAAGATTCAGCCGAGAAAGAAGATGCTGTAGAGCAATCTCTTCCTGGGTTGGCGCTAAGAGCTGGGGCAGAAATGCTTTCAGCACTGATAGTGGGCGTTGCCATTGGGTGGGAGCTAGATCACTGGCTAAAAACCCGGGCAGTTTTTCTCATTATTTTCGCACTGATGGGCGGAGGTGCTGGCGTGCTGAATGTTTGGCGGCTGGTCAAGTCGATAGACGGTAAGTAAGAAGCTGTAATCCGGATATGATTCGGATGCGGTAAAGGGTTTTAGGAGAGCGGTTGTGGCGGGCGGTTCCAGCATCAACGTACTTGAACAGTTTGAGCTTCATCCCGTTCTTGGTGGGCTGGGCGAAGCATTGCGTTTCAGCCAATCCCCCCTGTACATGATTGTGGCAGTGTGTCTGGTTCTGGCATTCCTGTATTTTGGTATGCGCCCAGCAGCGGTGGTTCCCGGTCGTTTGCAGGCTGCAGCAGAAGTTTGTTACGAATTTATTCATAACATGGCGGTTGATACGATCGGGCCAGAAGGCACGGCTTTCTTCCCATTCATCTTCACGCTGTTCTTCTTTATTCTGGCCGGTAACTATATTGGTCTGCTGCCGTTTTCCTTTACGTTTACCAGCCATATTGCTGTAACCTTTGCGCTGGCCATGATGGTGTTTGTGCTTACGGTTATTGTCTCCCTTAAGGTGCAGGGGCTGCGTTTCTTTGCGCACTTTATGCCGGAAGGCGCTAGCCCATTCCTGGCTCCGCTGCTGATCCCGATTGAAATTCTTTCTTTTCTTTCGCGTCCTGTCAGCCTCTCCATCCGACTGTTCGCCAACATGGTTGCCGGGCATGTCATGTTCGATATTTTCGCAAGCTTTGTTGTCATGCTCGCCGGTTTTGGTGTGGTGGGTGACGTGTTTGCGGTTGGGCCGATTGCCATTAACGTGGCACTGATGGCTCTTGAGTTGCTTGTTGGTGTGTTGCAGGCCTATGTGTTTGCCATTCTAACGTGCATCTACCTGCGGGAGGCCGTGGCTCACTGAGGAGCTGCTTTGCCCGTTTCGTTTGAACTGTACTTGAAACAAGGAAGTGACTGATATGGACATCGCTGCAGCCCGGGAAATCGGTGCAGGTATCGCCGTGATCGCCCTTGCCGGCGTTGGTATCGGCCTCGGCAACATCTTCTCCACGCTGGTAAGCAGCATTGCGCGCAACCCGGCTTCCCGTCCGCATGTGTTCGGTCTGGGTATGCTCGGCTTTGCTCTGACAGAAGCTATCGCTCTGTTCGCGCTGCTGATCGCGTTCCTGATCCTGTTCGTCTGAGAAAGCTTTCAGGAAAGAGGAGAACATTCCTGTGGGTGTGATTAAGAAGATGCTTCGTGCCGGTCTGTTCGCAACGGTTTCCGGTGTGTCTCTTCTGGCCGTTTCCGCGCCTGGTGCATATGCCACGGGAATGCCTCAGCTAGATTTTGCCAACCCCCTTGTAACCGGTCAGGTTATGTGGGGCGCGGTAATTTTCTTCGTCTTTTATATGGTGCTCAGCAAAGCCATGCTGCCCGGTATTACCCGGGTGCTGGAAGACCGTAGCAAGCGTATTTCCGGGGATCTGGAAATTGCACGTGCGGCCAAGCAGGATGCCGATAAAGCTGTTGCTGAACTTCAGCAGGCCCGTAAAGATGCCATGGCAGAAGCTCAGGCGCATCTTGATCAGGTTCTGGCAGAAGAACATAAAGCAGCCGAACAGCAGATGCAGGAAATCAACGCGCGGGTAACAGCAGAAATTGCTGATGCCGAAAAACGCGTGGCTGTGGAAAAAACGCGTGCATTGAGCGCGCTTAAAGAAATTGCGGGTGATACCACGCAGGCTCTGGTTCAGCGTCTGACGGGTATTGTGCCTGATGCTCAGCTTGTTGCCCAGAAGGTTGAAAGCGCTTCGGCGCACAGCACTATCTGACCAGCTCCGGGGGAATTTTCGTCATGTCTGGCATTTTTCACGAAGCGGGTTTCTGGGTCGCTGTTTCGTTTGTTCTGTTCTTTGTGCTGGTTGGTAAAAAGATTTGGGGGCCTATTGCCACCATTCTGGACAGCCGGGCCAACCGTATCCGTGAAGAACTGGATGAAGCTGCCCGCTTGAGAAGAGAAGCAGAGCAGATGCTAGAAGATGCCACGCGTGATCGTGAGCAGGCACTGGCAGAAGCCAAATCTTATGTGGAGCAGGCTCATCAGCAGGCTGCCGAAATGGCCCAGAAAGCACGCGCAGAGGCAGAAGCCGCTGTGCAGCGCCATGAACAAATGGCACGTGATCGTATTGCTGCTGTAGAACGTGCTGCTATTAAAGAAGTGCGTCAGCTTGCAATTGATGTGGCTGTACAGGCTGCCAATGGTGTTATTCCTCAGACGCTTGATGAACAGAAAGCCGCAGGGCTTGTTGATCAGGCGCTGGCTGGTTTGCCTGCCGCTCTTGCGCGCAAGGCAGCCTGAAACATTATCAGCTGAATGGTGAAGATGTGACAGGTCTGGTTTCAGCCGTACCGTCACAGCATAACGATGCTCAGTTTGTACTGAGCATCGTTATTGCTGTTTTGGATGAACAGGATAACCTGCCACAGGTTTGCCGAGAATTAGCCGAGGCCATGCAGCAATTGCCTGCGGCCGAAGTTGTTTTTGTGGATGACGGCAGCCAGGATCAAACCGTAGAAGTTTTGCAGCGCTTGCGGGATGAGTGTTTGCCGAACTTGCGTATTCTTTCTCATGATCGGCGTTGCGGTAAGTCTGCCGCGTTGCGTACAGGCATTACAACTGCCCGAGGGACTTGGATTGCCACAATTGATGGCGATGGCCAGGATGATCCGCGTGAACTTGGTAAGTTGATTTCCCTTGCGCAGGCACAGGCTACCAAGGGTAGGCCACCGCTTGTTGTAGGGGTGCGCACGCGCCGTAAAGATGGTTGGTCTCGCCGCTTTGCAACACGTTTCGCTAATGGGCTGCGACAAAAATTACTCAATGATCAGTGCCCGGATACAGGTGCGCCGATCAAAATTTTTCAGCGAGCAGACTTTTTGCGCTTGCCGCAGTTTGAAGGTTTGCATCGTTTTCTTCCGGCATTGTTTGCATCTTACGGTGTGCCGTTGGTGTGTCACCCAGTTACACACAGGCCGCGTTTGCATGGGCAGTCTAAATATACCAACTTCAATCGTGCTGTCGTTGGGGTGCGGGATCTGCTGGGCGTGATGTGGTTACGGAATCGCACACATCTTCCAAAATCGATTCGTGAATGCTGAAGCAGAAAAACGGTCACCAACCACTTTCTATTAAAGCCCTGCTGCTCTTAGGCCTTGCTGCTTTTTTGCTGTTTTTGCCGGGGCGGGCCGTTACGCCACCATTCGATCGGGATGAACCCCGATACATGGAAGCCACGGCGCAGATGCTAGAATCGCACAACTTTGTAGATGTGCGCTTTCAGGACAAACCACGTTATTTACAGCCCGCTGGTATTTACTGGCTGGAGGCTGCTGCTGTTTCTCTTACAGGCATGCAGCATCAGCGGGTTGTATGGCCGTATCGCATTCCCTCGCTTTTGGCCATGTCTGGTGCCGTTGTTCTAACGGCGCTTATTGGCTCCATGCTGTTTGGGGCATCGGCCGGACTTGGTGCGGGTTTGCTGTTTATGGCTTCTGTTCTGGTGGCAGCAGAAAGCCGGATGGCTACGATCGATTCCTGCTTGTTGCTGACGGTGCTGCTATCCCAATTGGCGCTAACAGGTGCTTTGCGAGATCGCCAGCAAGGCGTGGCCACACCAGTAAAACGGGCTTTGCTGTATTGGGGCGCTATTGGCTGCGGCTTGATGTTGAAAGGGCCGGTCATTCTTATCCCATCTCTTGCCACACCACTGGTGTTGGGGATGCTGGAGCGGGATTTCGGTTTGTGGCGCAGAATGCGTCCGGCATGGGGCTGGCTTTTGTCTGCTGCTATTCTGGTGCCGTGGTGTGTAGCTATTGGGGTTGTGAGCCACGGTGAATTTTTTCGGAATGCTGTTGGCACCAATTTTTTAGGCAAAGTGGCTTCCGGGCAGCAAGCGCATGGGCTGCCGCCAGGTTACCATCTGCTGGTTTTCCTGCTGGCGTTCTGGCCTGGATCATTTTTTGCTGCGTGCGTGGTGCCCTTGGTTTGGCATGCGCGTAAGCAAGAGACTGTGCGCTATTTGCTGTGCTGGATTATGCCGCATTGGCTGGTGTTTGAAGCTATTGCTACAAAGCTTCCGCATTACGTGCTGCCTACTTATCCAGCTATTGCCATTCTTACAGCCGCGTTTCTGGTTCAGGGTGGGGATGTATGGCGCAATTGGCCTGTTCGTGTTTGGGGCAAGGTATTGCTAGGCATTTATGCTGTTGCATGGGCTTTGGTAGGTATTGCCTTGGCTGTTGCCGGTCCAACGCTTGTTTGGGTGCTTGAACACCAGATATCTGCAGCAGCAATTGTTTTGGCTGTGGGTGTGTTGCCGCTTGTTGGTCTTTCTGCATGGTACATTACGCGTGCGCGTTTGCAGCAGGCAGCGTTAAGCAGTGTGGCTGCTGCCGTACTGCTTTATGTGGGGTTGTTTACAGTTGTTGTGCCGCAGATTCAGAGCATCTGGTTGGCACCACGCCTGACAGCACTGGTGCAGGCACACCAACCGTGTGCAGAGTCGCATGTTGTTTCAGTGTCATTTTCTGAACCCAGTCTGGTCTTTCTGCTTGGGGGCAAAGTGCTGCTAACAGGCGCAGAAAATGCGGCATCAGCCATGAAGGCAGATGCAAAATGCACGGTCGCGCTTGTTGATAAGCGAGATACATCAGTATTTATGGCAGCGCTGGGGAATAAAGCGAAAGATGCCGTCAGTCTGGGCACTGTAGGTGGAATGAATTATTCTAACGGCCGCCATTTGCTTATAAGTTTGTACAAGCTGAATACGCCACCAAAGTAATAAATCTGTTTGATTGGATGGATATAAAACGCAATTCTACAGCATAATGCAAAAGCGTATTCAGTATTTTGGGAAGTGCAAAAGGAAATGCCCGCTGGCGGATTCGAACCACCGGCCCCATCATTACGAATGACGTGCTCTACCAACTGAGCTAAGCGGGCACATTTTGTTTGCGGGGCGGTGACTATCATGATCCCCATGCCTACGCAAGGAGAAATTGCAATTCACCCGGTGACTTGAACAACAACAAAACGGCATTTCTGGCTTTAAGCAGGGGTGCCATTCTGTTTTGAGTGTGACGGAACGGTTTTTTCGTTTTAAGAACTATCCGTATGAATATGTCGCAGTTATTTGGCCTGGTGCGGGAGGCCCTTAATCCCGGGCAGAATGTTCCGGTTGATGAAAAGCGGCATGTTCGGCTTGTGCAGGGTATTGTTGAATGCCCCTGTTGTGGCCATTACCAGCACCTTTCAGAGCTTAAGCCCGGAACACAGGCACGGTGTTGTCGGTGTGGGCAGTTGCTGGATCGGCGTAATCGTACCTCTCCTATCGCAACGCCATTGGCCTTTTGCATCAGTTCGGCATCTCTCTACCTGGCCATGCTGCTTTCCACCTTGATGATGTTGGATCTGTATGGGCGGGAGAGAACCGTAGATATCCTTACCGGCCCGATAGAATTGCTGCATGAGGGCTGGGGCGAAATTGGCGTGTTGGTGGCAATAGCCACCATTATTGTGCCGGGGCTTGTTATCAGCATGATGATGCTTGTGCTGGTGGGTGCACTTCAGCCCAAGCTGCCGTTCTGGGTGCCGCATCTTCTGAAGTGGTATGAACGTTTACGCCCGTGGTCGATGGTGGAAGTATATATTCTGGGCGTTTTCGTGGCCTATACCAAGCTGTCAGATATGGCTTACGTACAAGTTGGGGCAGCGGTCTTTCTGGTTGCCTCACTTATGGTTACCATGTCCGCCACAGATGCCACTTTGGATACGGAACTGATTTGGCGACGCAGGCAAACAGATACCAGTTTGCGGCGGATGGATAATCAACGTGTGCGTCTGACCTGCGAGGAAATCGGGCTGGATGATCAGATCCCACCAGCCAGCCATATGGTTTCCTGCCTTTCTTGCTCTGCGGTGCTGGTGTTTGATGAAAAGTTGGATCAAACAGCTCCACTGGGTTTTTGCCCACGCTGTGGGCATGTGTTGCGGCAACGCAAGCCAGACAGCATTGCCCGCACTGTGGCGCTGCTTGTTTCTGCGGTGGTGTTTTACCTGCCTGCCAATATTTACCCGGTTATGACCGTTATCCGGCTGGGTGCGGGAACAGGGCATACTATTGTGGAAGGGGCCATAGAGCTGTGGGAGAGCAACATGATCCCGCTTTCCCTGTTGGTACTTTTTGCCAGTGTGCTGGTGCCCGTTCTTAAAATTATCGGGCTGCTGTTTATGGTGATCAGCACCAAGTGCCATTCTGCACGAAATCTGCCTGCTCGATCCAGACTTTACAGGCTGGTAGATGTTATCGGGCGCTGGTCTATGATTGACGTGTTCATGGTTTCCATTCTGGTGGCTATGGTGCGCTTCAGCAGTATGGCTAGCATCAGCGCCAATGGTGGTGTGGTATGTTTTGCCGCCGTAGTGGTGCTGACAATTTTTGCAGTGCATGCATTTGACCCTCGGCTGATGTGGGATGCAGCGGGCAAAAACGGCGATACGGCCCCAGCCGATGCCGGGCAAAATTGTCCGGCAAAAATTGAGGCCGCTGCATATTGGGACAACATGGAGCCGGACAGGGCGTGAACGGACACAGTCATAATCATTTCTCTCCTCCAGAAGGGGAAAGTGCTCAGGATGCTCTGGTAAGGCGCATTCGGTTTTCCATTATCTGGATTATTCCCATTGTTTCCGTGCTGATTGCGGGCTTTCTGGTCTGGCGCAGTTTTATGGATAACGGGCCAGAAATTACCGTTGTATTTGATACGGCAGATGGTTTGACCAGCGGCCAGACACAGGTGAAAAACAAATCTGTGGTTTTAGGTACTGTGGAAGATGTTTCGCTGACTGATGATCTGCGGCATGTCAAAGTGCGTATCCGTATGAACAAGGGTACGAATGATATGCTTACGGATAGCGGCCGGTTTTGGGTTGTGCGTCCGCGTATCAATGGGGCCAGCATTACCGGTTTGGAAACCCTGATGTCTGGTGCGTATATTGCGTTTGATCCTGGCCTGAACAAAAATGGCCACCCCGCAGGCAAACGCACCACAACGTTTGAAGGGTTGGAAGCGCCCCCGGGTGTGCGGTCTGATCAGCCGGGCCGTATTTACACGCTGGTAGCGGGTAATATTGGGTCTATCGGGCAGGGCGCCCCTGTTTTCTTCCGTGATGTGGATGTTGGGGAAGTGCTGGGGTACACCATGCCACCCGGCGGCCGCGGCCCGGTGATGATCCAGATTTTTGTGCGCGACCCTTATGACCATTACCTAAATACCAATTCCCGCTTCTGGAATGTGTCTGGCGTTAAGGTTGGATTTGGTGCCGGTGGGCTTAAAGTGCAGCTGCAATCCTTGCAGGCTTTGTTTTCTGGTGGCGTGGCTTTTGGTTTGCCACCTGTTGCAGAAAGCCGCATGCACCCGGCATCAGAGGCTCCGGCTAATACAGTGTTCAAGCTGTATGACACGCATGAGGATGCAGATAATGCGGGCTACCGTGAGCGCGTGCCCCTTGCGACTTATGTGATGTCTTCTGTCAAAGGTCTGGATGTTGGCAGCCAGGTGACGATGTTTGGGATTCAGGTGGGGAATGTAACCAGTGTAAAGCTGGATCTAAGCTCCAACCCCGGGCATCCGCGCGTACGTATTGGCATGGAAGTGCAGCCTGAACGTGTGCTGTCTTCGGCTGAGCTACGGAATAATAATCTGACAGACATGTTCCGCACTTTGGTAGCGAATGGCCTGCGTGCCTCAACAGATAGCGTGAGCTTTCTGACGGGTGAGGGGATGATTTCCCTCAACTTTATCAAGAACCCAGCGCCCGCTACAACCAGCATGGAAGGCGCAACGCTGGTTATTCCAAGCCAAGCTGGTGGTATGGGCGGGATTATGGATTCCCTGTCCACCATTACATCTCGTTTGGCCGCGATGCCATTTGAACAGATTGGTACAAACGCCAATAACCTGCTAGCCCATGCAGATCAGACACTGGTGAGCCCAGACGTAAAGCAGTCTCTGGTTGGGTTGCGGAATTCCATGCAGAACCTGCAGGCTCTTACAAAGGATCTGCGCAACGGCATGGCACCGTTGAGCAAGCGTCTGCCAGAAATGGCACAGCAGCTTGATCAAACCCTGCAAAATGCCAACCGCTTGCTGGCCAGTTATGGCGGCAACAGTGATTTCCATCGCAATCTGCAATCCATGGTGGTGCAGTTGGGGCAGACAGCGCGCTCCCTGCGTTTCCTGTCAGACTTCCTGACCAATCATCCTTCCGCACTGCTTTCAGGACGATAAGATCATGACGCAAACTGTTTCTTGTAAGCCCATGAACACCCGTCTTGACCGGCGTATGTTGCTCCGCCTGAGTGGTGTGGCCGGGTTGGGTGTTATGGCTGTTACGCTAACCGCATGCTCTGGCGGTAGCCCTTCACTTTACACATTGGCGGTTACGCCCGGCCAACCGCAACCGGGTGGCCCGCGCTTTGTAGAAGTGCGCCTACCAACCGTGGCATCTGGTCTGGATCGGGATCGGATTGTTACGGCAGATAGTGGCTATAAGCTTACAGTATCTTCTGCTGATGCATGGAGTGATTCTTTGCCAGCACAGATCAGCCGCGTTATGGCGGGTGATCTGGCACAGCGCCTGCCGGGTACAGGCGTGTTTGTAGAGAATGATACAGTGGCGACAGAACCAGAGGCCTATGTGGATATGTCCATCAGCCGCTTCTCAACTGGCCCATCAGGTAATGTGGAGTTGGATGCCACGTTATCCATCCAGCCTGCTTCTGCTGGCGCTCCCGGTAAGGATGAGCAGTATTATATGCAGAACTTTACACTGCAAGGCACACAGGCCAGTGCCACCATGCCAATGGTACAGGTGTTAAGCCAGCTTCTGGGCCAATTGGCAGATGTTGCTGCGCAGCAGTTGCGCCAGCTTCCTTCCGGGCAATCCTCTGGGCGGCATACTATTGTGCGCAAGAAAGCACAGCATGGGTGATCTTGCGCGAAAGCGTGGAGAATAAAGGTTACAAAAAAAGCGGCCAACTTGGCCGCTTTTTTATTTGGTGAGAATGCTGGCTTCAGGCGGTGCCTGGGCCAAACTCCGCATCATGGTCAATAAGGGGGATAGGATATTCCCCCGTAAAGCAGGCATCGCAATAGCGGGCATCGCTCGACTGACGGTCTTTATAACCCATAGCGCGATACAACCCATCAAGCGAGATAAAGGCAAGGCTATCTACGCCAATGAGTTCCGCCATGGCTTTCAGATCATTCTGGGCAGCCAGCAACTTGCTGCGTTCTGGCGTATCAATGCCATAAAAGCAGGAATGCCGTGTGGGTGGGGAAGAAATGCGCATATGCACTTCTGTTGCACCAGCAGCCCGCACCATATCCACAATCTTGCGGGATGTGGTGCCGCGCACAATGGAATCATCCACCAGAATAACGCGCTTGCCGCTCAGAATAGGGCGGTTGGGGGAGTGTTTCATCTTCACGCCCAAATGCCGGATCTGATCTGTGGGTTCGATAAAGGTGCGGCCCACGTAATGGTTGCGGATAATGCCCAGTTCAAAAGGAATGCCGCTGGCTTCAGCATAGCCGATAGCAGAAGGCACACCAGAATCGGGCACTGGCACCACAACATCCGCATCTACATGGCTTTCGCGCGCCAGTTCGTGGCCGATCTGCTTACGCACTTCGTAAACAGGCAAGCCTTCCAGAACAGAATCGGGGCGTGCGAAGTAGATGTATTCAAACACGCAAAAGCGTGGGTGCGTGTCACCAAACGGACGCAAAGAGCGGATACCGTTTTCATCAATCACAACCAGTTCGCCCGGTTCCACATCACGCACAAATTCTGCGCCGATAATGTCCAGACCACAGGTTTCTGATGCGAGCACCCAAGAAGGTTGTTTACCATCTTCAGATGGCAGCTTGCCGAGCACCAGCGGGCGCACACCCATGGGGTCTCGCACACCAATCAGCGCTTCTTCAGATAGCACAACCAACGAATATGCGCCGGTTACCCGTTTAAGCGCATCAATCAGCCGGTCTTCTACTGTTGCGTACAGAGAGATGGCAATCAGATGGATGAAAACTTCCGAATCTGTCGTGGATTGGAACAGGCAACCACGGCGGATAAGTTCGCTGCGCAGGGTGTCCGCATTGGTGAGGTTGCCGTTATGGGCAACGGCCAAGCCGCCAAACGCAAATTCAGCAAACAAAGGCTGCACATTGCGGAGCAGCGTAGCGCCTGTTGTGGCGTAGCGGTTATGACCAATGGCGCGTGTGCCTTTAAGCGTGGCCATAACGCGGGAATCTGCAAACACATCACTGACAAGGCCAAGGCCCCGGTGAGAATGGAAGCGACGTTCCTGCGGGTCAAAACACACAATACCAGCGGCTTCTTGCCCGCGGTGTTGAAGGGCGTGCAAACCCAGAGTGGTAAGGGGGGCAGCATCCTTAGCGTTCCAGATACCAAAGACAGCACATTCTTCGTGCGGATGGTCATCATCCAGTGTCAGTGGATCAGGTAAGGAAGCAGACGGCGTGGGATGGGCGAGCATAAGCGTGCAGGGCCTCCGCAGAAGGTCAGAAACTGGCCGTATGGGATCACAAGGTGGCGTCATGACCTGTAGAAGGATTCCGCGCAACCCCTTTTGCGCTTAAATCCGGTAGATATGGCTGGATATGGGATGCACCGAGCCGGATGTAAGGGGCCAGTCGGCTATCTTCTGTCAGGGCGGCCATGTCTTGGGGTTGCAAAAGCCATTGTGCGGCCATGAAGAGCACGACCACCAAAAACATCCCGCGCACAATACCAAAAAGCAGCCCAAGAAGCCGATCCAGCGCATCCAATGGTGTTGCTTTCACGATTCGGACAATAGCTGCAGACAGCACATAGCCAGCGCACAGCACGCCCAGCAGCAGCAGAATAAAGGCGCCTATCTGCGCACCCGCAGAAGAGGTGATAAAGCGCTGCACATAGGGCAGAAAAACTGCGTGAAAGCGCAGAGCTAGCACAATGGCAATGCCCCAACTGACAAAGCCTAACGCATGCCGCGTAAACCCCCGCCATGCGCCATGCAGGGCAGACAGGCCAATAATCAGCAGAGAGAGAGCATCTATGGCAGCCATGAGGGACGCTTTATGCCAATGTATGAGCGACCTGTCATGCGCTTCTGTATTTTATGGTAGCTTGCTGGTGGTGACGCGCCAAGGGCGCACAATCTTGCCGTTTCGTTTTTTTCTGTGCGGGGGTTGGTTCAGCTTCATCAGCAATTCTGCCACTTCCAGCCTACGCAGCAGTTCTGTCCATACTTCAGCCGGATCAACGTTTTGGCTTTCCCACAATTTGTGTAGGGTTTGCAGGAACAAGGCACTTTCATGCACCACATCCTGCTGCCGGTTATCTATAAACGCGGCAGTGCAGTTTGTGGCATGGAGCCCAACCTGCCGACAGAGCCGCTTGAGAGCGACGCTGGCTGGAGGAGAGGCAGGTGGGGGTGAGGTAACCATAAGGTGAATGATGCGCTGCATCTTCACCCTTGGTCAATGGTGTTAGATTGTGAAGTATTTTGCGTGCTTGTTGAGAATAACAAGGGCGGAGGTAGACTGTTCCGGATGGAGTTGATCTCCATCTGTTAGGGAAACCCCAATGCGTTCGGCATCCAGCAGGGCCAGAATGGGGTGCTGGTCTTCCAGGCGCGGGCAGGCCGGATACCCAAAGGAATAGCGAGATCCGCGATATCCCTGCTGAAGCAGCTTTTCCATATCGCGGGCATCTTCCCCAGCAAAGCCAAGTTCGGCCCGGATACGCTTGTGGGTGTATTCGGCCATGGCTTCTGCCATTTCAACGGAAAGACCGTGCAGGTACAGATAATCCTGATACCGGTTTTCCTCAAACCAATCGCGGGCGATGTCGGATGCTTTCTGGCCGACTGTTACAACTTGTAGGCCGATAACATCACGTTCTGGGTTTGATATATCGCGCACAAAGTCAGCAATACATTCGCCATCCGCTTTTGGCTGCCGTGGCAGGGTGAAACGGCAGGCTTCGGTTGTGCCGTCTTCTTCAAACAGCACCAGATCGTTGCCATCGCCGGCGGCTTTCCAGTAGCCATAAATGGCTTGCGGTTTGAGAATATTTTCTTTGGCTGTCAGATCCAGCATGCGGCGCAGGATCGGGCGCAATTCCTGCCGTGCCCAGATCAAGAAGTCATCCAAGGAGCGGCCTTGTTTACGGAAGCCCCACTGGAACTGGTAAAGTGCGCGTTCGTTCAGGAACGGCAGAACGGCTTCCGGTGTAGCTTCCAGAACGCGGGAACCCCAGAATGGCGGAACCATGGGTGGTTCATCTGCTGTCAGGCGTTCGCGCCGTGCGCGGGCTGCTGCAACATCAACAGGGCCAAAACCGCGTGTTTCTGCCGTTTCTGGCGCGCGGGCATTGGTGCGGGTGGCTTTGCCTTCACGCCGTTTCTGGATGGCGGCCAGATAATCATCAAAATTTTTCTGGCTGACCTGATCCATAAGGGTCAGGCCATCAAAAGCATCGCGCGCGTAAGCCACCCGGCCTGTGGGTGCATAGGCAGCAACACAATCTTCTTCTACATAGTTGCGGGTAAGGGCGGCGCCACCCAGCAGAACGGGTGTATCCAGCCCAGCGCGTGAAATTTCTTCCAGATTTTCACGCATGATAACGGTGGACTTCACCAACAGGCCAGACATGCCAATGGCATCGGCCTTTTCCTTGCGTGCGGCTTCAATCATGTCCTGCACAGGCACTTTGATGCCCAGATTGACAACACGGTACCCATTGTTGGTGAGAATGATATCTACAAGGTTTTTGCCGATATCGTGCACATCGCCTTTTACTGTAGCCAGCACAATTGTGCCGCGCTGCTGGCCATCTGTCCGCTCCATATGCGGTTCCAGATAGGCAACGGCGGCTTTCATGGTTTCGGCAGATTGCAGCACGAATGGTAGCTGCATTTTGCCTGCACCAAACAGTTCTCCAACCACCTTCATACCATCCAGCAGAACGGTGTTGATGATATCCAGCGGAGCCATGTTCTGCATGGCTTCTTCAAGGTCTGCTTCCAGCCCTTTTCGGTCCCCATCAACAATACGGTCTTTCAGGCGTTCTTCTGCCGTTTCAGCCCGTTTGCGCTTCACCGCATCTGCTGCCTTACGGTCTGCAAACATGGCCAGAAGTGTTTGTAATGGGTCATAATCTTCTGTGCGGCGGTCAAAAATCAGATCTTCCGCAACCTTTACCTCTTCGGGGGCAATCAGGTGCAGTGGACGGATTTTGGAAACATGCACAATAGCGGCTGTCATGCCTGCTCTGACGGCATGATCCAGATAGACCGAGTTCAACACAGCACGGGCTGCTGGGTTCAGCCCGAAGGAAATATTAGAGAGGCCTAGTACGATCTGAATATCCGGGAAGGCATCCCGAATCATTTTAATGCCCTCAAGCGTCCATTGCCCCAGTTTGCGGTCATCTTCCGCACCGGTGGCGATGGTAAAGGTGAGGGGGTCTATCATCAGGTCAGATTGTGGCAGACCGTATTTTTCGCAGGCAAATTCCACAAGGCGGCTAGCAATGCGCAGCTTGTCTTCTGGCTTGCGGGCCATGCCTTCTTCATCAATGGTCAGGGCAACAACAGCGGCACCAAACTTACGGGCCAGTGTCATGCGGTCTGAAGCAGGACCTTCACCATCTTCAAAGTTGATGGAGTTGATAATGGGCTTGCCACCATGCAGCTTGAGAGCGGCTTCAATCACCGGTGTTTCGGTGGAATCAATTACCAATGGTGCGTTTACGGATGAGGTGAAGCGTTTGATTACTTCATCCATTTCTGCACGTTCGTTACGGCCTACAAAGGCCGTGCAGATATCCAGAGCATTAGAGCCTTCTCGTATCTGTTCACGCCCAACAGTTACACAGCCATCCCAGTCATGCGCTTCCTGAAGTTCGCGCCATTTCTTGGAGCCGTTGGCATTGCAGCGTTCCCCAATGGAGAAATAGGCGTTTTCCTGCCGGAGCGGCACCTGAGAATAAAGGCTGGCAACAGAAGGCACCCATACGGATGTGCGCGGCACAGGGGCAGGGCGCAGGCGGCCTGTTCCTTCTGCACGGCGGCGCAACATGGCATCCAGCGCTTCTGTATGCGGTGTGGAAGTGCCACAGCATCCGCCAATCAGATTTAGGCCATCTTCTGTAATAAAGCGCTCAACCCATGTAGCCATTTCTGCGGGAGTTAGGGGGTAATGGGTCTGGCCGTTTACGAGTTCAGGCAGGCCCGCATTGGGCTGGACGGAAATCAGCCGCGGCCAGTTTTCAGCTAGCCATTTTACATGTTCGGCCATTTCCTGCGGGCCTGTAGCGCAGTTCAGACCCATCAGATCTACATCAAGGCTGTGAATGACTGTGGCTGCCGCAGCAATATCTGGCCCTACCAGAAGGGTGCCTGTGGTTTCTACGGTAACCTGCACAAAAATAGGCGTGGAAGCACCAAGTTCTGCACGGGCAATTTTTACACCGTTTACGGCAGCTTTAATCTGGAGTGTGTCTTGGCAGGTTTCAATTAGGATGGCATCTACGCCGCCTTCAATCAGGCCGCGTGCTTGTTCTGCCAGAGCAGCTTCCAAACTATCATAATCAATATTGCCCAGAGAGGGCAGCTTGGTGCCAGGCCCCATGGAACCCAGAACATAGCGGGCGCGTCCATCGGCAAAGCTTTCTGCGGCTTCACGCGCCAATAGGGCGGAGTTTTTGTTGATCTCACGCGTTCTATCTGTCAGCCCAAATTCGCCTAGTGTGATGGGGGAGCCACCAAAGGTGTTGGTTTCCACCATATCTGCGCCAGCTTCAAAATAACCGCGGTGGATTTCACGGATAAGTTCCGGGCGTGAGAGCGTGAGAATTTCGGTGCAGTTTTCCTGCCCCCAGTAATCACGCTGGACATCCAGATCCAGCATCTGGATACGTGAACCCATGCCTCCATCACAAAGCAGAACCTGATCACGGAGGGCATCAAGAAGAGGCAGACGAGAAGACATGGCGACCATAAAATATATAAAGGAAAGGGAAGAGTGCTTTCCCAACACCGCAAAGCACAGGGTTTCACGTTATTTCAGAGAGCAGCCCGTATGTCCACTAGCCTTATGAAGCAGAGCGCAAAGCCCAAGGATGGCCGGATAATGCTGCATGTTTGTACATCAGTGCCAGATGATGCAGCATACGGGCACAAAGATGCACTTTTACTTGTTAATACAGAAGTAACAGAAGAACAGAAGGCAAAATGGCAGCATGTCTGGCGCTGGGGCGGAGTGCTGGGGCCAGAATTTGGGCGTCATTCTGCCCAATGCGTCTGTTGTGTGGGGCAAGGGGGCCTATCGGCTTTTTTGCTGGCGCAGGCTCAACAAAGTGTTCTGGGGCGCTGCGAGCCTTATCGCTCGGTATGGGTTATATGTTGCGAAAATGAAGCACAAAAAGTGCGCAACCGGTTGCGGAAAGAAGGGTTTTTAAATTCTTTTTATCAATTTCCTGATTAAAATGGTTTCTAACTTTAGGTACTGCTTCGTTTTCTTCATGGATTTTGTGATAAACCACATAGAAAAACTTGGAGAGTGTGTCTTCTCCTGTCATAACGGCGCATGTGCCGGGCGAACAAGTCTCTGCTATATTTGTACGGTATTGCTGTTTGTTGAGTTGGTTTAACCAAAAGGGTTGTGCGTGGACCAGACTGATCATGTGCCGGAACAGGCCGGTTCTTCTTCAAATACAGAGCGCGGCCAAGGGGCTCCTGTTTCTGCACCGGTTATCAGACTGAAAGCTGTTATTGCAGCTGCCAAGTATCACGGTCTGGAGCTGGATATCCGTGATTTTGCGGCAGAACCGGGGGAAAATACGCCATCTCCTGCAACGTTGGTGCGCTGGTTGGAAGATCAGGGTGCTGTTGCAAAGGCAATACGGATAAAGTGGCGTTATCTTGTTAAGATGGTGAACTCGCCGCCAATCGTTCTGATGTTCCGTGATGGTTCGGCAGCGTTGATGACCAACGCAACACCAGAGCGTGGTGTTGTATGGCTGCAAGATCCGCTTAAAGGGGCTGCCGTAGCCGCTGTGCCGGTGGATGAGCTGCGCTTGTCCCAAATCTGGACGGGCGATATTCTGCTTATTAAGCAGCGCAAAGGGCAATCAGAAGCCGAGGCACCAGTCAGTCTGGGTTGGCTGGCTAAGATGGTGCTGCGTGAAAAGCGCTCCTTGCGTGATATATGCATTGCATCCATGACATTGAGTTTGTTGCAAATTTTCCCCCCGCTTATTGTTATGCAGGTGGTGGACAAGGTTGTAGGCTACCACTCGATGTCGACACTCGTGTCGATTTCTGGGTTGCTGTTTATATTTTCGATTTATGAAGTTTTAATCAGTTACGCCCGACGTGAGCTGTCCTTGGTGCTCACAACGCGTATCGATTCTCGTATTTCACTGCATCTGTTTAATCGTCTTGTATCCTTGCCGTTGGAGTATTTTGAACGGCAACAGGCGGGGAACGTGCTTGGGCGTGTAATGGCCATTTATAAAGTGCGAGATTTTCTGACAGGTCGGCTGATGTCGACCTTTCTGGATTTGTTCACACTGGTTGTTATTTTGCCTTTCCTGTTCATTCTCAGTTCGACGCTGGCATGGATGACTGTGGCTTGTGCTGGCCTTATTGGTTTGATTGTGGTGGTGGCTATGGGGCCGCTGGCCAAGCTGATGGGGAATCAGTTGGCTGCAGACCGGGAACGAAGCGCTATTTTGTATGAAAGCGTGGCTGGTATTCGTACGCTGAAAACATTGGCCTTGGAGCCAATCCGCAAACAGACATGGGATGATGCTACGGCAAACGTTATCCGCTGGAAGCTTGCCGTGGGGCGTTTTTCAAACTGGCCTCAGACATTGGTTATGCCGCTAGATCTGTTTATCAGTCGTGGCATCATTCTTGTGGGTGCCTATCTGGCTCTTGTTAGCCCCGGCACAGTGGGCGTGGGCGGCTTGATTGCGTTCATGATGCTGGGTGGCCGTGTGGCTGCTCCGTTGGTTGGAGTGGCAAGGCTTATGGATGACTTCAACGAAGTCATGGCTTCCTTGGGGGAAGCTGCCTCGGTGTTGAACCAGCCTACAGAAACACAAGCCCTTACAACGGGTATGCGTCCACGTATTCAGGGGGCGCTTTCCTTTGAAAATGTGAATTTTTCTTATCCAGGTTCTACCCGGCTGGCTTTGAAGGATGTAAACTTCTCAGTTCCCGCAGGCACCATGCTTGGGCTTGTTGGCCGAAGCGGCTCAGGTAAATCCACCATTACACGTCTGCTACAAGGTGTTAGCCGTTCTTATACAGGCTATCTCAAGCTGGATGGTGTTGATCTGCGTGAAATTAATCTAACCCATTTGCGCCGTTCGTTCGGGGTTGTGTTGCAGGATAACTTCCTGTTCCGTGGCACTATTCGTGATAACATTACCGCTGGCCGCCCAGGGTTTACGATAGATGATGTCGTTCACGCTGCCAGAATGGCAGGTGCTGAAGAATTTATCGAGCGGATGCCAGCAGGTTACGAAACCTTTATTGAGGAAGGTTCAACCAATATTTCTGGTGGGCAACGCCAGCGCCTTGCCATTGCGCGTGCTGTCATTACTGATCCTAAGCTAATGATTTTGGATGAAGCAACGTCTGCTTTGGATCCAGAAAGTGAAGCTTTGGTTAACGCCAACCTGGAACGGATTGGTAAAGGCCGTACCATGGTGATTGTTTCTCATCGACTATCTTCTTTGGTGAATTGTGATCAGATCTGCGTGATGGATCAGGGCGCAGTGGTTGATATTGCGCCACATGACGTTCTGCTTGAACGGTGTGATATTTATCGGACACTTTGGATGCAGCAGAACCGGCATACGGAATCTCGTGCCCAATCTGGAGATGCATCTTTGATCGCGGAAGGAGAATAATCCCATGAGCGAACAGGATGCACATATTGTGCCACAAGGTTCTTCAGGCAATAACCAGCAGCAAGAGGTAGTGCCCTCTTCGGATGATTTCCTTAAGCAGGCGGATGATCCGTATGCACCAGGGGATATGCCCGTTGCATTGTTGGAGTTTCATTCTCCAACGGCGGCGCTGGTCAATATGCCACCCACGCCCACCGCTCAGTATATGATTTGGATTATTGGCGGATTGATGCTGTTTTCCTTAATCGGGCTTACAGTGTTTCCGCTGGATCGTGTTGTTTCTACTCAAGGGCGATTGGTTTCCAGTGAAGCTTCATTGGTAATACAGCCTTTGGATACATCAATTGTGCGGTCTATTGATGTGAGGGAAGGGGATTTTGTCCATAAAGGTGATATTCTTGCGCATCTAGACCCCACGCAAACTGGTGCAGATAGTGAAAATCTGAAAACTCAGATGGATCAGTATCAAGCAGAGGTGGATCGTCTTACAGCAGAAGCTAACGGACAGACTTACAAACCCGACCTAAACAATGCTGCAACCTTGCCGCAGGGCGAAGCCTATTTGCGACGGATGGCAGAATTTGATGCTAAAGTCGAAAACTACAACAGGCAGATTGCCAGTTTGCAAAGTGATTTACAGGGTTACGTTGCAAATGCTGCAATGTATGCCGCTCGCGCAAAGGTAGCTGGTGATGTGCATACAATGCGTATGCAGTTGCAGAAGGATCAGGTAGGTAGCCGACTTTCCACTTTAAGTGCTCAGAACGATTTGATGGAAGTTGAGCGCTCACAGATTTCGGCCCAGCAGCAGGCATCTTCAACACGGAATAAACTGGCGGCTGCTATATCTGAAAAAGAAGGTTACATTCAAACGTGGAAAGCAGAGATTTATAAAGATCTGATTTCCGCGCAGCATAAGCTGTCCGAAGCCAAAGGCTCTTATCAAAAAGCTGTTTTACATAACAGTATGGTCGGGCTTAAAGCGGATGAAGATGCTGTTGTGCTTAATATTGCCAAAGTTTCAGTCGGATCTGTTGTAACGCCAGCCGAAAAAATTATGACTCTTGTGCCTGTAGGTAAGGGGCTGGAAATTGAAACTGCTATGTCCGGAGAAGATGCAGGTTTTGTGCGTCTTGGTGATAAAGCTTTGGTGAAGTTTGCGACCTTCCCTTTCCAGCAATATGGTGGTGCTGAAGCAACTGTAAAAACTATCAGTGCAGACTCTTTTGTGTCGGGTAACGGAAGTGGGCCAAGCTCAGAAGATGTTACGCCAGATAACACTTCCAAGTCCTTTTACAGAGTTCGTCTGCGGGTAGATAAATATACATTGCATAATGTGCCCAATTTCTTTCACCCACAGCCAGGTATGCCAGTTACGGCGGATATTCGTGTTGGTAAGCGTACTATCATGCAATATATGCTGAACAGCTTTGTGCCATTGATGACAAATGGTATGCGCGAACCCTGATTAGAAAGGGTGAAATATAATACTCTGAGTTGTAGAGGGTTGGTGCTTTGGTCTGGAAACTGTTTCAGAAAACGTTTGGCAAGTCGGGCAAAGATATACAAACGCGGCTTGAGCAGGCCAAAGCACAACTGGAAAACCAACCTAATGTCGCGTTTAGCCAACTGGCCGTTCTTGCACGGGAAGGATCTCCAGAGGCCGAATTTCTAGTAGGTCAATGTTATTTAACGGCAAAAGGGGCACCGCCAGATTTGGTGGAAGGCGCACGCTGGATGCGCCGTGCTGCCCAGAATGGATGGGCGCAGGCTTCTTTTATTCTTGCAACGTTGTATCTGCATGGTCTGCCACAGGAAGTGGAAGATCATGCACCGAAATCAATTTTTGATAATTCAGCCGAGCAAACCAAGAGAGAGCCCGATTTTATTAAAGCTGCACACTGGGCCCAGCGTGCAGCAGAGGCTGGATATGCTGATGGTCAGGCCCTGTATGGGTATATTTTAACAGCTGGCCCGGAAGAAATTCGTAATCCTGAACAGGCTTTGGATTGGTATCAAAAGGCTGCTGCCAGTGGTTGCGTGCAGGGGCATCTGGGGCTTGGTCTTGCAGCGCTTGCTAAAGCAAAAACGCAGGAAGATTATGCAGATGCCGCAGTTGAGCTAAAAAAAGCTGCTGATGGTGATATGGGTACTGCCCAATATCTTATGGGTGTTATGGCGGAACGTGGCATAGGTATTCCGCAAAACATTCCTGAATCCACACAATATTTTGCAAAAGCAGCGGAAAAGAAAGTTCGTGGTGCGCAAGCAAAATATGGTTTGGCCCTGCTTTCTGGCAAGGGTGTTGCGCGTGATACTGTGCGAGGTGAAACGTGGTTAAGGCGTGCCGCCTTGGCGGGGGATGGTGAAGCCGCTGCCATTTTGGGGGATATGCACGGACGGGGAGGCGATATGCCCCCCAATTATGCAGAAGCTATTTCTTGGTATCGTTTTGCATCGGATCAGGGGCATGCCGCATCCAGTCGTATATTAGGCAATATTTATCTGAGTGGCACGGGGGTACCAAAAGATCCGCAGGCAGCCGCGCAGTGGTTTAAAATTGCAGCAGAGCAGGGCGATAAGGAAGCTACGGCTGAATTGGGTAATCTGGCCTTGGCGGGTATTGTTCCCACAGCAGAAGCTGCCGAAGTTTTAGAATGTTATCGGAAAGCTGCGGCACAGGATGATTTTCTGGCTGCGTTTAATGTTGGTGTTGCGCTTGCCCAAGGGCTTGGCTCTCAGAAGAATGAGGAAGAGGCTCTTAAGTGGATACGTAAAGCTGCCGATAAGGTTGTAAATGCGCAGTATTGGTATGGACGTATGCTGCTAGAGGGACGCGGTGCAGAACGTAACCCTCAAGAAGGGCGGGAGTGGATGGAAAAGGCTGCTGAATCTGGCATGACCGAAGCGCAGCTTACCTATGGACACCTGCTGATTACAGGAACAGGCGGTGTAAAAGATCATCCACAGGCCCTACAGTGGTATAGAAAAGCAGCGGATTCTGGCAATGTGGATGCTATGTTCTCTATTGGCGCCATGTATGGTGGTGGGCATGAAATTCCAGAAGATTTGGTTCTGGCACGGTCATGGTTTCAACAGGCGGCAGAAGGCGGTCATGGCCTCGCGCAGTTGATGATGGGGCGTTATCTGGCCAATGGAATTGGTGGAGACAAGAACCTGGAAGAAGCCAGATCTTGGTATCGCAAAGCAGAAAAGCAGAATATTCTGCAAGCAAGTATTGAGCTTTCCAAGCTTGGAGTTGATGAGGGTGTCAAAGCACCTTCCTAGAAAAGTTCTTCAAATTTCAAAAGGTTTGGTATTTTATTTTACAGTATAATTAAAAGAGTAGGTGCATATTTATGGCAGCCCTGAAACAGTCTGAGAGTCAGCAGGCAGGGTTTGTCACGGAGGCAGACCGAACTGCGTATGAACAACGCGCAAGTGCGGCAGCACAGGAATCTTTCAGGCAGGGAAATGTTGCCTGGCAAGCAGGGTCTTACGCCCTAGCGCGGGATTGGCTGGAAAGAGCGAACAGACAAGCGCGTGATAACCCACATGTTATGTTTGCGCTGGTTTTGGCGCGTCAGGCAGTGGGAAACAATGATGCTGCTGTTGAACTTTTAGATCAGCTTTTAGAAAAATTTGATTTTCGTGAAGGGTGGAGCCTGCGGGCAACATTAAAGCAGGCCAATGGTGTTGGGTATCAGGCTTTGCTCTCTATACGGCATTTGCTCACATATTATGCCTGCACACCAGATATAGAAAAATTGGCAACAATTATTGCACGTTTGAATGGCATGCCCAGTTGGTATGGAGTGCGGGGGAATGGCCAAATTGTAGGGGTAGGCCTTCCAGCAAAAGGACTGCAACTGGTTGTTGATGGTCATCTAAAAAAAGCCGTGCGTAAAAAGGGGGCTTGGTTTTGCCCATCAGGGTGGCAAACGGCGCATACGCTTTGCATAATGCCTGCTCAGGGCATGATTTTTCCAGATGGCGGTGTGTGTCCACAAAAAATCATGCAGTGCGAAGGATTGGTGGATGCAGGAGAAGAAGGACTGACAGGCTGGGTCTGGCTGCCGCATGATTCCGATAACGCGCCTCTTTTGAACATTCTAGATGTAAAAACAAATAAGAAAATTCTAACGTTTTCCGCAGAAGATTTTTGTGATTCTGTGAGTTCAAAACAACCATTAGCGCGATATAGGGCGTTCACAATTCCTTTTTCTGCATTGCCAGAAGGTCCGGTAAGGGTGGTGGGGCCTGATGGAAAAGATCTAGCCGGGAGTCCGATAGATCCGGATATGCTGCGTTCTGGGGTTAGCCAGATTGCACACTACATAGCAGAGCAGACCAAAGGGAAAGATCTGTCTCAATCATGCGTGTCTGTTCCAAAAATTATACCTATTCCAGTTATGGAAGATGGCGGCGCACAACCAAAGGTTTTGGGTGATACTGCTGGAACCGTTGTTGTTATTCCAGTTTTTAAAAATTCTATGCTTACTTTAGCATGTTTGCATAGTGTGCAAGCAAGTCTGAAACCAAAAGACGCTGTGCACGTTTGGGTGGTGAATGATGCATCCCCGGAGCCAGATTTGGTCACCTCTGTTTCAGTTTTTTGTCAGCAGGCAGGTTTCCGGTATCTGGAAAGGGCGCGCAATGGTGGATTCCCATGTGCGGTAAACGAAGCGCTTCGTCATCTCATTGCGCATGATGCTGTCTTGCTGAATAGCGATACATTGGTGGCAGAAGGATGGCTGGAAGCATTACGCAAAATTGCCTATGCAGCACCAGATACAGGAACAGTAACGCCGCTTTCTAATGATGCCAGTATTTTTTCCTATCCAGATAAAAACGGTGCAAATCCGGTACCGGATCAGGAAGAAACAGATATGTTCATGCAAATGGCACAGGCAGCCAATAGGGGGCGTGCTGTAGAAGTGCCCACGGCTCATGGTTTTTGCATGTATATTCGCCATGACTGTTTGCAGCAGACCGGGTTGCTCCGTGAGGATGTGTTTGCACAAGGCTATGGTGAAGAAAACGATTTTTGTATGCGTGCCCGTGCTCTTGGGTGGAAGCATATGGTTGCTTCCGGTGTGTTTGTGGCGCATGTGGGCAGCAGTTCGTTTGGAGAAAGTGGCAGCCCCTTAATGGTGCGGAACCAAAAGGTTCTGGAGCAATTGCACCCTGGGTATCATGATTACGTTGCGCGCTGGATGGCGGCAGATCCACTTTTTCCAGAACGCAGGCGCCTTGATCTTGTTCGTTTTAGAAGTGCCAGGGCAGAAGATTTTTCAGATCAAGCCGTCTTGTTGGTCACACATGCCGTAGGTGGTGGTGTGGAAAAGGTGGTGCAAGAGCGCATAGCCTTTTGGTGTGACCGGAAAATACGCCCACTTATCTTACGTCCATCTGAGCAGGGATGTGTGCTGGAAGATGGGGGGAGCCCAGCAAAATATCCTTCCTTATATTTTACGTTTGCCAAGGAGATGGCGCTTTTGCTGCGTCTCTTACATGCAGAAGGCGTGGGACGAATTGAGTTCCATCAAACTGCCGGGCATGATCAGCAAGTTATGGATCTGCCTGCACGTTTGAAATGCGCATATGATGTGTTTGTGCATGATTATATCTGGTTTTGCCCGCGTATTTCATTAATGGGGTGGGAAAATCGTTATTGCGGTGAACCCGATGTGGCCACATGTGAAGTGTGCGTGACGGTGCTAGGGCGGCGCGTGGATGATGCGCTGAGTGTTGCGGCCTATCGTAAAGCGGCACATATTTTTCTAAAAAAAGCAGAGCAGGTTTTTGTGCCCTCGCGCGATACAGGGCGAAGGATGCAAAAATATTTTTCTGATGTCCGTTTTTCTGTGCGAAGGCTGGAAAAAGACAGCTTTTTAAAAAAGCAATTTCAGTTTCCAGTTCAGGTTGAACGTAAAACAGCACAAGCAAGTGCATTTTTGGCGCAAGGTCTTAAACGCACTGCACCGCGCATTCGGGTGTGTGTTGTGGGTGGCATAGGGCCAGAAAAAGGTTATGACATTTTGCTCGCACTGGCAGTGGATGCTGCTTTGCGCGATTTGCCGCTGGAGTTTGTGGTTGTAGGCCATACACGTGATGATGCGCGATTGTTAAAAACAGAACGTATTTTTGTAACAGGTGAGTTCCAAAAAGAGGATGTTGTTTCCTTAATCCATGCAGTAGATGCGGACATCGCTTTGCTTCCGTCTGTATGGCCGGAAACATGGTGTTTTGCTTTGGGAGATATCTGGAAAGCCGGATTGCATGTTGTTGCATTTGATCTGGGAGCCCCAGCAGAGCGCATTCGTTCCACAGGATTGGGAAGCGTGGTACCGTTTGGTATTTCCATACAGGAGTTGAATAAGAAATTACTGGAAAAGGGGAGAGAGATGGAGAAAAAAAGAAGGCTTTCGCTTACCTAACTCTTTCTTTACTTACCGGTGTTTTTTTGTTTTACAGTTTAGCTGAAAATTTAGGATGGAAGAGGTTTTATGTCTCAGGCAAGCCAGCAGCGGATTACTGATCTGAAAGTCACAGGTCATCTGATGACACTCCAGACCGGTCTGTTCTGCATCAGCCATGCAGCAGGTCAGCAGCCGCCAACATCTGCCGGTTTGCCTGGGGTTCGTGTTTCTCTTTCTCCTGTTTCTGCTCCGGGCAATGTGCAGATTGTCACGTTTGAGCAAGATGGCTGGATGGGCGGCAGAAACAATGCTGCATTGGTACGTGTGCGCCGTGGCCCAGCACAGGTGATGATCACTATTTATCAGGAAATGAACACGCGGCATGATGCACCGCGTTTGCAAGTGATTCAGCTAAGTGCGGAATCTGATCCGTTGCCCGTTCCTGCAACTGCTGCTGTACCTGTAGCACCTGAAGGAGCCGCTGCTGCTCCAAAAGAAACAGCACCCGCAGAAGCTGCGCTGGCCCAGAAGCCAGAAATTGGGGCCCATATCCAACGGCGTGGTGATGTTACCGGTATCCTTGGTGAATGGATGGGTGTGCCGGGTAGCCAGGCATGGATTGAAGGTTTTGGTATCGCACCCGCTCATCTCATTCAGTCTGATGATATTGAATATCAGGCTGTTCTGGGTAAAGGGTGGCTCTCTCCGTGGGTAGAAGGTGGCCAGTATTGTGGCAGCCGCGGAATGGCATTGCCTATTTTGGGTTTGTGTGTGCGCCTGAAAGGTGCTGCGGCTAAAAAATTCATTTGCCAAGTTACAGCCAGCTTTACGGATGGCACCAAAATTGGGCCTGTTGATAACGGTGAACCCGTAGAAGCTGATAGCCTTGCACCATTAGAAGCTTTCCTTGTTGAAATTCTTCCGCGTGATGCAGAAAGTAAAGCCAAGCGGGGTGGGCGTAAACGGAAGCAGAATGCCGCAGAAGACTTGGCCGCTCTGTTGGAAGAAGAAATAGAAGAACTGGAAGCTGAAGTTCTGGAAGAGGCAGCCGAACTTCTTGAGGAAGAAGAGCTTGAAGAAGAAATAGAAGATGATGCTGAAGAGGAAATTCTGGTTAAACCAGTAAGGCGCACAGCCAAACCTCAGCCTCGTCGTGCTTCTTCTACCGCCCAGAAAGCGGCAAAGCCTAAAGCAGCAGGGCGCGGTGGCGCACGTGGGCGCAAGCCTTCCCGTCGTTAAATATGTAGGAACAGGTCCGGTTGAAATATCGGGCCTGTTTTTTATTTGTGATTAGAGCAGCACGCAGGTGCAGGTTTGAAATACCTTTTTATCCATCAAAATTTTCCCGGCCAGTATCTGCACATTGTGCGCCATCTGGTGCAAAACGGTGATAACGAAGTTGTTTTCATTAGTGAAGATAATCAAAACGCCATTAAGGGTGTGCGCCGGGTAAGGTACCGTATGCCCCGTGGGGCTGCGGCACAGGCTCATCTGGCCGTGCGCGAGCTGGATATGGGAATGGTGCGGGCCAATGAAGTAGAAAAAGCCGCTCGCACCCTCAAAAATCTAGGATTTCAGCCTGATATTATTATCGGCCACCACGGGTGGGGAGAACTGCTGAATATTCAGGATGTGTACCCTGATGTGCCTGTCTTGGGGTATTTTGAGTTCTATTATCATACAGAACCTGGGTTTGATGTTGGGTTTGATCCAGAATTTCCGCTTCAGCCCCAGATGTTGCCTATTGTGCGAGCCAAGAACGCCATTAACTTATTGGCTCTCACTGGCCCCAGCTATGGCCAGACGCCTACTGATTTCCAGAAAAGCGCTTACCCAGCATGGGCCGCAGACAAAATTACCGTGCTGCGTGAAGGTGTAGATCTGGAGACCTGTAAACCAGATTCCAAACTTGCAAAAAAGATATTCAAGCTGGGTGATATCAAAATTTCACCTAAGAACAAACTGATTACCTATGTCTCGCGCGATCTGGAGCCTTATCGCGGCTTCCATGTGTTTATGCGTGCGCTTCCCCAAATTTTGGAAGAACAACCCAACGCGCATGTCATTATGGTTGGGGGAGATGGTGTGAGTTACGGCGCACCGCTGGCATCTGGTTGTTGGCGGGAGAAAATGCTTCAGGAGCTGGAAGGGCAACTGGATTTAAGCCGGGTACACTTTGCTGGTAAAGTTGATTACCCAGATTTTCTGCGTCTTCTACAACGTTCAGATACGCATGTTTATCTCACATATCCTTTTGTGGCTTCGTGGTCTCTGCGCGAGGCAATGGCTATGGGGTGCGCTATTGTTGGAAGCGCGACAGCCCCAGTACAGGAGTTTCTGACAGATCAGGAAACCGCTGTGCTGGTGCCGTTTACAGAACCAGACAAAATTGCCGATGGTGTGCTGGAACTGCTGAATAATAAGCCGCTGGCAACCCGTTTGCGTCGCGCAGTTAGAGAAAAAGCTGAACAAACTCTGTGTATCAAGTCGTATCTGGCTGAATATGAAGCGCTTATTGCGCGTTTGATTGCAACGCACAGAGCTGAGGCTAGTTTTTCTTATTCTGAAGAATTGGAAGAAACACAAAAGCCAGCAAAGCCTGTAAGAAAGCCAGTGTCTCGTCGTGCTGCCAGTAAAACTGTTGCTGCACGCACTACCAAAAAAGCAGCGCCTTCTGTTGCGGCAAAAACAATACGTCCTGTGGCTCAGAAAGTAGCCGCAAAACCGCGCAAAACTGCTTCAGTTAAAAAGCGGGGCTAGAAGCCCAACCCGATATAACCAGAAATTACGCGTAAGTGGTTATATCGGGCAGCTTTGTTACTGCGTGGATGGAATGGACAGATTAACTTGGTCTGCCAGTTGAATAACCAGATTACGCATTAAGGATGCTGTATCCGCATCCGTAGAAACAGACCCGGTAGCTGTAAGATGCGCACGGTTACGAATAAGCGGCTTTTTAGGATCCCGTGGGATAACGGCCCAGTTTGCATCCAAGACCGCCTGCCCATCTACATTCACATCAAAACGAGAAACGTTGATCTGAACGCGCATATTGGCTGCATCGGCCAATGGCTGATCTGTAATCAGTTCGTTGGGGTGGGATGATGCAATTTCGTTGGTCACCAAATCCGTAATGCCGAGAGAGAGCCGTGTTGCCCAGCGTGAGCGCGGGCTACGGATAACTTCTTCTCCCTGCCGGGTGATCATATCCTGGCTATCAAGATAATCAGGCAGTACCGTGCGGCTAATTTTTATGGTGGTCAAGCGGGTAGAAAGGTGCGGCTGCTGAACGTCCCGGTCTCCCGGCATGCCAAGTGTGTAAAGCCGGAGGGGAGGAGAGGCGCAGCCTGCAAGCAGGGTACAGGCTCCCAAAAAAGCCAGAGCAATACGGCGAGGAGGAAACATCATGGGCGGCGTCCCATCAGCAGAAGTTGCGGGTTACGTTCCACATCGCTGGCGAAGCCACGTAGGGAGGCCGCAGCAGCAGCAATATCCCGCAGTGAGGCATCCAGATTTGCTCGGTCGATAGAACGTGGTGAGAGGATATCCTGCAAGGAATCCAGAGTTTTTGTAGCAGAGGCTAATGTTGCGTGCAGATCTTTGCCGCGTGCATCAAGCTGCGTATTTCCGGTGTCCATCAGCTTGTCCATTTTCAGGAGCGTTACATCCAGCTTGGCTTGTAGATCCTTAATGGCATCGGTTGCGGCCTGCACCGTCTCGTGGGAGCGATCTGCTGTTTCCTTTACGCTGGAAATCAACGGCGGCAGATCATCACGCAGATGATCGCTTAGGGATGTAATAGACAGCAGAGCCAGATCTGCATGGTGGCTGATATCCTTGATCGGAATCTGGCCGATAGTGTCCTTCAGCTTTTCCATAGTGGAAAGACGCACAGGAATTTCCGGCAAGTCGGTAATGCGTGGGTGTAAAACGGGTGTGACGGATTTATCAAAATCCAGTTCAATATTGGATTGGCCCGTTACAAAGCTTTGCAGGTTCAGTTCAGCGCGGAGTCCGTTGCTGATCATTTCCTGAATGCTCACTTTTGTGCCCCCCGGCACATCCCGAACTACATGAATCTGATCTGGCTCCAGCGTAAGCACAACAGGGATGTAAGCTTTACGGTCTTGCGGATCAAAACGCAGCGTAATGTTTTTAACTGTTCCAACCTTAACGCCGCGGAAATTTACAGGCGCACCCACAGAAAGACCGGTGATAGAGTTCTGGAACACAACAGCGGCTTCACGCGAGGGTGTGAAAAAGCGCATGTGCCCAAAAGCCATAATAATGAACAGGCCCAGCAAGCCGCCAAGGATCACAAACGCGCCGATCAGAGTTTTCCGGTTTGTGCTTTGAGACATGCCGCTCAGCCTTCTGTCTTATCTGCGGAGGGAATAGAGGCAGATCGGTTCATAAACGCCGTTACCTCCGGAATCTTGCAGGTGTCATGCAATGCGCGCGGTGAACCATGCGCAATGGGTGTGTGTGTTTTGGCATCTAAAAAGATGCCATCGTCTGCAATGGCAAACAGGCTGGGCAGTTCATGGCTGACAATCATAATGGTTGCCCCCAGCCCATCCCGTAATGTCAGGATCAGATCATCCAGCCGGGCAGACGTAATGGGGTCTAGCCCTGCGGAGGGTTCATCAAAAAACAGGATATCGGGCTCCAGAGCAATGGCGCGCGCAAGCCCTGCGCGTTTGCACATGCCGCCGGAGATTTCAGAAGGGAACAGATCAATCGCCTGTTCCATACCAACAAACCCGAGTTTTAATTCCACCAACCGCCGAATGGTGTCAGGCTTGAGTGAGGTGAACATTTCCAAGGGCAGGGCTACATTTTCCCCTACCGTCATGGAACTCCACAAAGCACCACTCTGAAACAGTACACCGTAACGATGGTTAATATCAGTGCGACGGTTATCTGATTGCGCCCAGTAATCTTCCCCATCTACCAGAATCTGCCCGGCAGTTGGTCGTAGCAGCCCGATCATGCTTTTAAGCAGCGTGCTTTTGCCGCAGCCTGAACCACCCATGATGGCAAAGATGGAGCCACGTTTCAGATCAAAGGAAACATTTTGCTGAATGATCTTGGGGCCGAACGATAATTGCAGATCGCGAACGGAAATAAGGGTTTCTGCATCAGACATCATCAGATTCCAAGCGCGTTGGCTATCACGGCAAAAATGGCATCCATGGCAATAATACCCACAATGCCAATAACCACAGCGCGTGTGGCGGCAATGCCAACATCAGCCGCACTGCGTCCGGCTTTTAAGCCTACACGGCAAGCTGCCAGTGCAATAAAGCTGGCGAAAAAGAAGGATTTGATAAACCCGAAGATAAATTCCTTCAGCTCCACACCATCAAAGGTGGAAATCCAATAGCCGATGGGGGAAACATCCATCATGCTCATGGAAACGGCAAAGCCACCAAAAATCGCAACAATAGTGCCATATAGATAGAGCAGCGGCATCATGAGCGCGAGAGAGACAATGGATGGCAGCAGAATGTAACTGGAGATGGGAATGCCAAACACCTGTAGGGCATCAATTTCTTCGTTACCCAGCATGGTGGAAATGCGGGCTGCGTAAGCACCGCCAGTTCGGCCCGCCATGATAATAGCAGTCATGATAGCAGAAATTTCACGCGCGCAGGCAATGCCTACCAAGTCTGTAACGTAAATTTCCGCAGCAAATTTCCGCAGTTCTACCAGTCCGACAAAAGCCAGAATGGCACCCACCAAAAAATTGACGATGCCGACAATCAGCAAGGCATCTGGCCCAGCATTCCAGATATCCAGCAACAGGTCTTTCATGCGCATGGCACTTTTGCCACGCACAGCCTGTGCGGCACCTTTGGCGGTATCTAATGCCAGCTCACTTACTGTGCCTGTTTCGGTCAACCCATTCAGGGTCATATCACCTACACGCGCAAAAATACCTTCGTTGTTGCGCGGAGGTTGTGCAGGCTCGGCAGGTGCATCGGGTAAAAGGGCGAGAAGCCTTTGCGCGGGAGCCGGAAGGTTTTGCTCATCAAAATGAAGCTGTGCCTTGCTGGCGGCCTGTTTGACATCCCACAAAAAGGCAACAAAAGCCGAATCCCAGTTTTTTAAACCGGTTGTATTAATATGGAGGGTATGGCCCGGCTCTATCGGTAGTTTATCTTGCGGGAAGGGGGTTGCACCTCCTGCCTGAACTGTCCAAGCCCCTTCAACGTTCAAACATACACCATCTGCCGTGTTCTGGAGAGACCACGAAGGGGTGTCGGGAGTCTTGTGAAGACCGGAAGAGGAAGATTGATCAACCATAATTTGGTGGCGACATTACGGCACAGGCAAGCCTATGACCAGCCCCCTTGGTTCATACATGCTAGAAGCGGCAAACCTTGGGTTTGCCTTGGTTTAAGAACAATAACTTGGTCGGCAGTCCTTTTTAACAGGCCAGCGTTGCGCCTGATGGCAACATTGCACGGCATGGCAGCCTTCGGCTACATGCACCCCCAGATGGAGTGCACACTCCATTATAAGTTGTACTAACGCAAAAACCTTTTGGCTGAGCCGTTCATGGCTGCTGCATGGTATTTGATGAATCGCATACGGGAGTTTTCATGCGACGCAGACGTGGGCGGCCACTTAATGGCTGGCTTATAGTAGACAAGCCTTCCGGCATGACATCAACACAGGTAGTGGGGCGCGCCAAACGGCTGTTTGATGCGCAAAAAGTTGGGCATGGCGGCACACTTGATCCACTGGCGACGGGTTTGCTGCCACTGGCTTTTGGTGCCGCTACAAAAACAGTGCCTTACGTGATGGATGGAACCAAGGTGTACCGCTTCACTCTTAAAATGGGTGAAGCGCGAGATAGCGATGATGCCGATGGCAATGTTATTGGTACATCTGATGTGCGGCCTTCTGATGAAGAACTGCGAGCAGCCTTACCCGCGCTTACGGGTGATATCATGCAGGTACCTCCCGTTTTTTCTGCTTTGAAAGTGGGGGGAGAGCGTTCCTACGATATGGCGCGAGAAGGTCGTCCGCCGGAATTGCCGCCGCGGCCCGCACGCGTAGATCGGTTTGAACTGATTGAGCGGCCAGATCGGGATACAGCAGTGTTTGAAGTCGAATCCGGCAAGGGCGTTTATATGCGTGCGCTGGCGCGTGATGTGGCTTTGGCATGCGGAACAGTGGGACATATTACCGTGCTGCGCCGCCTGCGTGTGGGGCCTTTTACAGAAGCCGATGCGATTGTGCTGGACAAAATCACCCCAAACGACGACAACGCCCATGCTTCACCGGAACTTCTGCGTCCGGTCTCGACCGCGCTGGCCGACATCCCGGCGCTGGCCTTGACACAGGATGAAGCGGTTCTGCTACGGCACGGGCAAGCTCTCGGCCTTGTTGATCTGATGGGGCGTATCCCACAGACCGCCGAGGAGGGGGGCGTTGTGCGTGTTATGGACGGTGAGCACGTGCTGGGTATTGGCCGCCTGGAAGACGGGTGGTTGAAGCCGGTACGGATTCTCTAAAACCTGATATGTTTTTTGATGGAGACATGTGATGTCGATTACTGCTGAACGTCGCACGCAAGTTATTGCTGAATACCAGACTGCACCGGGTGATACGGGCTCCCCGGAAGTGCAGGTGGCGATCCTGACCGAACGGATTAACAACCTGACCGAACATCTGAAGACTCACGCGAAGGACTTCCATTCTCGCCGTGGTCTGCTGATTCTCGTTGGTCGTCGCCGCAGCATGCTGGACTACCTGAAGGGCAAGAGCCAGACGCGTTATGAAACGCTGATTGGCCGCTTGGGCCTGCGCCGCTAAAAACGGCTCAACGGGCGGGAAGAGGGGGGTGTGTAGGCATGATCTCTCTTCCCGTTCGGAATTTTCGCTAGCACTTGTTTGCTGGCGTCACCATATTGGATACAGCTACAGGTTTTGCATCAGGGCGTTTCGTGCCCGGTAAGCCACGGCGTTTCCGACCACATGGCGCCTGGGAGGTTTGTTCCGCCAGTCACCATGCCGTCCGAGGCGCTGTCCGCCCAGCCGGTCTGTCCTGTTGTTCTGTGGCTCTGAAGTGAAATAGAACAGAGGCTTACAGAATGTTTAACTACTTCCGTAAAGAGATTGAATGGGGCGGTCGCCCGCTGATTCTGGAAACCGGCAAAGTTGCCCGTCAGGCTGATGGCGCCGTGATGGTCACTTACGGTGAAACCGTTGTGCTGTGCACCGCTGTTGGTGCAAAAGAGGTAAAGCCCGGTCAGGACTTTTTCCCGCTGACAGTTAATTATCAGGAAAAAGCTTACGCTGCAGGTAAGATTCCCGGTGGTTTCTTTAAGCGTGAAGGCCGCCCTTCTGAAAATGAAACACTGGTTTCCCGCCTGATTGACCGCCCGCTGCGTCCGCTGTTCCCAGAAGGGTTCCGCAACGAAGTGCAGGTAATTGCAACTGTGCTGACGCACGATATGGAAAATGATCCTTCCATTCCTGCGCTGATCGGCTGTTCTGCCGCTCTGACTTTGTCTGGTATCCCGTTCTTTGGCCCCGTTGGCGCAGCCCGCGTTGGCTTTAAGGATGGCGCATTCATCCTGAACCCGACACAGGAACAGATCAAAGAATCAGATCTGGAACTGGTTGTGGCTGGCACGGCAGAAGGCGTGCTGATGGTGGAATCCGAAGCTTCCGAACTGTCTGAAGAAGTTATGCTGGATGCCGTAACGTTCGGCCATACAGCATTCCAGCCGGTTCTGGATGCCATTATCTCCTTGGCAGAGCACGCAGCCAAGGAACCATGGGCACTGGCAGAGCCCACCAAGGAAGAAATTCAGCTGCGCAAGCAGGTGGAAAAAGCTGGTCGCAAGCTGATTGCTGATGCTTACAAGGAGAAGCAGAAGCAGGTGCGCTACGAAAAGCTGAAAGCAGCACGTGCAGCCATTGTTGAAAAGCTGACTGCTGATGAACTGGACGTTGCAGCCGCCAAGCCGATGATCAAGGATCTGGAAGCTGATGTTGTGCGCTCTTCCGTTCTGAAAACCGGCAAGCGTATTGATGGTCGTGATCTGGTAACTGTCCGTCCGATCGTGCCGGAAGTTGGTATTCTGCCGCGCGTACATGGCTCTTCTCTGTTCACTCGTGGTGAAACGCAGGCGCTGGTTGTGACCACGCTGGGTACAGGGCAGGACGAACAGGTTATTGATGCGCTGGAAGGTGAATACCGCACCAACTTTATGCTGCATTATAACTTCCCACCCTTCTCTGTGGGGGAATGTGGGCGTATCGGTTCTCCGGGTCGTCGTGAAATCGGGCATGGCAAGCTGGCATGGCGTGCTATTCACCCGCTGATGCCTTCCCGCAAGGAATTCCCATACACAGTGCGCGTGGTTTCCGAAATTACGGAAAGCAATGGGTCTTCTTCCATGGCAACTGTATGCGGTGGCTCTCTAGCTCTGATGGATGCTGGTGTGCCGTTGAAGCGTCCGGTTGCTGGTATTGCTATGGGTCTGATCAAGGAAGGCGACGATTTCGCTGTTCTGTCTGATATTCTTGGCGATGAAGATCATCTTGGGGATATGGACTTCAAGGTTGCTGGCACCGAACAGGGTGTGACAGCCCTGCAGATGGATATTAAGATTACCTCTATCACGCCGGAAATCATGAAGATTGCTTTGGGTCAGGCTCGTGATGGCCGGATGCATATTCTGGGTGAAATGAGCAAGGCGCTGACAGAAACACGCACCAACGTGTCTTCCACAGCACCGAAGATCACCACCATGAAGGTGCCTCGGGAAAAAATCCGTGATGTGATCGGCTCTGGCGGTAAAGTGATCCGCGAAATCGTGGAATATTCTGGCGCCAAGGTTGATATTGGGGATGACGGCACAATCACTATTGCCGCCGCTTCTGATGATCAGGCACAGAAGGCTATTGACCGGATCAACGGCATTGTGGCGGAACCGGAACTGGGCCGCATTTACGATGGTAAAGTTGTTAAAACTGCCGATTTTGGTGCGTTTGTAAACTTCCTTGGTGCACGTGATGGCTTAGTACACATTTCCGAACTGGCGCAGGGCCGCGTTGGTAAAACCACGGATGTGGTGAAGGAAGGCGATACCGTGAAGGTTAAGGTCATCGGCTTTGATGATCGCGGCAAGGTTAAGCTGTCCATGCGTGTTGTTGATCAGAACACGGGTGCGGATATCACGGAAACTGTGGGTGAAAAGCCCTCACGTGGCCCCCGTCGGGATGCTGAATAAGCATCCTTTTTCGGGTCACTTTCAATCATACGGATAGTTGCAGGAACGATAGGACGGTCATGAAGGCGATCAATACGGTTCGCATGGGGGGTGTGGATATCCTGCCGCTGGTAGAAGGCGGTAAGGGGGTTTCTGTCTCCACAGGCGTATCGGCCGGGGCATGGGCTGCAGCAGGCGGCGCGGGCACGGTTTCTATCGTCAATGCAGATAGTTATGATGAAAACGGGCAGCCAGTTCCCCAGATCTATCACGGCCGTACGCGCCGTGAGCGGCATGAGGAACTGGTAGATTACGCCATTCGTGGCGGTATTACCCAAGCGCGTGTAGCGCATGAAATATCCGGCGGAAAAGGCCGGATTCATGCCAATATTCTGTGGGAAATGGGGTCAGCCGAAAGGGTGATTACTGGCGTGCTGGAAGGCGCGCCAGGCCTTATTCACGGTCTTACATGTGGCGCGGGTATGCCGTATCGGCTGTCTGAAATTGCAACACGGTTTGGGGTGCATTATTATCCCATCGTGTCATCTGCACGTGCTTTCAATGCATTGTGGAAGCGGGCCTATCATAAATCCGCCGATCTGTTGGGTGGCGTGGTTTATGAAGATCCTTGGCGTGCAGGGGGTCATAATGGCCTTTCCAACACGGAAAATCCATTAAAGCCGGAAGATCCTTACCCGCGTGTTGCAGCCTTGCGTAAACTTATGCGCGGGTTTGGGTTGGATAATACGCCCATCATCATGGCTGGTGGTGTGTGGTGGCTGGAAGAATGGGAAGATTGGATTGATAATCCAGAGCTTGGCCCCATTGTGTTTCAGTTTGGCACGCGCCCACTGTTGACGAAGGAAAGCCCTATTCCAGAAGCATGGAAGCAGCGCTTACTCACCCTGAAAAAGGGTGATGTGTATCTGAACCGCTTCTCTCCTACGGGCTTTTACTCTTCTGCGGTTAACAACAGTTTCTTACAGGAACTGCGCGAGCGCTCAGAGCGGCAGGTTCCTTTTGCTATGGCGGCAGAAGAAGATCTGGTTACGCCCTACGGCATTGGCGCACGTAAGCGTGAAGTGTTTATAAAAGCAGAAGATCTGCCGCGCATCCAGCAGTGGGAACGGCAGGGTTTTACTGAAGCCTTGCGCACACAGGATTCTACCCTGATTTTTGTAACGCCAGACAGAGCGCGAGAAATTCTGGCAGATCAGGCTGATTGTATGGGCTGCCTGTCTGAATGTCAGTTCTCTAACTGGAGCCAGCGTGGCCCCAAGTATTCAACGGGCCATAAAGCAGATCCACGTTCTTTCTGTATTCAGAAAACGCTTCAGGCTGTGGCACATGCCAGCGGGCCAGATGCTGCTCAGGTGCTGGATCATAATCTGATGTTCGGTGGCACAAACGCCTGGCGCTTTGCGACCGATCCTTTCTATGCCAACGGGTTTGTGCCAACGGTACAGCAGTTGGTGGATCGGATTATGACAGGACGTTAAGCCTGCCAGATATAAATGCTGATTTCTATAAAAAAGGCGGTTCCTACTGGGAGCCGCCTTTTTTACTCATCTCATAAATCGGAGGCTTATCGCCCCATGCGGGAAATTTTTTTATCTGTTTCATACTGATTGAGTGCGTAAACAGACCAGATGGCTGCCGGAATCCAGCCAATAACCGTTATCTGCAATATTAGGCAGATAATGCCCGAAAAAGGGCGACCAATTGTAAAAAACTGAAACCACGGAAACAGTAATGCCAAAAGCAGGCGCATGGCTGAAACTCCTTATAGTGCCCATCATGATGGGCACAGCCTTTTGCCTGAAGCAAGTCTGCTCTTTCAGCCGCTAGGTGGTGCGGGTTTTGTGTGCTAGAAAATATTCTGCAAGTGCCGGGTAACCGGTGCAGAAGTGGATTTGGCACATGCTCCATAATCCGGGGCGTGCAGCATGACAGAGCGGATAAACCTTGACCGAGATTTCTGACCAGCCGGGTGTACCGGAACCCTCAGACCTTCTGCCCGTAACCATTGAGGAGGAGATGCGCTCTTCCTACCTCGCGTATGCGATGTCGGTTATTGTCAGCCGTGCGCTGCCGGATGTGCGAGATGGTCTTAAACCTGTTCATCGTCGCATCCTGTATGCCATGCATGAAAGTGGTTTTACCTACGATAAACCTTACCGTAAATCTGCCCGTGCGGTTGGTGAGGTTATGGGTAAATACCACCCACATGGTGATTCCTCCATTTACGATGCCATGGTGCGTATGGCGCAGTCTTGGTCCATGCGGGTCAAGCTGATTGACGGGCAAGGCAACTTTGGTTCGGTGGATGGTGATAGCCCCGCTGCCATGCGTTATACGGAAGCTCGGCTGGCCAAAGCTTCTACATTTCTGCTGAATGATATTGACCGCGATACGGTAGATTTTCAGCCGAACTATGATGAAAGTGAGGAAGAACCAACTGTTCTTCCTGCCACATTCCCGAATCTGCTGATCAATGGTGCCACAGGTATTGCGGTGGGTATGGCCACCAATATTCCTACGCATAATCCTTCGGAAGTTATTGATGCCACGTTGGCGCTGATTGCTAACCCGGATCTTTCACTTGATGATCTGATGGAATATGTGCCGGGGCCAGACTTTCCCACAGGCGGCATTATTCTTGGGCGTTCTGGCATCCGCAGTGCTTTTGCCACAGGGCGCGGAGCCGTTATTATTCGTGCCAAGGCAGATATTGAGGAAATCCGTAAGGATCGTAAGGCCATTATTGTTACGGAAATTCCGTATCAGGTTAACAAGGCCACCTTGCAGGAACGTATTGCTGATCTGGTACGTAACAAGCAGATTGAAGGCATTGCTGATATCCGCGATGAATCTGACCGCTCCGGTATGCGTGTGGTTATCGAAATCAAGCGGGATGCCACACCAGAAGTGGTGTTGAATCAGCTTTATCGCTTCACGCAGCTTCAGACTTCCTTTGGCGTGAATATGCTGGCGCTGGATGGTGGCAAGCCCCGCCTGATGGGCCTGAAGGATGTGCTGGAAGCCTTTATTGCGTTCCGTGAGGAAGTGATTCTGCGCCGCTCGCGCTTTGAACTGAATAAGGCGCGAGATCGCGGGCACATTTTGGTTGGGCTGGTCATTGCCGTTGCCAATATTGATGCGGTTATTGCTCTTATTCGTGGCGCGCCAGATGCAGCCGCAGCGCGTGAAGCCCTGATGGCCGCCCAGTGGGACGCCGCAGAAGTGGAACCGCTGCTGGCCCTGATTCATGATGACGGCAACGTGGTTGTGGATGGCAAAGTGCGGCTAACAGAAGCACAGGCACGCGGCATTCTGGAACTGCGCCTGCAACGTCTGACAGGGCTGGAACGAGACAAGATCCAGCAGGAACTCTCGGAAGTTGCTCAGCGTATTAACGAGCTTCTGGAAATTATCGGTAGCCACGTTCGCCGTATGGAAGTGCTGCGTGATGAACTTTCCGTAGCACGGGCGGAAATTTCCACCCCACGTATGACCGAAATTGCGGATTATGCAGGGGATCAGGACGATGAAAGCCTGATCGAACCGGGCCAGATGGTTGTAACCATCACGCGGGAAGGGTTTATTAAACGCACACCGCTGGATGTGTTCCGGGCGCAAAACCGTGGTGGCCGTGGCCGTACGGGGGCCAGCACACGTGGCGATGATATTGTTGTGCGATCCTTTAATGCGCACACCCATCAGTGGGTCATGTTCTTCTCCTCAGGCGGTAAGGTATATCGTCAGAAGGTCTGGCGTCTGCCAGAAGCCGGGCCTGCTGCTAAAGGCCGCGCCTTGGTGAACCTGTTGCCAGATCTGGGCTCTGATAGCATTACGGCCGTGCTGCCGCTGCCGCAGGATGAAGAACTGTGGGAAGCCTTGCATCTGGTCTTTGCCACGGCCAGCGGCAATGTGCGTCGTAACCGTTTGAGTGATTTCCGGAATATCCGCTCGTCTGGCATGATTGCCATGAAGTTGGATGAAGGAGATAGCCTGATAGGTGTTGCTACCTGTCGTGAAGGGCAGGATGTGTTCCTTGCCACGCGTGGGGCACGTTGTATCCGCTTCCAGATTACCGATGACACATTGCGTGTTTTTGCCGGTCGTGGCTCTTCTGGCGTGAGGGGTATTCGCTTGGCCGAGGGGGACCGTGTGATCAGCCTTGCTGTGTTGAACCACGTTGAAGCAACGGTGGAAGAACGTTCGGCTTATCTGCGGATGGCGAATGCTAAGCGTCGGGCTGAAAACGCAGCAGAAGCGGCTGAGGAAGATGTGGATGCGGTGCAGCCCGATTCGGATGAAGAAGGCAGCGATACGGATGCTCTGCTTTCTCCAGAACGGTTTGAGCAGCTTGAAGTCGCCGAGGAAATCCTGCTGATCGTGAGTGATGGTGGGTTTGGGCGTCGCTCTTCCGCGTATGATTACCGTGTCAGTGGGCGTGGCGGGCAAGGCATTACCAACATGACGTTCTCGGCCAACAAGCGTGGGAAAGAAGTGGCTGCCACTCTGCCGGTTCTGGCAGGCACGGATGTTATGCTGGTAACAGATGCGGGCCGTCTTATCCGTGTGCCGGTTGATCAGGTGCGTGTTATGGCGCGTCAGGCAAGCGGTGTAACGTTGTTCCGCTTGAATGATGATGAGCGCGTAACCAGTGTCTTCCCTGTTATGGATGATGGTGAAGATGAAGCGGGAGAGGCTGAGGGGGAATGAACGCCCCCGCAGGCTCTGTGGTGCCCAAACGTGTAGGTTTTTATGCGGGCACTTTTGATCCAGTAACGGTTGGCCATCTGGATGTGATTGAACGCGCATCCCGTTTGGTGGATCGGCTGGTAATAGGTGTGGCCCATAACCCAGGCAAAAATCCACTTATGCCATTGGATGAGCGGATTGCCTGTGTGGAAGAAGCCTTGCCTGCTATTTGTCAGAACACGGGTGGGGATATCTTGGTGGTGCCATTTGATTCTCTGCTGGTGAAAGCTGTACGAGAACATGGCGCAACACTGATTTTTCGTGGTCTTCGGGTGCTTTCTGATTTTGATTACGAAATCCAGATGAGTGGCGTAAACCGCAAGCTGGATGCCGGAATTGAAAGCGTGTTTCTTATGGCTTCAGAACGCACCCAATTTATTTCTTCCCGTCTGGTGAAAGAAATTGCCAGTTACGGCGGAGATATTTCGGAATTTGTAACACCGGGCACGCAGGTGCGTTTGTTGGCACACCTTGCTGACAGGAAAAACGTTTCTGCCTGACGTGGTAAACATGGGTGTTGCAAACACAAGGAGAGTTTCTGATGTCTTCAGAAGATAAAAACGATATCATTCATATGGATATCCCGCACGGTCGCGTTATTATTAAACTGCGTCCAGATCTAGCCCCCAAGGCTGCGGAACGTATTCGCACGCTGGCGGCAGAAGGTTTTTACGATAATGTACCCTTCCATCGTGTCATCCCCGGTTTTATGGCACAGGGTGGTGATCCAACGGGTACGGGTATGCACGGTAGCAAATTACCGGATCTGCCCGCAGAATTCACAAACAAAGCCAAGTTTGAACGTGGCACCATTGGTATGGCGCGGACGTCTGATCCGAACAGTGCTAATAGCCAGTTCTTCATCATGTTTGAACCTTCTCCGCACCTTGATGGCCAATATACCATTGTGGGTGAAGTGATCGAAGGTATGGAAAACGTCGATAAAATCAAACATGGGTCTGGCATGTCCGGCATGGTGAAGGATCCGGATCGGATTTCTCGCATGCGTCCGGCTGTTGGCGAAAAATCCTGATTTTTCGAATATCTGCAAAAAAGCGTCACTCCGGTTGGGGTGGCGCTTTTTTTTTATGTCTGAAACCGATCAAACCATCTGATTTTTCAGGAATGGCACAAAATTCTTTCTACTGCTTGACAGAGGTAAGGTAATCCGTTTAGGAACACCTCCATCGCGCAGACATTAAGTTTTGCTCGGTTAAAAGGTGTGAGCCGGTAGCTCAGTTGGTAGAGCATTCGACTTTTAATCGAATGGTCGAGGGTTCGAGTCCCTCCCGGCTCACCACACCCCCCAAAAAATAGCGGTAAACCGCCATTCTCTCCAAGGTTAGACAATTAGGTTAGACAATTTTGCGGCCTTGCAGGGCTGCCATAGCATCTTCCGCCAGCTTTTTTCTCTGGGCTGATTTTGTATATCGCTCTACCTCTGCCAGTGTTGTGTGACCTGTGATTGCTGCAATCTGATGTGTTGTGCAGCCTGCCTCGGCTAATCGGCGTGCAGCAGCTTTTCTGATGCCGTGTGGAGCACATCCAGATGGCAGACCGGCCTGCGCACACCACTTCACAAACTGGTTGTAAAATCCGTTTGAGGAAAATTTCTTTCCTTTGTCAGTTTGCAGGAATGTTGGCCCAGACGATGGGCAGGCATCTATTGCAGCCTGCAATTCTGGATGCACTGGTATTTCTAGATATGCGTTCGTTTTGATCTGAGATAAGCGCAGCACACCATCTCTGATAGAAAAGCTGCCTAGTTCCACAATGTCGCTACGCCGTTGCCCTGTGTAAAGCAGCAGGGCGAATGCCAGCCGCTGGCGTGTGCCTATGGGCCAATGTTTCTCATATTGGGATATCTGTTCCTCTGACCATGCCTGCACGCCTTCTTCTTTCGTTCTCAGGCGCTTCACTCCCACAGTTGGATCCGTCTCTAGCCATTCCAATTCTATGGCGTAAGCAAAGAGCATGCGGAACATCCGCAAGATATGGTTTGCCCGCGCTGGCGTAGATGCACGCGCCTCCAAGATTTTCCTGATATGGGTTGGCCTGAACTTGAGAACATGAAACTGCGCATATGCCTGCGCTCTCATGTATTCCAATATCCGGCGATATGTTACTTGTGTAGTTGGCTTTATTCCCAAGAAATGCGGTGATCCATACCATTTCTCTATTAGATCACAGAGGGAGCGCGGCGCATATTTACGCTCACGCTCCATATTTTTCAGGGTTTCAAGTGCCTTTACATACGCAATGGCAAAATCAGGGCTATCTACGGGTGGTAGATTTACTTTTTCTTTACCGGGCACCCGCAAATAGCAACGCTGCTTTCCGTGCCGATCTTTGTAGCTCTGGACGTATTTCAGTCTAATTGTTGGTGATCGCATTCATCAAATCATCGTCTTGTGCTGGGCCTGAAGCAATGCCTGCACGTGTATCTATCCATCTGTCTAGTTGGTCACGCAGCCACACAGGCCTGCGCGGCGTCAAATAGACAGGCTTTACCTCTTTGGCGACTGTGTTGCGGAACGCTGTTTCTTTTAGCCCCACATAATGGGCAGCCACAGAAATAGGCATGCCGCGTGGCGTTACATCCATCATGCTCTCCCCAGGTAGCGTGTTTCAGATAGGGCGCCGCGTTTGTCGGCCTGCATGCCCTGGTGCAGGCGTGTGTTTTTCCCAGCTAGAACGCCTTGGCTGTAAGCATCATTTGCTTCAGCTCCGAATGCGCCAGATCCGCGCAGATCTGCTTCCTTGGGATTGAATTTCATTTTGACGAGCTTTTTTGTTAGCTCACTTTCCTTCTGGCTAACGGTATCGGGCACGATGTTCTGCCGTACGCCACGCACCCAGCCCTCGCAGTATTCTTCTGCAAGTGCCACCTTTTTGCCTGGGCTGCATTTGAGGTGGGTAATGCTGAACTTATATTCAGCCATCTTTGTTTTCAGGATACGGGCAAGCACTGTCCAAGTGTAAACGGAGATCTTCGTTTTGGACTTTGTCCCCACAAATATGATTTCTTTGGTGCGCTTCCCTTCACTGAAAAGGCATTTCACCCCAAAAGCCGATTCCACAAGGGATGCCATGTAACAGACATATGCTGGCATTCTGTGTCCGGATTTCACCAGGATCATGTCTGTGTATTCTGTTGCGAAATCTGTTAGCTCCAGATCCTCTTCTGTTATGGACAGTTCGCGCATTAGCTTTTGCGCTTTGGACATTGCCGCAGCTGCTTCATGCTCATTTGGGCTTTTGCTGAGTGCTAAAAGCCGCTTGATGCGTTCAATCAGTTTGTTTCTTTGATCTTCAGTCATGTTTTACATGCCCAATGCGCGGCGGTAGATATCCAGCATGGTTTCCTGTTCTTCCACCTGTGCGGGATCCATCTTCCTGACCTTGATAAGCTGCCGGATGATTTTCACATCAAAGCCCGCGCTTTTGGCTTCTGTGAAAATGTCCTTTACGTCTCCACTCAGTGCAGCGCGTTGCTCTTCCAGATTTTCGACACGTTCGATAATGCTGCGCAGGTGATCCGCAGAAATTCCGGCCGTTGGATCATTGCCTACCTTCTGGTCGCCATCATGGTTATCTGGAAAGCTCATTTTTCCGAGCCTTTTAAGGCATTGATTGCTTCCAGCTCACTTTCAACGCGTTGTAATCTCCCACTATCTCCATCAGCACCCTGCAGGCGTAATTGGATCATCGCTCCAGCGATTATGTCTTCCAGTTTCGTGATGCGCTGGTTTTTTCGAGCAATTTCTTCCTGTGCGGCTGCAATATCAGATTTCGTGGGAGTAACTTCATCAGCAGCGCGAATTGCAGCCGTAAAGGCCTTGCGCAATTCTCCAGCAGCATACGGCTCTTTTTCCTGATACTCAGCAAAAGACATGCCGCTTTTGAATTGCGTTGTATGTTGCCATCCAGCATGAACCGCAGATTCAATTCTAGGATCTGTCATGTGGTTATATCCGCGCTTTATCTATGGCGCGGCGCAGATCATGGCTTTCTGCTAGTATGTCACCGTCTGAACTTACTACTCTTCTGATGCATGGTGTACCAAAGCTGTTTTCAATATGAACCTGCTGATCAGCCATCCATTCCAGCCGTTCACTATCACCGCCATTTCCGCGAAGGCTCAAAGAAACATAGCCTTCAGCTAATCCTTCGAAATCTTTGAGAACGTGCGAAACACCACAGTAAATAACAAGACCATAGTATGTTCCATCATCACGAATAGGCTTTAAGGCAAGAATATCTCCTACCTTATAATTCCGGTCATTTATCCGGATTTCAGAAGTTTTCTCACCACGTATGATAGATTCATAATGTTCTCTGCTGATCTTTATCTCGTGAATCATGCTTCCAATCCTTCAAAAAACCATGTCAGCGGCACGTCCAGTGCGGTGGCGAATGTGGGCAGGAGCGTTGCCTTTATGGCGTTCTTGCCGGTTTCATACTTCTGCATCTGCTGGTAGGTGCAGCCTATGGCGTGGCCTAGCTGTTCTAGGCTCATGCGCAGTTCGTGGCGGCGCTGGCGGATGCGAAAACCCAAGTGTTTATCGTTTCGGATGCGCTTTGGCGCTTCCACCTGTGGTGGTGGTGCGTAGGTGCCTAGAAGCTGCTCCAGATCTATCTGTGCAGCCATAGGAATGTGTTTCCGCATATGCCGATAACTGACAGCACAATCCACAACATGGTGAGGCGCTGAGAGGGTGCAGGGTTGCGCATGTTGGCGGCCTAGTGCTTGGCTGTTGAACATGGCATGCCATCCATTACGATATCTATGCTATCTCCGCGCCCGACCTGAATGCCATTATTGATAATATCCGCTATCTTTTCAGGCTTTGCATTTTTGGGAACATGCCGAACAGTGGCATCACCAAACACAATGGATGCTGCCCCAAGAATATAGTTAGGGTTCCCAAAATGATTTTGGAAACACATGAAATCGTTTCCTTCCACATTGATAACCCCTAACCCAGCAACAAATGTGAAATCTGCATTTTCACCTGCTTCCATGATCTGCGTGCGAATATTGTCGTAAGTTATCTGCAAGCATTCGAGGGCTAATTTCCGTCTATCGGTCATTATGCAGCCCTCACTTCACGCTGGCGGAAGATGGAGGGCAGCGGGAACATGCGGCGCTTGGCGTAGCCGATGCGCAGGGCAGCATCTGCAATATCCTGCTCAGCTTCCATTGCGGCGGCCATGTCTTTGACCAGGGAAAGCATGGCCAGCTTTTCTTTGCTGTCCACATTGCGGTGGATGAGCTGCTCCAGCTGCGTGCGGGCAGCCTGAAAGGCGTGATTGTTCATTTGGATTGTCCTGCAAGTTTATCAGCCAGAGAAACAAAGTTTTCGGCTTCTGTGCGGGTTACGTTTGCAATGCGCTGCCAAGCTGCTGCTCGTTCTGGCAAGCCGCTGGCCTGATTGGCGCGGCGGAAGCGTTCCATCTGATCCGCCATAACAAACAGATCATCAGCAGCGGTGCGGTATTCTTCAATTTTCTTGAGGGCCGCTTTGCGCTGTGTAGGGCAGGGGATGGCATTCATGCTGCCTGCTCCCTACGGCGGTACACCACGTTAAGCGCAAAGTGCAGCCGCGTGCCGTAATCCATATGCGCAGTTTTTGTGTTGAGGTTGCGTTTGAGCGTGCCCAGATCATCCAGAACAAGCTGGAAATCCTGTGCGTTGGCCATGCCTTCCAGATCAAGGTTGCAGACACGGGAATGGCACACACGCAACAGATCATTGGTGCGGTCATACACCTTGTTGCGTATGGGTGTTTCCTTGAGCTCGAAGTGATCTATTACGCGCCGGATGATGCACAGAATGGCTTTGTCCTCAACATGAGAGAACACATACTGTTCTGGCCTGTTGGGCTGTGTAGGGCGTGCCATTTACGCATCCGCCTTTGAAACACGATTTATGTTGTTTTTTTTGCGCAGCTCAGCAACGGAAACTGTTATCAGCTCTTCTAGCCGAATGCGGGCAAGCGATAGGCTGCTTGTGGCTGGATCGTTCTGGATAAAATTTTCCAGAATTTCTTCTACAAGATCACGGGCTGCGCGTTTCCGTAAAGCTTGAAGCTCTCCACCCGCCAGACATGCAGCATCAATACCGCTTTTAGTTTCCTGCTCTATGATAAGCGGAACACAGGTTGATGTGGCGTGTAGGTCTTTATGCTCTACAAAGGCGTAACCATCACCGTATTCTACTATTTTGTATGTAACGCCGTTCGACACGGATTTTCTCCACCACGGGTTGTGATGGGGTAATTATGCGATACAAATATCGCAAGTCAACATAAAAAACGATACTCTTATCGCATGACACTCTTGGAGTGTCTAATTTAATATGGCGGCATGAAATATGTAATAATGTTATCGTTAATTTTGCTTCCTGTTGGTTCTTATGCTGACGAACTCGAACCTATTTTATGGAATGGGATATCAAAGGGACAGTCTTTAGATATAATTGCAAAAACAGATAAAAGCTTTGAACGCAATGGTAATGATTTAGATAAGGATGCGATAATAGAAGGTAATTGTCATATACATATAAAAATAAAGGGAATTAATAAGAAAGTAGATAATATATTTGTTTCTCATGGAGATTTTGACGGAGATGATGTTTACCATTGCAAAAGAGTTTTAATAAATACACTTCAAAATAAATATGGAAATCCAATCATATCTGGGGAAACAAAATCTCACACGATAGTTTATGTTTGGAGAACTGGTGCAGGAGCATATGTGTCAATAGAAAACTTAAATAATGTTGGAGATATTATTACTTATGATACTAAATATCCAAAACTGCTTCAAATAATAAGCGATTCCAACAAAATGTTATAGATATTATTCCGGTCTATAACTTCCTATAACAACAGCATATATTTCTATATCGCAAGATGCTCCATGATCTGCATCATGCCCATCTATTCCAAGAGATTTTGCCCGATCGTCCAAAATTATAGGTGTTTGGTATAAGGGATCTGTGCTCTCAGGCCATAAAATATGGCGCCCCTGAGTATCAATTTGATATTTTTTTATAGTTGCTTCCATTGCGGAGTTGCCGTTTGTGCATCTGGATAAAACAACCACCCTTTCTCCATTTCTAGGTAAGCGGCCAAGATCATCCAATCTGACAGCTATTACTATGCTACCTTCAGGATATACTTTGTTCATGCTATCGCCGCGAACCTCTAGGCCAAAGCGGGCGACATTCATGTATCTAGGGTCAGGAGGAATATAAACGGACATCCAGTCCGTCATAGGCCACTCTAACGCATCTTGCCACGTTCCAGCTTGAACAAACCCTTTCACATAAACTTTTTCCACAGCTGCAAAGTGATTTTTATTGGGTTTGATAGGATCTTTTGATTTTTCATGCCCTTCCGCCGCTGCTTCTAAGAAATAAGAGGCGGGAACCTCTAATACGTTTGCTAATTTTGCTAGAGTTTCAGGTTTTGGAGCATGGCCCCTGACCCTTATATGACGGATGGAGTTTAATCCAACGTCAGCCGTTAGGCATGCCTTTCGTTCAGACATACCTAATGCTTTGAGTCGTTCTGTGATGCGTGAAATAAGCAAATCGTAACTCATGCGATAATTCTGGCGCAATATCTTGACCATGTCTCGCGATATGATTATCGTCACTTATGCGATAATATTATCGTAGGAGCGACTGTGGATTATAGATCTCAATTAGTAAGCTTAGCTGAAACATACAGCGCGGTAGTTGGCCTTTCAGAGGCTAGAATTGCCAATTTAGCTAAATGTGACAGTCGCTTTTTTGAAAGGATGCGTGAAGGCAAAGGGTGTCGTGTTGATACGATGATACGTGTCATCCGTTTTTTTTCGGAAAATTGGCCAAATGATCGTGTTGCATGGCCTGAGTTTGTTGATCGCCCACAAGGCACTGGAGTTGCGGCATGACTGATTCCCATGAAACCAACCATGCCGTAGGCCCCGGAAGCCGTCACGCGGATGGTGTCCGGAGCTCAGGCCTAAGCAATGAGCAAGACCTGCGCAAATGGGCCTTGCAGACAATTCTGCTCAGCCCGCACCCCATGCCTTCATCATGGGCAGATTTAGAACGTGGGGCATCGCGCTTGATTGCGTTTGTGGAAACTGGATCTTCAGTTCTTCCAGAGTTCGTCTCTCGCCAAAATACTTCCTTTTTCAGCCGGGGCGTTGAGGCCGGGAATAAGGATGTTAGCTCCTTTAAGGGCGCCAAAATTTTGGATTGCGTTTCTTCCAGTTCGGAAATGCGGCGTTCCAGTTCTTCCGTAGTCGGCTTCATAAGAGATCGTCTCCATTTTTTGGTGTGAACAAGCAAAAAATGGACGATGGCGGGCGGCATGACAACGTGTCGCCCGATTCCTTCACGGTGCGATCCCCTGAAAATGCGAATGCTGGAGATGCGGCATGACTGATTACCAGAAGCGTAATTCAAGAGACGTTGATCCAATTTGCATGATCAGCGTGGCAGATTGCGGCAGCGAATTGCTCCAGGTGAACAATGCTTCACAAGATGCAACCGTGCTGAAGCTGGATGCCAAACAAACATGGCTATTGGCCCGTTTGCTTTACATCATGCAGGAGTTCCAGAATGGCGCTGATGCCAATAAGGAATTTCGGTATCTGCTGCGTGATTTGGCTCAAAACTCATGGCCCACAATGTCTTGTGATCACGTTATGGGTGTGGATTATCAGGATAAGGCCAGAGGTTGTTTGGCGACTGTGTATGGGCCGGAAAAACCGCTTCAGCCCGAAGATCTTAGCCCACTGAAATCAGTCTCTTATCCGGTCTTGTTTCAGGAAGTAGCAACGCATGGTTTTGCCAAAACAAATGGCGAAGCGCGGCGCTTAGTGCGTGGCGGTGGCATTTGGGTAAACGGTGAAAAAGCTACAGACGAAAATATGCTGCTTATGTCGGGTGATGTTGTGAGCATGTGCTGTGGCACACCTAACCAGCGAGATTTTACCGTTGGATCTTCTGCGCAACAGGAAACACGTCATGACTGATTCCCATAAGGCTGATGCCTCCTCTCGTGCGGACGTAGCAGCGGAACTGAAACAGCTTTCTCTGGAAGTTAAGGAAGCTTTGCGCCGGTCTTCCGAAAAGATCTCTGACTTCTGGGGAAAGCGGCCCACAGATGAAGAGCTGATTGTGTTTGGTAGGCTTTCTGATTCTGCCCAGGCCGATGCGTTAGATGCCATTCTCTGCCGGTTTTCCATTCTTAGAGGTTACGCAAATAATAAAGGCTGCGTTTTGCTTACGTTGAATGGCGTACGCTTTCTGAGCTCTGAGGTGGCCGCAGAATGTTTGCAGAAGGATGTGCCACCTCAGAAACCTAATAAATCGGTTATCTGATCATGCTGAATGAACTACGTTACTGGCTGCATTCTGCCCCATGGTATAGCCTGCGAATGCAGCCTGACACACGGCTTTTACTAGGTGTGGCTGTAACTGAGATTTCCACACAAAAGTTTGGGCAAAGCGAAGCTGTTACGGTTTGCTTTTACTACCCCAGACTGCGCGATTTTGTGCGCCATGTGAGGGTTTTCGGTTTTCCGAAATTGTATTGCCCTACGTTTGCACGCCTGAAGGCGTTTTTTACGCCATGACGCCATTTTCTAACCGCTTTCTGGCATCCATCAAAACAGCCACAAAACATGCGGTTGAAGCCATTGGAGATTTCCGGGCCGCAGCCGGTTTTACGCGCGTGCAGAAATCCCAGCTAGAAGCCTATGCCAGCAGGCACCAGCCAACCGTTATTCCGCTGGACGTTGCCATAGATTTGGACAGATGCGCTGAGCAGCCCATTCTGCTTTCAGAAATGGCCAATGCAGAGGGCTTTGCTCTGGTTCCGGTCAAGTTCGGAAGCGGCCCACTGCCGCACGATATGGGCAAATTCGCCAAGGCCACCAGTGAGGTTCTGCAAAAGGGCTTCGAGAGCATGGCGGATGGCAACGTGGATGTGCAGGAAGCGCAAGAAATTCTCACATATGCGCAACGTGCCCGCACATCGCTGCATCACATTGAGTCCACAGCTCATAAGATCATTGCAGAAGGCAAGCCATTGCAGGTGACCTTTCCGCAAGAGGCTAGTGGCTCCTGATGGCTGACGTGTTTTTTGATCTTGAGGCGGTGTATTCATTTTTGAATACACGCATGCGCAAAGCCGGTGGCAATTCGGCTTTTGCCCGCATGATGGGCCTGAATGACAAAACACTGTCTAACATGTCCAATGCACGCCGCAGGCTGAATGATGAACTGCTGGCAGCGTTGGGCTTGGTTGAGGTTGAACGGTATGTGGATGTGGATGGAAACATCCTGCCCATGCTGGAAGTGTATTCAAAACTGAATACAGCAATAAGGCGGGCTGGTGGTAATTCGGCATTTGCGCGGTTGCACGGCCTAAACGACAAACACCTTTCCAATATGATGAATGACCGTAGGCGGCTTTCCAAAGCATTGCTGCGCGTTGTCGGTATTAGGAGAGCAAAGCTGTACATGTATGCGGCAAGGAGCGCGGCAGCATGATATGCCCCAATATTGCGGAATTTGACCGCAGCCAAATACCATCACCCAAAACCTTGCGTTCAGCACCGTGCGAAATGCGCGGCGTGCTGGACAAGCTGCTGGATGCGCTGAAGGAAATGCGTTCTTGCGTGTTTCGTGCTGGCACACTGGTTTTGAATGATGCGGATATTGCCAAACAGGCCGGATTGCAGGCCGATGAGCTGGAACGCAACCTGCCGCAGATGATTGCCCGTGGCATGCTGGCGCGTGATGATGAAAACGCGCTGTTCAGCACTGTTATGTATGACCGCCTGCTACGGCGAGAGGAACGCGCTGCCCGCACGGCCATTGCTGATGCAGGCTGGCAGCAGAGGCAGGAAAACGGTGATGTTCCGGAAGGTATAAGCCGCAAAGCTATGTCAGCCCGTGAAAACGGCAAAAAGGGCGGTCGGAAACGCAAAGGCGAGTCAGACGAAGAATATTACGCACGCAAGGAGCGGGAACAGGCAGCGCATCGTGCCCAGCAGAACATGATGATGCCTATTCCGGGTGGAAATGCCGCAGCACAGAAACCCACGCAAGAAACCCAACAGGTTTCGGTTTCGGATAATCTGGGTTCCGTGGGTTCTACAGTAGAGAAGAGTAATAATATATATAAACCTAATTCTTCCTCTACTGGCGAAACCCAAACCCCAGAACCCAGCATTCCCGATGCCGACATCAAGCGGGTGGCTGGAAGCATTATCCGGGTTGCTCGCATGGAGGGCAAAAAACAGGGGCCGCATGCTCTGCGTTACGCCAAGGAATGGCTGAAGGCTGGTTTATCGGAAGATCAGATCATCCAGAACTTGCAACAGACCATTCGGGAATATGGCGAGAAAGAAATTAGCCATCTGGGTGCTTTTGATCGAAACATGAAGGCGCTTATTGCTGATATCCAGATAAAAGCGGCTTCAGGCGATGTTGAAACGCCAGTTTCAGCAGATCCGCAGGTGGATTTTGCCACGCATCAGCATGGGGAGGCGCAAAGATATTGGTCTGTTCTTATGCGAATGCATGGGAAAATGGAAATTGCTGATGAGGCATTCATTGCCAATGCTGCCCAAAAGGGTTTTCCGCCGATATCTCCCAGAGAGGCAAAGACTGCTTACCTTGAATACTACCGTAAAAACCCACCAAATATGGAAGCAAAGGCAGCATGAGCGGCAGTTTCTTACAGCTTTTGAGAAACCTGCGGTTGAGGTCTGAAGGCAAGCCCAATGCGATTGATGCAATGGAAGATCTGCGGGCCAAGCTAACCCAGGAACAAAAACGGCGTGCAGAGGCTGAACTGGAAAGCACTACTCTGCAACGCCGTTTATCTCATTACGAGAATGACCGTCCCCGTGATGTCAGAGGAAGATATTCACAAAAACGCGGGGCTGCAACATGCAAGAAATACCTCCCACGCCGGAGCGCCTAGAAAAAGGCGATATCACCAGCGTCTATATTGAAGATCCGGTTTGTAAATCAGATCTGCCGTGCCTGCGTTCATCGGGCGCGGTTTATGCGTTGCAGAAGTCTGGAACGTTGTCAGATGCACAAGTTACGGCGGCAGAACAGTGGGCGCGGGATTATGAAACCGGCATTTTAGGTGCGCGGGATCCAGACGCATCAAAACAATGTGGAAAGCCGGATCCAGAAAATGCTTTGATTTCGCGTATTCGTGCAGCCGATCGTTGCCGATATATTCGGCAGCATATGGGGCCGCTAGGTGAGAATTTTCTTACAGATTTAATGGTAAATGGTCTTTCTGTGCAGAAAATGTCGGAAAAACATGGCAAGCGACGGGAGCGTATAGCTGGTGCCATTGATTTTTGCTTAGAACAGTTGGCAGACCTTTATACAGAAATGCCAGGAAAGTTGTGGTTCAATAAATAGTTGCGTGCGGCAGCTTTTGTGTTTAATTTGTCAAAATAGTCGAAGTCGTGTGCCCATATGGGCCACGGCTTTTTTTGTATCCTCTGAAAAGCTGAACGAATGAAACACTGGCAGAAAGTCTGCCGGGGTGCTGTTCTGCTGCGCGGGAAGAAGATTGTTCTAGTTGTATCGGCAGATGGAAATGTGGCGCATTGCGTGCGCCTGGTTCCAGACCGTCTGCCACGGCATCGGGCTGATGTAATTTTGCAGGCTGTTGGTGGCCTGAAAAATACGGTTGCCCGATGCAATGCCCTTGCATGTGAAAAATATGGCCACCTGCAATCGCTGCGCGAACTGCCAGCGGGTGCGGTGTATGCTGAGCACATCATGCAGCGCATTGATGCCGCGCTACGCAAAGAACATGCTTCTCGTACGGTGGAGGAATTGCCACCCGGCGTGATGGAAACAACATGGCGCGGGCCAAAATGGGGTGATTGCGGGCGCAAGGTTGGCGGCGCTCCATCTGAATAAATGCGTCATGATAACGCGGTATTATCTGACACGGCATACCTGCCAAGGTGTCAGATAACCCGCAGAACACCCCCCAAACCCGTCAGATAATCACTGTTATCTGACGGATTTTGAGGGGTGGAAATGAACATATAATATAGGAAAATCAAATGGTTAGCGGTGATCGGCCTAGATCAGCCGCGCCAGCAGTGCCAGATGATGGCATTCACCGTGCGGATCTCTCGCTGGTCAAAACGTGGCTGCACAACCGCAGCAGCAACACGGTGCGGGCCTATCGCGCCAACGTTGCGGAGTTTGCCCGTTTTGTTGCAAAGCCAATGGCAGATGTTGTCCTGGCTGACATCCAGGCGTGGAACGATAGCATGGCCGATGCGGCAGACAGCACACGGCGGCGCAAAATCAGCGCCGTCAAATCGCTACTGACCTACGGCCACAATCTGGAGTTTCTACCGCAGGATGCGGGCGCAGCGTTCCGTATGGAGCGTGGCCGCGACAATCTGAATGAGCGCATTCTTTCGCGCCAGCAGGTGTTAGCCATGCTGGCGGGTGAGAAGGATCCGCGTCGCCATGCGTTGCTGGCACTTCTTTACGGCACCGGCCTGCGGATTTCAGAAGCCTGCGCGTTACGCTGGCGCGATATGACACGCCGCCAATCGGGCGGCATTGCAACAGTTTTCGGCAAGGGTGGCAAAACCCGCCATGTGCAGGTTTCGCCATCACTGTGGAAAGAAATCGCGGCTGTGCGGTCTGATGTCGGGCCAGATGCGCCCGTTATCCCCGGCCACGATGGCGCCCTGCTTCATGAGCGCGCTGTAGATCGCGTTGTGAAGCGGGCCGCAAAACGGGCGGGATTGCCGCCTGATGTCTCTGCCCACTGGCTACGCCATGCTTTTGCGTCCCACCAGTTGGACGCGGGGCAGCCGGTGCATTGGGTGCAAGCGCAGCTCGGCCATAGTTCGCTGGCCACGACAACACGATACAGCCACGCCAGCGCAGACGCGGCAGGCGCTGACCTTCTGGCCTGACGCCAACCGGCGTGGGCATTTCTGAAAACGATGGAGAATGACAATGCAAACCGTGCCTGACGGTTTCATGCAGGACAGTCGCGGGCGTTTGGTGCCAGAAGCGAATGTTCGGCCATCTGACAAGCTGCAAGATGAGTTGGTGCGCCGTTTGCACCGTGAAGCTGAGCCGGTGCGGCAGTTCATGATGGATTTCAAACGGCTTTGCTTTGCGGAGATCAACGCCTTTCTGGATCTGGTTGCCGAACAATACAGCACCAAGCTGGGCAGCGACAAAGGAAACGTTACCCTAACCAGCTATGATGGCACGCTGCGCGTGACTGTGGCGGTCGGCAACGTTATTTCGTTTGGCCCTGAAATTCAGGCGGCGCAAACGCTGATCCATGGTTGCCTGAACCGCTGGTCGGAAGGAGCCAACGCCAACCTGAAAGCCGTGGTGCTGGATGCGTTTGACGTGGACAAGCAGGGCGGCATGAACGTTGGCAAAATTCTCGCTCTGCGGCGTTTGGAGATTGACGACGAGGAATGGCAGCGCGGCATGCAGGCGATTTCTGACAGCGTGCGCGTGGATGTAACCAAGGACTACGTGCGGTTGCACCAGCGGCCATCGCCAGATGCCAAGTGGGAGCTGGTGACGTTTGACCTGTCCAAGTTGGACGTTGCCAAATGAGCAGCCGCAAGAAGGCCATTCTGACGTGCATGAGGCCACTTGTAGGCGTTCTTGATACCAGCATAGCCAAAGAGCCACCCAAACGCGCTGACGGCTTTTATACAAGCCCTGAGTGGCGTGCCCTGATGGCATCCATCAAGAGCAAGCGGCCGCATTGCTGTGAACAGTGCGGCCGCACAGGCACGCGGCTCTTTGGGGATCACATTCAGGAGCTGAAGGACGGCGGCGCACCTCTGGACGAACACAACGTCCAGTTGCTCTGCGGTTCCTGCCATACCGCCAAAACCGCACGGGCGCGGGCAGCACGAAACGTCGTTGAATACTGAAAAACCGCGGTTTTCTGCCATTTTTTCAGTGTTATGCGTCCGCATCATGCATGGCTGCGATGCCATGCGTCCAGCGGGTAGGGGGAGGGGTAAAAGTCTAATTGGCCCAAGGCACCTGAACCGCGCCAGTGCCATGCGTGAAAAATTTTTCGTTCCAGCGTTTTGAAGTGCGCACTTTTGTTGCGCGGGATGGTGGGGAATGCCCAAGAAAACTGACACGGATTGGCACGCGATAGAGGCTGACTTTCGCGCAGGAGCCTTGTCAAACCGCCAAATTGCAAAAAAACATGGTGTTGCTGAAAGCACCCTGCGCAAGCGGGTTAATGCTGGTGGATGGGTGCGCACTTCTGCGCAAAAAGTGCGCACAAATACCAAAAGTGCGCACCAACCTGCGCACAATCCCCAGCGCAACCCCGCTCCAGCGCCGGAGAAACCACCATCAACCGGGCGTGGAACGGCCAACAACCTGGATGAACGCACCGAAAATCTGGTGTCGCGGCTGCTTGGCGAAGTTGAGGACACGACTGCACATCTTGGCGAGATTTCCGAAGCGATTGAGCTGGAAACAGCCAGCGACAATGGATCGCGCCGGCGCGATGCAATGTTGAAGGCTATCAGCACGAAAGAGCGGGCGGAAACCGTGCGCACGCTGAAGCAGATCCAGATGATGGGCGTCACGGGTTCCGGAAAAAAGAAGGGCGTGAAGGAAGAACGCCGGGAAGCTGCCGAGAAAGCAGCCAGCGGCAAGTTCTCGCGCATGTCTTCCCCCAAACTGGTTGTGAACAATGGCAAGTGAAACCGAGAAAAAGCCCGCAACACGCAAGCGCAAGGCGACAACTACCGCGCGAAAGACCGCAACAGCCACCACACGCCGCAAGGCAGCGCCTGCGGCCAAGGTCGGTCTGTCATGGAGCACAGCCTGCCGGGATTGGGAAAAGCGCATCATTGCGGGCGAAAGCCTTGTGCCATGTGATCCGCTTTTTCCGGACGCCGCTGCGCAGGGGATGGCTGTTTTCAACGCCCTGAAGATCGTGGACGTGCTGGGTGAACCAACCATTGGTGAATCCTGCCGTGATTGGCTGAAGGACTTTGCTGCCGCCATTTTCGGTTCATATGACCCGGAAACCGGCAAGCGCATGATTACCGAGTTTTTCTTGCTGGTGAGCAAGAAGAACACCAAGAGCACCATTGCTGCTGGCGTGATGTTGACGGTGCTGATCCTGAACTGGCGACAATCTGCCGAGTTCCTGATCCTGGCACCGACCAAGGAAGCGGCGGCCAATGCCTTCAAGCCAGCGCGGGACATGGTCAAGGCAGATCCGGAATTGGATGCCCTGTTCCATGTGCAGGATTACACTCGCGTCGTGACGCACCGCGAAACCGGCGCAACACTCAAGGTTGTGGCTGCGGATGGCTCTTCTGTTGTGGGCAAGAAAGCCACTGGCATTCTGGTAGATGAGCTATGGGAGTTCGGCAAGAAGCCCATGGCGGAAAACATGCTCATGGAGGCAACAGGTGGCATTGCATCCCGCCCGGAAGGCTTCATTATTTATCTGAGCACGCAGTCGGATGAAGAGCCTGCCGGTGTGTTCAAGAGCCGTCTGGAATATGCGCGTGGCGTGCGGGACGGTAAGATCAATTCACCCCGTTTTCTGCCGGTTATCTATGAATTTCCCAAGAAAATTCTGGATAAAAAAGGTGAGTACAACCCAGATAATTGGTACATGACTAACCCCAATCTGGGTGTATCGGTATCAGATGAATTTCTGCATGACAGATATGCTCAGGCCAAAGAGGCCGGGGAAGGCGTTCTGCGTGTCTGGATGGCCAAGCACCTGAACGTGGAAGTGGGCATGTCCCTGCGCGAAAAGGCGTGGGCTGGGGCAAAATATTGGGAACGCCAAGGTGATCCACTGGTCAAGCTGGATCTGATTTTGGAATGCTCTGATGTGATTGTCTGCGGCATTGATGGTGGCGGTCTGGACGATTTTCTATCTCTGGCTGTGCTTGGCCGGGATGAAGAAAGTGGCGATTGGCTGCACTGGCAGCGTAGCTGGGTGTTTCAGGATGTGCTGAAGCACCGCAAGGAGGAAGCGCCGCGCTATCTGGATTTCCAGAAGCAGGGTGATCTCGTCATTGTCCATGAAATGCGTGACGACAATCGGCAGTTGGCAGACGTAGTGGAGATGATCGACCAGTCTGGCAAGTTAGCCATGGTTGGGCTGGATCCTGCGGGGGTGGCTGAAATCGTGTTTGCCCTGCATGCCCGTGGCATTGAGCAGGAGCGGATTGTCGGGATCAGCCAGGGATGGAAAATGACCGGGGCCATCAAGACGCTGGAGCGCAAGCTGGCAGATGGCACGTTTTCCCATGGGGCACGTCCGATCATGGCTTGGGCGGTCGGCAATGCAAAGGCGCAGGCTAAGGGCAACAATATCGAAATCACCAAGCAGATGGCAGGCGGAAAGAAAATCGACCCGCTAATGGCGCTGTTTGATGCCGTGGCCTGCATGAGCCGAAATCCGGAGCCACCTATCAAGAGCATTTATGATCGTGAGGAACTATGGGACTCCTGAACAGCATTTTTGGTGGTGGCCAGAACGCGCCGCAGGAACGCAAGGAGCCCTCATTCTCGGCCTATGGGAACCCTGAAAACCCAAGCACACCTCTGACAGATATTCCGGATTGGTCTGAATGGCTGGGGTATTCCGGTGGCAGGAGTATGGATTGGGCACCACGGGTAACGGAACGCACTGCCATGGCCTGCTCGGCCGTGTATCGCTGTGTAACGCTGGAAGCAGGTGTGATTGCTGGTCTTCCACTTAAAATCTGGAAACAACATCCGGGTGGCCAGCGGGAATTGCAGCCAAACCACAAGCTGGTTCCGTTGCTCAATACAGTGCCTTATCCGGGGCGTTCCCTTACCTCATTTGTCTGGCGGGAACTATGGGGCCTGAATGTGCTGCTCTGGGGCAACCATTACAGTGCCATACGGTATGATGGCGCTGCACGGGTGATCGGGTTTGAAACCTTCATGCCGTGGCAGGTGCAGGTGGTGCGCTTACCAGACAAACCGGGAATAAATTACTACGTCTGTACGCATCTGGACGGCACTGTGGAAACTGTCTTGCAGGGGGATATGATCCACATACCCGGCCCCGGTTTTGATGGTATGAAGGGGCTATCGCGCATTCAGGCGTTTGCGCGTGGATCCATTGGCCTTGCGCATTCCATGGAAGAGCGCACCGGCCGGATGCATCAGAATGCTGCATTGCCCAGCGGGGTGATGCAGGTGCCCAGACGAATGAATGATGATTCCTTCAGGCGCATGAAGGCGCAGTTGGATCAGAATTATTCAGGTGTTGGGAAATGGGGAAAAACCATCATTGTTGATGATGGCGCGAAATATACTCCATTCCAGTTAAGCCCGCAGGATCTGCAAACCATTCAGGCCCGTGGCTATCAGGTGGCGGATATTTCCCGATTTTTCGGGGTGCCGCTTCATATGCTCAATGCCACGGACAAGAGTACATCGTGGGGCACTGGCCTTGCAGAAAACACGCTGGCCTATCTGATTTTCACGTTGGATGCGGATCTCAAACGCATTGAGAGTGAACTGAACGCCAAGCTGTTTCTGGGAACGAATTTCTTTGTGGAGTTTGACCGCGAAGGGCTGCTTTCCATGGATCCGCTGAAAGCGGCCCAGGTCACGGCAGCGCAGGTGCAAAGCGGCCAACTTACAATCAACGAAGGCAGGGCAAAGGATAATCGGCCGCCGGTCTCTGGTGGCGATACGGTGTTCATCAATGGCGCATATGTGCCGCTGGAACAGCAGATCAAAGATCCTGCACCACCCACGCCTGCTAAAGAATGAGGCAATATGTACCGACATAATTCACCAGCGGCCCGGTTTTCTAACCGTGTGTTGCTGACGTGTGCGCAGGCTGGTCTGCCCCAGACATTGGACGTGCGGCCACGCGCCGCAGCTGATCAGCCTGCCGTCATTTACCTGTATGATGAAATCGGCCTCTGGGGTGTCACTGCGCAGGATTTCACGCAGATCCTTGTCAGTGTTGGCCCAGGGCCGATTGAATTGCACATCAATAGCCCAGGCGGTGATGTGTTTGACGGTCTGGCTATTTATGCTGCGTTGCAGGCGCACAATGGCCCGGTTTCTGTTGTGGTGGATGGTCTGGCGGCTTCTGCGGCCTCCTTCATCGCCTTGGCGGGTGATACCATCAGCATGGCCCCGAATGCCTTTCTGATGATCCATAATGCCTGGGGCGTTGTAGTCGGCAATCAGAACGACATGACGGAAACAGCCGCAGTGCTTGCCAAGATAGATGCCCAGCTTGCCAGCCTGTATGCTGGGAAAACCGGCCAGACCGTGCCAGCCATTGCAAACATGATGAACGCAGAAACATGGTTTACCGCGCAGGAAGCCAAAGAGGCTGGCTTTATTGATAGCATTACGGATGCCAGCCAGAACAAGGCGCAAATGCAGCTGAAGGCTGGGATGTTCACCAAGCAGCCCACTGCCCAGCAAAAGCCAAAAAATACGCTGTCAGTGCCCGATATTGCAGCCCGCCGCCGCATCATTCAACTGGCTGAAGCTGAAGTCTGATACCGGCTGCCAAACAGCAGCCCACCCCATTTTTCCGGAGACAAGAGAATATGAAATCCAAGGAACTGCGCGCCAAGCGGGCGAAGCTGATTGAAGACGCACGCGCTCTGACTACTGGCGACACCATGACGGCCGAGCAAGCGGATCAGTTTGATGCCATGATGGCTGAGGCTGACCAGATGAAGGCACAGATTGATCGTATTGAACGTGCTGAGGATGCTGAACGCACACTGGCGCAGGGAGTTGCCAACCGCGCAGATAACAACGGCACCAGCCCGGATGAACAGGAAGATGAAGAGCGCCGCCATAAGCGTGTGTTTGCTTCATGGTTGCTGGGCGGCATCAACAGCCTGACAGGCGAAGACCGGGATTATGTTGTTAAGCGCATGTCGGCGGCTCAGTCCCAGTTCAAGAATGATGCCAATGCCACAGGCACAGGGCCTGCCGGTGGGTATCTGGTGCCACCTGCCTTTGCTGGTCAACTTCTGGTTGCTCTGAAAGATTATTTCTCGGCTCTGGATCTGTTTGATGAGGTTTCCACCACAACGGGTGCAGATCTGCCTTGGCCCACCAATGATGACACCAGCCGCCGTGCCCGGATCATTGGGGAGAATACCCAAATCAGTCAGTCGCCCATGACATTTGGCCAGTCTGTTCTAAAGGCTTTTCTGTATGCCACGGATGCCGTTCTTGTTCCGTGGACACTCATGCAGGATAGCTTCATTGATCTGGATGCCTTCATCACCACCGCGTTGGGCACTGCATTTGGTCGCACGTTGGCAGATGATCTGACCAACGGCACCGGCAACGGTATGCCCATGGGTGTGGCAACAGCCGCAGCCGTTGGCCCAACCTCTATGGGTGATGCTATCGCATTTGAGGATATTATGGAGCTGAAGCACAGCGTAAACCGAGCCTATCGCACTGGTGCTGTGTTCATGATGAATGACAACACGGTCAAGTCTCTGGCGCTGCTGAAGGATAACGAAGGCCGCCCGCTCTGGATCCCGTCATTGCAGGTGGATTATCCAGATGTGTTGGCAGGATTCCCGATTGCCGTGAATGAAAGCATGGCGGATGTGGGCGCAGGCAATGCCCCAATCCTGTTTGGCAACATGAAGAACTACAAGTTCCGCATGGTCAAACAGGTGTCCATTGTGCGTTTGAACGAACGGTATGCTGATTTCCTTCAGACCGGCTTTTTCGGATATGCGCGGTTTGGTGGGGGCCTGCCTTCTGCGGCGCAGCCTATAAAGAAGCTGGTTATGAAGGCAGCAGCAGGCGGCTAACCATGCACATGCTTTCGCTGGATGGCCCATCAACAGTAGTTCCGCTGGCTCTGCTGGCGGATCTGAAGGCAGAGCTGGGCATCACTGATACCACCACAGATACCATGCTCGCAGGCAAGCTGATGGATGCCTCCAGCATGGTTCTGGATTACATTGGCAGGCCCTTGCTTTCGGGGGAATGGACAGAGGAATTTATCATTGAAGGTGGTGACCTGCTGAAAGAAATTGCCCTTTCAGTGCAGCCGCTGGCTTCCATTTCCTCCATTTCCCGAAACGGGCAGGAGTGGACACCCGATCAACTTTCAGCCCTTGTTCTGGATAAGCGGGCAGGCATTCTCTCACATCCCACACCAACGCGGCGCAGGTGGCAACATGGTGTATATATTGCTGTTTATACGGCCGGATACACACCCCCGCAGGTTGCGCAGGATAGCACAGTGGACAAAGGCACTCTGCCACAGACCATTTCACGCGCCACGGTGCTGACTGCTGCGGCCATGGTTCAGGGGGCTGGGCGAGATCCCAACCTGAAATCAGAAAGCGTGCAAGGCATTGGTTCCACAAATTGGAATATCGCTTCAGGCACAGGCGGCTTGCCACAACAGGTAGCCGATATGCTCGCAAACTATAGGGGCGCACATCTGTAATGGGCTGGATTACACAATCACGCCGCCGCCAGATCATGGCTAAAGGCCGTCAGATGGTGTTGTCCAGGGCAGGCGGCACAGCCAGCGTTACACTGATGGCCTACGCACCGCCCGCACAGTCTGCCCAGATCACGAACGACATGGCGCAGGCTCCATTCGTGGCACAGGTCATGGCGGATGCGCTTTCCGGTTACGGCATGCCTGCCCAGGACGATCGGGTGCAGGACGGCCCCAAAACATACACGCTGACAGATGCCCAGCCCGTTTACGATGGGCCAACCGTTTGCGGCTGGACATTGATTGCCGCGGGAGGCGAAACGCATGACAACGCCAGCAGTCTTCTCTGATTCCTGGACACGCGCACAGGCTGTTACCGAAGCCCAGAAGCTGAAACTGCTGGATCCAGCAGGCCAGAACATCACCGTGCCAGATGGCCCGTATTGGGTGATGGAAACGGCGGCCGGATTGGCAGACCGTGCGGGAGCTGGTGAGCCTGTGGAACTGGAAGATGGCACCATATGGCTGCATCTGATGGTGCCCAAGGGCACCGGAACGCTGGAAGCTCTGGAACTGCGCAAGTCCATGTCCGTGGCCTTCAGGCAGGCCACAAACCTGCCAACAGGCATCATCTATCGCGGCCATATGTTTGATCCGCCAGATCTCAGCCAGACCGGAAACCGCGTCCGGTTTTCTCTAGGTATTAATTACGAATATCAGGATATTCTGACATGAAATTCTATGCGCTTTATGAAACCGCCAAATCTTCTGGCCAGTATGTTCTTGGATCTGCTCTGATTGAAGCAGACAGCACCACGGCAGCCCTGGCCATTGCCCAGGCATCGGCTCCGGCTGGTTGTCGCACAGGTGTATGGCCTTTTCGGCAGGTTTCAGGAACACCCGATGCCGTTGCGCCAACAGCGGATGAAGCGGGCAAGCAATATGATGTGCTGGTGCAGGCAGGAGGCGCATCCGATGTGTTCAAGCCGGATGGGCAGGTGTTTGCCTCTGTTGCGGCAGATGCAGCGGGCATGTGCCTCTCTTTGGAGCGGTTTTTTGGCTACCGCCTGGGCCTGATCCCACAGAACGCACAACCTGCGGCTGAACCTACGGCAACACCTGCAACTACACCCGCAACCACAGAGACGCCTGCGGCAACGTCTGATGCAGCGGATCAGAAAACAAGCTGATCCTGTCATTCTTTTTGCAGTGTGTAACAGGCCGCCAATGAGCGGCCTTTTTTTATGAGGTGAACATGACCTATTCCGGCCCCTCAACCGGCGTTTCCGCAGGGCAGGACACCAACCTGTCTGGCGTGGATTATGCGCTGGAGCCAATTTTTGGGCAGGCTCCCAGCGGCCAGTACACGCCCTTGCGTTTTACAAGTGCCACACTGGCACCGCAGGACAGTGAAAGTGCCCCTGATGAAATCAATGCTATCCCCGAAGTCGCGCAAAGCGTTCTGACAAGCCAAGCTACCAGTGGCAGCGTTGGCGGCATCCTATCTGCGGGCACATTTGACGATATGCTTGCGGGTGTAATGGGGGCAGATTGGTCGGTAACGCCGCCATCTGTGACAATCAATTCAAAAGCAACGCCCGCCGTAACTGGCACCGTCCACCTGAAAAATTCTTATCACAGCGGCCGTGATATTATCACGATGCCTTCTTCTGCGCTGGTAAACTTCCCGACATCCGGCATCGTGCATGTTGTAGATAGCGCAAATAATATTGATGTTTTTTCCGCCTATATCCTGAATAATATTTCAAACCCCGGCCTAGAATTTGTGCCGGGCACGTTGCCGATTGCAGACGCCACAGCATTGAGTGACGGCGCAACAATTACACTTGCTGATATCCAAAACAGTGCAGTCGGAAAAACATTCACATTCCGCAAAAAACTGCTGGATCAGTGGGAACTTTATACGGGCACCATGGTCAATCAGGTGCAGATCCAGCTTCAGCAGGGCCAGCCCGCTACAGTTGATATTGATCTGCTGGGTTCTGCTATGAGCCTATCACAAATAGATGTGGCAACTTCTGTCGCGGCTCGCACATCCTCGCCTTTGATTGATACTGTTACGGGCTGGCAGGGTATGTCCATTTTTGGGCAAATACCTGAGGGCTGCATGCGTTCCGCAACAATTACGCTTTCGCGGGATGGTTCTGGGCAAGATTTTGGCATGGGGCATACGGGCGCATGTGGGATGCGCTTCGGCAGCTTTAAATGTGCGATTGAAGCTGAATATTTCTTCAAGTCTTACGACCAGTTTAAGGCATGGTCTGCGGGCAAAACCGGGCCAGTAACAATCAGCGTGCAGGGATCTGATGGCGTAGGCTACGTTTTTGCCGCGCTAAACGGCGTTATCCGTAACCCGAAATCACCCATTTCTGGGAAAAATCAGACTGTGGTGGCAACAGTTTCCGTAACGTGCAACCCCATGCCGGGCGTGGGCGGAACATTCGCAATTTTCCGCACCAATTCCTGAGTTTTTCGTTTCATTTTCTTTTCAAACATGGCCGCCACAGTGCGGCCTTTTTCATTGAGGTATCCATGCTTTCTCTTGCTGACCTGAAAACTGATAGCGCCGCTATTGCTGATGGGAAGTGGGTAAAAATCGACAAATACCCTGGCCTGGAAATCAAAAGCCGGGGCTACACTGATCAGTTTGTAGATGCACAGGCCCAACGCCTGCGCAAAGCGGCAGAACGCTTCCGTGGTGATGTTTCTGCCATTCCCAATGCTGTACGCCGCCAGATCAATGCGGGCCTGCTGCGGGACTTCCTGGTGCTGGATGTCAAAGGCCTGCATCATGATCGGGAAAAGAAACACCCTGTCACGGTTGAAGAGTTTAAGGAATTGCTTGGCAATCCTGATTACCGCGAACTGATGGCCGCCTGCTGGGAAGCCGCAGCCCTTGTAACCACCCAGGCATCTGAGCACGCAGAGGAAGCCGAGGGAAACTAACCCAGGCGCTGGCATGGCATCTGGAATGGGGCAGCTACCCTGAGTTTTGGAGCCAGCTAGATGGTGCAGATGCCCGCGTAGAGCCACAGCCTGAGTTTATGTGGATCTGGCGGGCATGGCATCGGCTTTCTGCGTCACGCCAGCGTCTGACACAGGGTTTTGGTGTGCCTCTTGGCGGCACAGTTATCGAAAGCAGCCCCGGCATGATCCCATGGGAAGTGGTGCAGGCCTGGGCGCAGCATCACGGCTACACACATGCCGAAATGGCGCTGTTAGATCGGTGCATTATCGCCATGGACAGGGTGTTTATTGAAGATTGGGCGCAACGCATGAAAAAGCGGATGAAAAAATGAGCTGGGCTGCACGTCTGCAAAAACCCATGCGGGTTGCCATCAATCGGAACATGACCAGTGCGGCCGCGCACAAGATTGTTGCGAACAGGATCCGCAAGGAGCGCGATGCTCTCATTCAGTCGGGGGCGGCTGCATCACAATATGTGCAGCGTGTAGATGGCAAGCTAGGCGCTCCGGAAGAGGCGGCAAAGTTCAACGGCGGCAGTGTCACCTATCTGTTCAACACACTGGGTGCGGCTACTATCTGGGCGTTGGAAGAGCTGCGCAAGCGCTCCCCCGTCCACAGTGGCGCATTTCGTAAAAGCTGGGCCGTGTTGGTGAACGGGAAGGGATGGACGGATGCTCCAGGCAAAATCCCGATGGGAGCAGAAGTGCGCATTGTGAATATCATGCCATATGCCCGCAAGATTGAGGTGGGTGGCCAGCGTGTTAGCGTTCCACCTGGGATTGTAGAAGGCGTGCGCAGGCCGCTTATGAGCCGCTTTAAGGGCATTCGTGCCCAGCGGATTTTCAGGCCTGTAGATCAAGGCCGCGATGCCCGTGGTGATCCTGTCCCATACATCCTGAAAGGCGCGGGCATCGCCTCTGGCATTTCGTGGGACAAAAAAGAGAAAAAGTGGACGCAAAAGCACGCAGCTTATGTGAGCAGGCGGGCTGATCGGCAGGCAGGTGAGCAAATGCTTTACCCCATGCTGGTACTGACAGAGAGATAATAATTCCCCATGGCTGAGACAGATCTAGTCCAATCCCTAGAGGTTGATATTGTCGCCGTTGATCAGACCGAGAGCGCTACGGAAAGCGCAGGCCGCCGTTTAGATGCGGTAACGGAAAAAGGTCTGATCCTGAACGATGTTCTGTCTTCCATGGGAAAAACCTCAAAAGATGCCACTGAAACGCTGGCAGAGGGTGCCGATGCGGCAGCCGGGTCTTTTGAAAAATTGGGCACACAGGCTGTTTCCCGTGTTGGCAGCCTGACCAAGCAGTTGATGGCCTTGAGTGTGCAACGTGACAGCCTGCGGGCCGATTTCCAGAAAGCAGCGGATGAGGGGCTTGATACCTCTGGCATCACAGAAAATCTGGAACAGGTGGAAGGCCAGATCGGCCGCGTTGGCACCGAACTGAAAACAGTTGAAACCAGTTTGCAGGCCACAGCAATCGGGCAGAAAGCGTGGAACGGCCAGTTAAGCGAGCAGAATGCCCTGATAAATGGCATCCGTGAAGCAGAGGGCAGCCGTGCGCAGGCATTGGATAAAACCACCATTGCCATGGCCAAGGGTGTTGCTGAATCCGAAAAACAGGCAAATGCATTGGCTGATGTCAGTCATGAATTTGGCACTCTCACGTCTGCGGCTGAAAAGCTGCCAGATGCTATGGATCAGGTTACAGAAGCTGTTACGGCTGGCATGGATGACATGCAGCGTTTGGCCGAAACCGGGCAAAATGCCTTTGACGGCATGACGGCCCCTGATGTGGATGTTTCTGGAACGGTAGATATCCAGTCTCCAGACCTGAGCAAAACATTAGAGGATCAGAAAAAGCTAAAGGATAGCCTTGGCGAAGTTACGAACGCCGCCAGCCTGACCAGCAACGAACTGTCCGAAATGGGCAAGGCGGGCACGCAGGCCGCAGAGAACGTGCAGTCTGGTGTAGATAACACCACGGCAGCAATGACCCAGGATGTTTCTGATGGCGTCAATAATGTTGAACGCATGGTTAGTGCAGAGCAGGAAGCTGTGCATAACATTTCTGCTCCCCAGGTAGATGCCACTGTATCCAGCACAGCCGATGCGCAAACCCCAGATATGTCCCAAACACAGGAACAGATCATTGAAGATCTGGGCAAAGTAAAAAATGCCACAGGTCTTGCGGCGGGCGCTATATCTGATCTGGATAACGAAGTGCAGCAGGCTTCTGCCGGTTTGCAAAATGGTCTGGATCGGAGTGCTGTCAGTTTTTTGCGCACAACAAGAGCAAGCAGCCAACTTGCCAAATCCATATTGCAGCTGATAGCTGCGCAAAGCCGATATGATGATGCCGTAGCACAAGCCGCGTCTATTCCAGACGACAAGCTAGATCCAAAGATCAAGCAAAGTCTGCTTCAGGACGTCAAAGCGCAGGTAGATGCGCGGCAGGAACAGGTAGATGCCCTGAAGAAAGCGGCTGAAGCCGAAGCCAATCTGGACGATGCGCAGCAGAAAACCACCAAATCAGGAAAGCTGGAGGCCTACCAGATCACGGAAATTGTGGAGGATGTTCACAAATTTGCCGATATGGTTATGGCTGGTGGCAACCCGTTGAAGGCGTTGTTTTATGAAGCGCCAAACGCCCTTGCAATCGCTGGTGGTAATGGTGGTTATGGCGCGGGCCTATCCATGCTTAAAAATGCCCTGACAGGCCCCGCAGGCATTGTTGTTGCCGCAGGCGCTGCGGGCACAGCGCTCTATAAAATGGGTGCGTATGCGGAGGAAGAAGAAAGCAAACTAGCGAAGCTGAGCCAGCAGCTCCGTACCACGCGCGAAGATGCTGGCAAAATGGCGGACAGCATCACATCTGCGGCGGATAGTCTGGAGAAAATGCCGGGATGGGATAAAACCACCGCACGGCAGGCCGCCACAACCATTGGCAGCACCTACAATTTCACGGGCGGCACATCCGATATTGAGGCGCTGGCCAAGGTTGCGCAGGATGCTGGGACTGTATTTGGATCTTTAGAAGATGGGCTGAAGGCGGTGCAAACCGCCATGGTGGATCCCACGGCCGAAATTCAGGCACTGTACCAGCAGCACCTTCCGGGCGTGGATGCCCAGCTTGTGGAGCAGGTGAAAGAGCTTCAGGCCGCAGGTGAGCAGGGCAAGGCGTATGCGCTTGTCATGCAGCATCTGACATCCAGCACCAAGGATGCGACCGAGCAGGGGCTGACACCATTCCAGCAGGCCGTGGAGAAGCTGCGCAAGCAGACATCACCGCTTGTGGATGCCATTCAGGATCTGGCCCTGGCTATGGGGACCAAGCTGCTCAATAGCGTCACGTCTCTTTTGTCTCTGCCCGTTCCTGCGGAAAAGACAACAGGCGGTCTGGCGGGCACCACGGTTCTGCGAAATGACAAGCATCCCGAAATGGTCGGGATGATGCAGGTTAATACCGCCTTCACGCCAAAATATGATGTCAGCACCGCCAAGGGGAATGTGGATGAGGGCATCACGCGCTTCCAGAATTTCCTGCATCAGACAGGCGGAAATCTGGATAACGCTCTGGCGTTGTATGGTGGCTTCAAGGTGGGTTCTGCTGGCGGCCGCCAGTATGCAGCCAGTGTGTATGGGCAGGATCTAAGCAAACTGCCATCCGATTCCGATGCACTGATCAAGCAGGAAAGCGGCCACTTTAATCTGACTGATGGGCTTTCAAATCTGATGCGCAAGATCGCCCTGCAGGAAAGTGGCGGCTACCAGTATGATCAAAGGGTGAGCAAGTCTACCAGCGTTGCATCTGTGGATCATGCCACCTCTGCGGCCGTGATTGATGATAAAAAGTCTCTCACGGGTGGCGCTGCGGATGAAGCCGGTGGCTTCAGCACGTCCAGCTATACGCAAAGCCGTGCGGAAATCAGTGCCTATATTGAGTCACAGCAAAAACTACTGACCACGCAGACAGCTGGATCCCAGGCATGGCAGGAAACCAGCGAACGCATCACCCAGGCGCGTATCCAGCTGGCAAATACCCTTAGCCCGCAGGAAGAAATCACCCAGGGCATGAAAGACCAGAATGAAGGGCTTTCTGCTCAAAGTGGTTACTGGCGCAGCATGGCAGAGGTTGTCGCGCAGTTTGATACCGAGGCGCGTGGTACTGGTGTGGATCAAGCGGCGCTGTCACAGGCTCTTGCAGCCAAACAGCAGCAGCTGGCGGCCGCGTATAATGATGGCACGGTGGCTGTGCAGCGGCAGGCACAGGCACAGACAGCCATGCTGTCTGTTGCCGGTTCTGATGAACAGGCTATCCAGCATGCCACAAACTATCAGCAGGCCTATAATGAGGCCCTGGAGGATTTCAACCCGAAATCACAGGCGTTTGCCGAGGCAGTCAAAACCCGCACAGCCGCGCTGAACAGTGAGACAGACGCACAGGCGCGGTTTGAACAGGCGCAGCAGAATAGCGGCCTGCAAGACAATCTAAGCATGATACAGGCCGAAACGGCCAGTATCGGGCAGAATGCCGATGAGCGTTCTGTTGCGTTGGCACGCATGCAGGCGGAAATTCAGGAACACCGCAAATTCGGCACTGTTCTTCCACAGGAAGCGCAGGATTATGTTGATCTAAGCACGCGGATTGCAGAAGCCTCTGCCGAATATGAGCACCAGCAACAGGTGATGGATGATTTCACCGGCTCAATAAGCGACATGACTGACCAACTTTCTGACGGTGTGGTGCAAGGATTTTTGCAGGGCACATCCAGTGGTATGTCTTTCAAAAGCATGTTGCAGGGTGTGGAAGCATCTGTTGCCAGCGTGATTGCACGCTTTGCTTTGATCAATCCGCTACTCAACAGCATTGATGGTGGCACGCGCACCACGCTGGCAGATCTGGGAAATCTGTTTGGTAAAGTTGGCGCAGGAAGCAGCTCTTCCAGTGCCAGCAGCATTCTGTCCGGATATGGTGAAGGAAACGACATCACATCATCCGGCTGGGCATACTCCCCATGGGAAGCCCTGAATGTGAAAAACCAGATCAGCGATCCAGCTGGATCGGCTGCAAAAAGTGGTGGCATGTTTTCAGGTCTGGGGAACCTGTTTTCTGGCAAGGCAGCGGATGGCAGCGGTATTTTCAGCAGTGTTGGCAGTGCTGTTTCCTCCATCGGCTCATACATGGGAATGGCAGGCGCGGCCTTCGGCATTGGCGATATGGCCTATAACCTTCTGTCGCAGCTCTTTGCCAAAAGGAAGAAGGATTATCAGTATGTTTCCGTAGGCAGCGATGGGATGCTGGATATCAGCGGACATGTTTACAAGGATATTCATGGCAATGATAACGTGGCATCCGGACTTCAGAATGATCTGGACAGCATTAACAATGCCTTCGGATATACCGGGGTTTCTGCCACAAACACGGATACCATCGGCAAAGTTGGCTGGTCTAAGAAAGGCAAGAAGTCCGAAACATACAGCTTGACAGATCTGCTGCCAGATCTAGATCTGACCAGCTCTTCGGCCAACATGAACATGGAACTGAAGCAGCTCATGCCGACAAGTTTTGACAGCGTGGACACGTTCACGCAGGATCTTGAAAGCCTGAAATCTTTGGCGGATGAACTGGACAGCATGAAAGTGTCTGTCTCAAAGTTTGATGATTCCAGCCACGTTACGGTGGATCATTTTACCGGCTACACGGGGGATATGGCCAAGGCACTTTCAACGTTAGATGGTAAAACGCTAAGTGTTGATGATCTGCAAAGCCAGTTTCAAGCTATTGAGGAATTTGTAGGCACGACAATGCCGGGGCTGCTAGATGTCACTGCATCTGGCTCTGAAAGCCTTATGCAGCAAGTAGATGACCTTAAGCAGAAATATCAGGACGCTGCTAAAACAGCCGCATCCTATGGTCTGGATGCCCAGGCGTTGCTTGATAAAGGCAATGCCATTGCTGCGATGATGATTGCCAATGAGCAGACCACGCTTTCTCAATCTGATCAGTCTGTGCAGGCACGTTATCTGTCTGCAACTGGTGACCAAGAAGGCGCTGATCTGCTGAACCAACAGGTATCAGCAGCGCAGGAAATCCAGCAGTTGCAGGATAACTGGCGGGGATTTTTGGGTGATAACTATGCGGACAATGTGACGTACCAGCAACAACTTGCGGATCTTGAAAAAACACATTCTGCCGAGCGTCTTCAGATACAAACCGAGTATCAGGAAAAGGCTTTAGAGCAGCAAAAGGAATATCAGGATCAGGCCAGCCAGCAGGTTTCCGGCGTATTTAGTAATCTTTTGTCTTACGCAAAGGGGCTGGATACGTCTGATGCCTCGCCATTGTCTGTTGAGGATCAGTACAAGGCTGCGAATGATAATCTGCATACAGATTATCAAGCGGCCATGGGTGGCAACAGCACGGCGTTGGCATCATTGCAGACCGATATGCAGACATATCTGTCCCTGTCCCAAAAATATAACGGGGGTGGGGCAGCGTATGTGGAGGATTATCAGGCTGTGCTGACCATGCTGAAATCCCTGGGCAGTATGAACACAGATGCCCTGACGGCAGATGCCATGCGGGACATCATGCAGGACAGCACCACTACGCTGGCCAGCATCTTGCAGCAGATCCTGCAAGCGACGAATAACCTGTTTGCGGAAACACGGTTCCAGAACCTTAAAGCCGCAGCGTAACGGGATATCACCACAATGCAGCAACGCTGTTTTTTGGGAACGCTGGCTTTTGGGCCTGCGGCATCCCGCACGACCACATGCTTGTCTTCTGGCGGGTATGTGGATGTTGCTACCGGCACGAAATATCCGCCCATTCTGGCAAGCCTGCCTGATGTGGATAGGGAGCTGGATATTTCAATTTCCGGTAGCAGCATGACGCAATCGTTCGGGCAACTTACGGTCAATCTGTCCGATGGTGTGGCGGATAGCCTGAACGTGCGCAACCATACCGGAGATCTGTCTATTCTGACGGGCTTGCGCAACTATGACATGGCGCGTGGATGGTGGTCAGATCCTGCACTCTCTGCGTGCCAGCCTCTGTTTACCGGATCTGCAACAGCATGGCGCACCGGAGCCACGCAAGGCACGCTCACACTTTCCGGGCCTGCCGTGCTGTCTCGCCAGTTGCCTCTGGCAACCTACGCGGGCACTGGCGGCGTGGAAGGTGGATCAGACCTGACAGGCCGGGTAAAGCCTCGCCTGCGAGGGTATGCTTTTAATATCACGCCGGTTTGTGTGGATAGTGTGAACCAGATTTATCAGGTTTCTGATGCGCCGTTCTGGATGGGCACGCAGGGCACACAGCCTGATCTGACCGTGTTAGAAGGTGGTGTGCTGGGTGCGTGGTCTGTTCCGGCAACGGATGGTGGCTGGGCCTATGCGGGCATGGTGAGTGATATCACCACCGCAGATCCTGCCGCAGGTACATACGTTGTGGAAAGCTCTAGCCGGGGCGCATTTTTCCGGCTCGGTGGCACGCCGGTTTATGCCATCACCTGCTGGGCAACTGGCGTGATGCCCGATGGCACCTATGTTTCCAGCCTGCCAGATATCGTGCGGCAAGTGTTGGTGCAGGATATTGGCATTCCGGCCGCCTCCATTTCTACCGCCTGGGCGGATCCGTTCGGCAAGGTGGATAGTGCGGCCGGTGCGTTCTGGGATGGCTCTGACAGCTATACCGGGCAGGACATGATCACCGCCCTATTGCAAGGCAGTATGCGCAAGCTGGCAGTTGCACGGGACGGCACGCTGAAGTTGATCGGCATTACAGATAGCTTTTTGCAGCTTGTGCCGCACCAATGGGAAAAGTTGGCAGTGCTGCCTGATGAGGTGATTGACATTAAAGAAACGGATCTGCCGTCCGAACTGGCGCTGCCTCTCACCTGTGGGCGTTGCACCTATAGCCGCAATTATACGGTGATGAGCACCAGCACACTCAGCCCAAAAGCGGAACTGGCAACCCTGCGCACCCAGCGCAGTGCGGTAACTGTGGGCACGGATAGCCCAACGGTGGAAGTGGTCAGCCCGCCCGAAGTGCTGACAAGTCTGCGCACGCAGGCCGGGGCGCAGGTGGTGGCCGATGTCATCAACAAACTGTGGACGGTGGCAGACCGGCGCGTGTTTTACGTCACGCTGCCGTTTGAACGCCTGTTTGATTTTGAAATGGGGGATGAAATCGTGCTGTTTGCCAATGTGGACGGTCTGCGCGATGGTCTGGGTGGTCTGGTAGTGGGTGAAAGCTGGCGCGGATCCAGCGCAGGCCAGTGCGTGCTGACGGTGCTGGTCTGATGCAGAACTGTGTGTTTGGCCTGAATAATCTGGTCAAAACCGCCAGCCTTAGCGGCTCCAATTCTTTTTATGCGGGCGTATCCGCTGCAAAGGATTTCTCTCCCAATCAGCTGGCCACAGACCAGGGCAACACCACGGCGGCATTTTGGTCTGTTGGGGATGGCAACACAACAGCATGGTTTCAGGCGCAATGGGGCAGTAACCAGACCATGCGGGCGTTTTTTGTGGGGCGCACTAATCTTGGCCAATCCGCAACGTGGCAGCTAACAGCCAGTGCAGGCGGCAATACGGTGTATTCTGCCTCTGGCAGCTTTGCTACGCTGGGCGGTGTTGGCCCGGTGCAAATGGTGCATGTGGCACCGCAGGACATTCAGGCTGATACGGTGAAGGTCACTATCAGCAGTAATGATAGTGTATCGGAAAGTTATATTTCCCTGTCTCTGGCATATATCGGGCCGGTGTGGCAGCCGGTGCGCAACATGAGCACCAAAAGCACCACGGGGATGGATAGCTCTGTGACGGTGAATACCGGCATGAGCGGGGCCGAGTTTGTTACCCCCGCGTGGATGCGGCGCAAGGCTGTGGTGGATCATGAATCTCTGGATCTGGCTGATGTGCCGGTGCTGGAGCAAATCCTTCTGGTCGGCGCATCTGGCGCGAATGTGCTGTTTGTGCCGGATCCGGATGCCGATGGCCCCACGCTAAACCTGCGCAGCCTGTTTGGACGCATCCAGCGCGGTGATTTGAGTAATCCCTATGGCGCTGCACTACGGCAGCAAACCAGCTTCACCATTACCGAGCGGCTTTAAGCCGCTTTTTTTATGACTGAAAGGAAAGTTTCATGCCCGATGATGTGGTGCGGCAGGATGAATTTGTTGCATTTGAAACCAGCGTGAACGGTAAGTTTTCTACGCTGGAAACCGGCATTGCCAATATCTGGACGGAATTGCAGCGGATCAACAACCGCAAGACCTGGATAAATGGCGGCCTGGTTATTTTTGGATCTGCCCTGGGCAGCGGGATTGTCCAGGCGTTGCAGCATATGCACCCGTGACAACCAAAAACCGGGTTTTGTAAACCTGACTACGAAAACCTGCCAACGTATAAGCCCATTGCAAAGGGCTGTTTTCTGCGGGTTTTGTGCTCTGGTGGACTAATCCGGGCAATCTCACCTGTAAACTCGTCCACTCCGGCCGCCTTGAGCGGCCTTTTTTGTATCCGGAAAATTTATGAATGACCCGATCCTACTGGCGGCAGATCTGTGCCGCCGGTCTGAAGGCTTGCGCCTGCGCCCATATGTATGTCCGGCCGGGTATTGGACAATCGGCTATGGCAGCCGGTTTCTGGCCAACGGGGCCGCCGTAACAGCCAGCACCGCACCCATTACGGCCGAATACGCCAATGCCTTGCTGCAAGGCACGCTGGCCAAGCTGCTGCCGCAGATCCTGCGGCTGGTGCGTGTGCCGCTGACACCCGGCCAGCAGGCTGCGCTGCTGGACTTTACCTACAACCTCGGATTGCCCGCGCTGGCGGGATCCACACTGCTGAAGCTGCTGAATGCAGGGCAGGGGAATGCCGCCCGCAATCAGTTGCTGCTGTGGAGCCACATGCACCGCAACGGCCAGCTGATCACCGTGGCCGGCCTAACGCTACGGCGGCGTGCCGAATGGCAGCTGTGGGCCAGCTGATCCGATTCCTGAAAAATTCCTACTGAAAGCGACATCATGTTCATGACTGAACGCGAACTCATCCGGCTGGCCGATCTGATTGTAGAGCGGCTGGAAAAACGCGGCCTGTGCATTGCAGCACCCCGCAACGGCCAAGCTCTGGTGGTGGAAGACGTGAGCGTCAACACGCTGCCCGCAAGCCTGCGTGGCGCACAGGGCTGAACAGCCCACCATCCCGATATTTCACACATACAGGGCATGCACAGCGTGCCCGAAAGGTAGATCCATGAACTTGTCCCGTATCAGCGCATATCTGCGCCAGCCCACTACGCTGTTTGCCCTGTCTCTTATTCTGGGGGATCTGGTAGCCACGTGGTTCAACGTGATTCCGGCTGGTGGATCTGCCGCCATGCTGATTGCTGCATTGCCGCTGCTGGGCAGTGATAACAGCGGCATTATTGCAGCACTTCTTGCCAACAAGGCGGATCTGGAAAAGGCGCTGAATGCTGTGTCCGCCCATAAGGACATTGGCCCCACAGCAGCAAAGGTGATTGCCGATGCCGTGCCGGCCAGCACGATTCTGGCGGCCGCAACATCTGCCATTGCTTCTTCCACTGCTGAAGCAGCACCCAAGAAAAGCAGCGCGGCTTCTGCCGTGGCGGGCGTCATGCTGCTTGGTCTGGTTGGCACCAGCCTGATGGCGTGCGGATCTGATCAGCTGGTGCAGCGCCAGCAGTCTGTTTACGGCCTGAGCCTATCTTACGCCGCAGCAGCCCAGCTTGCGGCTGACTATGAAAAGAACCCGGCCGCAGACCCGGCTGTGGTAGCAAAGCTGAAGACTGCTTTCCAGACTGCGCATGACCAGATCAAGCCGCTAGATGATGCCGCGGCGAAGGGTGATCCGCTGCCTGAAGCCGCAGTTGAGGCCGCACAGGATGCCCTGGACGCAGCCCGCAAGCTGCTACCTGCCAGCAAGTAACCATTTTCCCGGCATCAGGAAAATGATCCCCCAAGGGTGTCGGTGTTACCGATGCCCTTTTTTATTTCCTGCCAGAAATGGCGGAAAACCAAGGAAAAACCATGATGAACTATGCAAGCATTGCCATTGCTGCGGTTGAAGCTCTTGTCGAAAACGGCCCGGTGATTGTGGAAGATATTTCCGCGCTGCTGAAGCCGCTGAAGGAAGGCCGCGCACCTACTGCAGATGAATGGGCCTTTGCTGAAAAGCAGCTCGATGCCGCTAATGCGGCTGTACAAGCGGGGTAAAGGGATTACTGTTGGTGATGAGGGAGTTTCCCTCGTCACCATTATCTTGGCTGTAGGCTTGTGGTGCAGTATGATTTTTGGAGAAAGAACAGCTTAGCTACTGAAGCAAAAAATATTAACATTTAGCTGCGCTAATTTCCCTCTGGATAGAGGCAGCTAGTGGCCCATAAATTTTACTTTTAGCATCTATTTTAGCGGCTTTAAGAGTAAGCAGCCATTCAAAAGATTTGCCCCCTCCCTTAACTACTTCAAAAATAGCCATCACAATAATAGCGAAGATACAAAGAAGTCTTGTAACAGGGCCTCGCTCAATTATTGATGCCGCAACTAGGTAATCAGAAGTCGTTATGATTTTCTCTAGTTTTTCTCTTAATTGGATATTTGTAATTTGTAATAGATCAATTCCTACATTTGTCTTAGTTGATCCTGATGGGAGTTTAAGGAAGAGGATAGTTCTTGGCAAAGAGATCCTATGAGCATACCGAATGCGAGAATTAATTTGATCCCGTATTTGCCTATATACAGGATTATCGCACGTTATTTCTCCACTTGCAGCCAGTTCAAAAAGTTCATCTCTTTGAGCGAATAATTTTTGCCGGAGCGTATCAATCCATGCTTCCTGTAGAGGACCGTAGATAACGACAGCAATGCCCAATAGCATTAACATTGTTTCAGCAGCATCAATGTATACGTTCATTGTCTACGATCCTTTTTACTCGTGGTACCATCATGGGAGATGGTTGAACTCAGTCTATTTTTATCTAGCGCTTCCTCGCGGGATTTCTTATATGGAGCGAATTGCTTTACAACGTTTTTCCGTAGCCTTCGTTCCACTATGGCCCAGACTGTAGCGGCTCCGGTTAATGCCAAACTTACTTTGAATTTAATGTCCCCTAAAAATTCTACAACCCATGATACCTTCACATTTGTCGATTGCCCAAAAGCCTTCGACAAGAAGTAAGAAGCTAACCCTATACAAACAATGGAAGTTAAACATTTAATAACAAGTCGGGCAAGATCATAATTTTGATCGACTATATTTACTTTATATGCCCACGCGGCTTCATCTACTTGTGGATTTTTTTCGCGCGGTTTCTTGCCCATGAATGCCCCTAATAAACTAGTTGAGCACTTACTTGCATAACTTTTGTGATTTGCGCAAATTGCGGATTGTTACGTATTTCTACTAATGACCACGCAATTATAAAATTAGGCACCCTTTTGACTGTAGAATCTATATGGAACATATGTAGCTAAAATTAGATCAATATGATTATTCCGATTCGTTCAAAGGGTATTAATTCTCGTTATAATATGGGAAATTAGGTTATAAAAAAACATGCTAACCCATTGATATTAGGTAAGCATAAATTACAGGTTATAAAGTATAACCTATTGATATTTCTAAATATGTTTATTCCCTCCCGGCTCACCATTTTAAAATCTTCCAAAATATAAAAGGCAGTTTTAGTGCCTATAACCTTTGGGTTATGCCGCTTTTTCCCATGGTGGAATCGGGCCATAGCACTGCGCAAGATAATCAATCATGGCGCGGACTTTTAAGGGAATACTTGTGCCGGGTGCATACACGGCGTGTAAGTCTGGCCCCGGTGTGGTGGGATAATCCAAAGATAAAGCAATAAGTTGGCCTTGTTGCAGTTCTTGGCTCACAACAAAAAGCGGCAGGTAAGCAATGCCTGCGCCAGCTACTGCGGCTTCTCGCAAAGCATCTCCATTATTGGCGGAAAGTAGGCCGGAAACAGAAACGGTTTTTTCTCCGCTTTCTCCAAAATGCCAACGGGATGCGCTATTGTTTCCGCTAAGGGTGTATCCAAGACAATTGTGCTGCTGCAATTCATTTACATGCGTGGGTGTGCCAGCCTTTTCTAAATAAGCAGGAGAGGCACAGATAATCATACGCACAGCAGCCAATTTACGTGCACGCAGCGTACTGACTGTTAGGTTGCGGATACGCAGAGTAAGATCCCACCCTTCCTCAACCAAATCAACGGGTCTGTCATTCAAGCCAAGCTCTACCTGGACCTGCGGATATCTTCTGCTAAATTCAGGCAGATAAGGCGCGACATACCGAATAGCGAAGGAAACCGGAGCGTTAAGGCGTAATTGCCCACGTGGTTCACGGTACTGCTCGCTTACAGTTTGCTCCATGTTTTCTACATCGGCCAGAATTTTTTGGCAGCTTTCCAAAAACAGGCGTCCTGCTTCGGTTAAGGAAAGATGCCGCGTGCTACGTTGAAAGAGAGAAACTCCTAACCGGGTTTCCAGTGCAGTCACATGTTTGGTTACCATTGTTGGGGAAAGCGCCATAAGGCGTGCTGCCCCTGTAAAGTTGCCCGCAGCTACAACTTTGACAAAAATCTGCATACTGGTGATGCGATCGAGCATTTATATTGCCCCAGCATGATGGAAATAGTTAGTTTTTTCTAGCACAGACCGTGGCTCCTTTGTCATGCAGGTCGTATGCTGCCAAAAGCAGCGTTGCAGCACGTTTGAGGTTGGAGAAGATGTGGCAACAGGTAAATCCGTAATGGGCAGATATATGTGCGGAATGCTTTTCGCCTATTTGTTGCTGCCCACGTTGCCGGCTGTAGCAGGTGAAGATGGCCTGCATGCGCTTCCTGTTCCCGCAGTGCAGGAGGAATCTCTGGATGGCCAGCAAGGGGCATCTCTTTTTCTGCCTATAGGAGCGGAGGTTGCTCTTGCGGCTTTCTGGTCTGGGTCTGATTTGCTGATCGTGGCAGACCGTCCCGTGACTTCGTTAGTTCATAATTTTACAGGGCAAGGCATATTTGCAGATACGGATGTGACGGTGCTGGAATACGCCACGGTTTTGCGCGTTCATGTACCGTCTCATCCACATATTGCGTTACATAAAAAGCTGGATGGCTGGTTGCTGGAACAGCTTCCAAAAGGCGATACAGGTAGCGTAAGGGCTGCACCGCCTGCGGTTATGATGCCAGAAGCCGTTTTGTTTCCACAAAAACAGTCTGGGCACGTTATCTCGTTTCCAGATCCGACAACTGGCGCACGTTTGCTGATAACGCCGTCTGTCATGGAAACGGGATATCGCTCTTCTTACCGGGCCATAGGGTATGGTGTGCGAGATTCTGCCCAAGGTATTGTAGTGGCTGCAGATTCATCGCAAATCAGATTAGATGCTGTTGCAGATAAAGGTGTATTCCTCTCTGCTTTAGGGCTGGATGCTTTGCCTGTAGGGCAGGGAACAGCAGAGACAGTGCCACCCGAAGGTGGGTTAGACTGGTTCTGGCTGGGACTGCATGCTGCACCAGTTGTCATTTTACAAAAGAACTGGCTTAGCGCGAAGGTTGACGCCGAAAAAGCACCACCTTCTTTACGATGGCCTGCGCAGGTTGCTGCTGCGCGCGCTGCTTTTGTGGCTGGGTATCCAGCAGATGCGTGGCGTCTTGTAAAAAATATGCCTCAGCGGTCTGAACCGGGAGGCCCCCCAACGGGAGTGCTCTTTCTGCGGGCCTGCGCAGCGTTATTAAGCCATGATGTGGATGCTGCGGCATCCGTTCTGACGCAGATGGATGGAGCCCCCCCAGAACTGGAAATATGGCACGCATTGTATCTGATGATGAGTGGCGCAAACAGCAAAGATGCTTCTGTTTTACTTGCGCGTCATTACGAACAGATTCTGCGCTATCCACAACCGCTGCGTGATCTGCTTCTTCCACAAGTTACAAATTATATCGCGCGTTATGGTGCGGATGAAACAGCTCTGATTTTGGAGCCTTTACCCAGTGATGGCGTTTATGATCTTGCGCGAGCGCGCATGCAGGATCGTGAAGGGAATGTAGAAACCGCACGGGTTACGCTGGAAAATCTAACGGCTGCGGCAGATCCAGAAAAAGCCGCTTATGCGCGTGCAGATCTGGTGAATTTTCTGTTGCAGCATGATCAGATTGCGGCAGCCATGGCTGCCGAGAACTTTCAAAACCTTCTTGATGGAAAAGAAGGCGTTGGAAAGCTTGTGCCTACTGCTCGGGCATATACCAGTTTGTTATTATCTACAGCACTTGTGCAATGTGGTCGGGCACGACAGGCTTTAGCTGTGCTGGGCAGGCTTTCTGCCTCTGCACAAACGCCATATGACAGGTTGGAGGCTGTGCGACGGCAGGCTTTGTATGTGCTTGTGTTTAATACCTTACCATCTGGTAAAGCTGTGAGCGGAGAGGATGGGGCGTCATCCGCAGAGCAACGGGTGCATATTTTGCAGACCCAATTGCCTTTATTGGAAGAGAATACATCTAAGGCAAAACTGTTAAGAGGTTACGGAACGCTTCTATTGCAGATAGGGCAAGCCGAAGCTGCTGTTATGGCGTTCAAACAAGCCGTTGTGTTGACGGCTGATCCGGTAGCACGCGCAGAAATACAGGAGCAGATTGTTCAGGCAGCTTTCAAAGCGGGAAATGTGAATGCCGCCATGGAAGCATTGGAACAAAGCACTGTTCCCGGCTTGCCGGAGGATATGGCTGCCCGCCGCCATTATGATGAAGCGCATCTTGCGCTTACCAAAGGGGATAGGGCTGGGGCATTGGCCTTACTGGCGGATGATGAATCCGACACTGGTTTAGAACTGCGCGGGCAATTGTATGAGCAAGGCAAGCAATGGGCAGATGCTGTGCGCGTGGTGGGCCGCTTGGCCAGCCGTGCTTTACCAGAAACAGGACCTTTAACAGAACCGCAGCAAGACCTTGCCATGCAGCTTGCCACCGATTCTGCTGCCGCACATGATGCAGATACCTTGCAGCGTTTAAAGGCTTGGTTAGCAGGGCGAACGCTGGGAAAAGAGCGCGATCGTCAGCTTGACATGCTTGTGAAACAAACTGTGCATTATTCTACAGAGCGTTGATTATTCTGTATTTTAGGGCGGTGTGTTTCTGAAAAATTTATGAAACACGTAAATAATGCTTGCAACGCAGGCGCAGGGGTCTTACCAAGCGCGCTCTTGGCCCAAGGGGGCAATTTTTGCCCAACAGGCTGTCTACTGGTTTGGGGGTACGTCTATGAACGCACTTGCTCAACTGGGGATGGTCTCGGAACACCCGAGCAATAACCAGGCATTTTCTGTTCCGGTCTCGTCTGCTGACGAAGAGCGTAAAGATTACTTCGTCGAAAAGAATGGCGAGAAGTTTGCAGGTACTCACCTGCTTGTCGATATGTGGGGCGCCACAAATCTGGATGATCCAGAAAAGATCGACACAACACTGTGCGAAGCAGCGCGTGCTGCCGGGGCCACAATCCTGCACAGTCATTTCCACCATTTTTCACCCAATGGGGGTGTTTCTGGCGTGGTGGTGCTGGCTGAAAGCCATATTTCCATTCACACATGGCCAGAACGCAACTTTGCTGCGGTGGACATCTTTATGTGTGGTGCGTGTGATCCGCACCTGTCCATCCCTGTTATGCAGCGTCTCTTTCAGGCCAAACGGCTTGAGGTGGATGAAGAACGCCGTGGCCGCGTGGTTGCCTAAAGGCTGTTTTTCTTAAAGTTGTAAAACTCTGTTTGATCGTCGTGCTGATACAGTTCTGTAAAAGGGCTGTATCAGTGCAGTTCATGACGTATGTGGGAAGATAAGGCTGGTATGGCTGAAACATGGATTGAAGAAACCCTATACGATAACTGGGGGCAGCACTTCCGTGTGGTAAAGGAACTGGCCCGCACGCGAAGCCCGTTTCAGGATATTGTTGTTTTTGAAAGTGAATCCCACGGTCGTGTGCTCATGCTGGATGGCGTGGTGCAGATTACCGAAAAGGATGAATTTGTTTATCAGGAAATGCTTACGCATGTTCCGCTGTTTACTCACCCCAATCCGAAAAAAGTGCTGATTATTGGCGCAGGGGATGGCGGGGTACTGCGCCGCGTTCTGGAACATCCCGGCATCGAAAAAGCTGTGATGGTAGAAATTGATGGTGCTGTTATAGAGCTTTCAAAACAGCATCTGCCATCTATTGCCGGTGATGCGTGGAATAATCCGCGGGCAGAAGTGATTGTGGGGGATGGAATAGATTACGTTGCCCGCGCAGATGATGCTTCGTTTGACGTGATTATTGTTGATAGCACAGACCCGATAGGTGTGGGCGAAGTGCTGTTTACAGATTCATTTTACGAACATTGCGCACGTATCCTTACCGCCGAAGGGCTGATTGTAAACCAGTGCGGTGTGCCGTTTATGCAGGCGGATGAACTGCATGAAACCAGTGTGCGGCGTGCAAAATTTTTTCCGCATGTATCTGCCTATGTGGCTGCTGTGCCAACTTATGTAGGTGGGTTTATGACACTGGGGATCGCCAGCAAAGGCCGCAACCTGCAAGCGCAGGATGTAGAGCAGGTGCGTGCCCGTGCTCAGGAAGCCGGTATTTTGGAAAAAACCCAGTACTGGACGCCTGAAATCCACGTAGGTTCGTTTAATCTACCGCCTTATATTGCCAAGCATTTGCCTAAAGCTGCGGGGTAATACGCATAATAGGGGCCGTGATTGACTTGAAAGCGAAATGATGTCACGGTTCCTTAACGCAGAGGGAGAGACTGGCTTAGCCAGCGCCGAAGGAGCAACCGCCCCGGAAACTCTCAGGCAGAAGGACCCTGCGTTTTAAAACTTCTGGAGAGAGGTGCAATCGCACCCGCCGACGGGATAGCGATCTCAGGCAAAAGCACAGAAGGGGCAGCGGATTATGTAATCCGGAGCCTCGTGTTGTGCTGATGTGTTTGTCAGATTGCAGTGGGTTCCGGCCTTTTTGGCAAGGCGGCGTGCATGGGCACCGATACTCTCCTTCATACTCCCCTCTATTCATTGCATGAAGAATCCGGCGGCAAAATGGTGCCGTTTGCGGGTTATGCCATGCCTTTGCAGTATGCAGATGGCATTATGGCCGAACATCGGCATGTGCGTGAGCATGTTGGTCTGTTTGATGTCTCCCATATGGGGCAAGTGCTGCTGCGCCCGCGTTCGGGGGATGTAGATAATGCGGCTCTGGCGCTGGAAAAACTGGTGCCAGCAGATATTGCTGCCCTTAAACATGGCCGCCAGCGTTATACCCAGTTTACCAATGCCGAAGGCGGTATTCTGGATGATCTGATGGTGGCGCGTCTGGAAGATGGTCTGCTGCTGGTTGTTAACGCCGCATGTAAGGAGGCTGATCTTGAGCTTCTGCAATCTGCACTGGTGGCAGAATGCGTTGTAGAGCCGCAGGAAGATCGCGCATTGCTTGCCTTGCAGGGGCCGGAAGCTGAACAAGTTTTGGCAGCGTTTGCTGAAGATGTGCGCAAGATGATGTTCATGGATGTGCGTACGCTGGATGTAGACGGTGCCCGCTGTGTTATTTCCCGTTCCGGCTATACGGGAGAAGATGGGTTTGAAATTTCTGTTTCCGCCAAGGATGCAGATCGGGTTGCCCGTAAACTGCTAGAACAGCCAAACGTCAAACTGATTGGCTTAGGTGCCCGAGACAGCCTGCGGCTTGAAGCCGGGCTGTGCTTGTATGGGGCGGATATTGATACAACCACTACTCCGGTTGAGGCCGCGCTTGAATGGTCTATCCAGAAGTCTCGCCGCAATGGTGGCGCGCGTGCAGGTGGTTTTCCGGGCGCCGATATTATTCTTGGCCAGCTTGAAAATGGTGTAAGCCGCCGCCGCATTGGGTTACGGCCGGAGGGGCGTGCGCCTGTGCGTCATGATGCACCTTTATATGCAGATGCAGAATTTGCCACGCATATCGGCAAGGTAACGTCTGGTGCATTTGGCCCCACAGTGGGTGGCCCGGTGGCGATGGGCTATGTGGCAAGCAATGATACCCAAATAGGGCACACCATTTTTGCTGAATTGCGGGGGCGTTCCGTACCTTCCGTCGTGAGCGCACTGCCTTTTGTGCCAGCGCATTTCAAACGCTAGGCCGTTGATACATTAATTTACGCTTAACTGGAGAAATTGAGAAATGACCCTGTATTTCACAAAAGAACACGAATGGCTGCGCGTTGAGGGTGAAACAGCAACTGTGGGCATCACTCGCCATGCAGCTGATGAACTGGGTGAACTGGTGTTTATTGAAGCCCGCCCATCTGGCACGGAAGTCAAAGCTGGGGAATCCATCGCAGTTGTGGAATCCGTTAAGGCGGCTTCCGATATTTACGCGCCAGTTGATGGTGAGGTTTTGGAAAGCAATGCAGCACTGGCTGATGATCCAGCACGGGTAAGCTCTGACCCTGAAGGCGAAGGTTGGATTGTCAAATTTCGCGTTGCTAATCCCGATCAGCTTTCTGGGCTGATGGATGCCGCAGCATATGCAGCTTTTGTAGGCTGATTTCTGCCTGATTGGAAAAAATGGCCTGTTCCAAACAGGTCTTGTTCAGGAAAAATTTCTGCATGTTCTCCCTTGCTCCCGGTTCGGATGCGCGTTCCCAACAGAATATTGAAGATCTTCCCGCTTTTGCGGCCTTAAAAGCTGAAGGTGAAGCGTTTGCTACGCGCCACATTGGCCCGACTGTGGCAGATCAGGCCGAAATGTTGCGTGTTGTTGGTGCGGCCTCCTTGGATGATCTGATAGATCAGACACTTCCTGCTTCCATTCGTGCCACACAGCCTTTGGGGCTCGGTGCTGGATGGACGGAAACACAGGTTCTTGCACGCCTGCGTGAACTGGCCGGACAAAATCAGGTTATGACATCCCTGATCGGGCAAGGGTATTACGGTACGGTACTGCCCGCTGTTATCCAGCGGAATATTCTGGAAAATCCGGCTTGGTACACAGCTTACACGCCGTATCAGCCAGAAATCAGCCAAGGGCGTCTGGAAGCCCTGTTGAACTTCCAAACCATGATTACAGAGCTGACAGGGTTGGATATCGCCAACTCTTCTCTGCTAGATGAAGCAACAGCGGCGGCAGAAGCCATGGCGTTGGCTCGTCGGGTTGCAACCTCTAAGTCCAGCGTCTTTTTTGTAGATGCAGAATGTCTCCCGCAGACAATTGCTGTGTTGAAAACCCGTGCGGAACCTATGGGCATTACGCTCCAGATTGGGCAGCCTGAAACAGATTTGGATGCCCAAAACGTATTTGGAGCCATTTTCCAATATCCCGGCACATCCGGCCAGATTGCAAACCCGCAAAAGCAGATAGAAAGCCTGCATGCCGCGGGGGGTATTGCTGTTATGGCGGCAGATCCGCTGGCTTTAACGTTGCTGGCTTCTCCCGGTGAACTGGGGGTGGATATTGCTATTGGTTCTACCCAGCGCTTTGGTATTCCCATGGGGTATGGTGGGCCGCATGCAGCTTATATGGCTGTGCGGGATGCCTATAAACGGAGCATGCCGGGGCGTTTGGTTGGGGTATCGGTCGATAGTGCTGGACGCCCGGCCTATCGTCTCGCCCTGCAAACGCGTGAACAGCATATCCGGCGTGAAAAAGCGACATCCAATATCTGCACGGCGCAGGTGTTGCTGGCTGTTATTGCGGGCATGTATGCCGTTTATCATGGCCCAGAAGGTCTGAAGGCAATTGCACAGCGCATTCATGGTCTGGCTGCGACACTGGCCGCTGGTTTGCGCGCACTGGGCGTAACTGTTGAAACAACCGCATTTTTTGACACGCTGACGGTGAATGTAGGCGAAGGTGCTGTTGACCTTCTGGAACGTGCGCGTTTTGCTGGCATGAATCTGCGTCATGCAGGGAATGGCCGTATTGGCATCAGTCTGGATGAAACCAGCACGCCGGAAACTGTTTACGCTGTATGGTCTGTTTTTTGCGCTGAACACGGGCGTGTAGAAAAAATGGCGCAGGCGCTTGTGGCGGTTTCCACAGCATTGCCTGATGGTGTGCGTCGCCAGTCTGGCTTTATGGCGCAGCCTGTGTTCCGCTCCTGTAGTTCAGAAACGGATATGCTGCGTTACCTGCGGCGCTTGTCAGACAAGGATCTGGCGTTGGATCGGACAATGATTCCGCTGGGTTCTTGTACCATGAAGCTGAACGCCACGGTGGAAATGCTGCCCATTACGTGGTCTGGTTTTTGTGACATTCATCCGTTTGCACCGGCAGATCAGGCAAAAGGGTATCAGGTTCTTTTGCAGGATCTGGAAAAGTGGCTGTGTGCTATCAGCGGTTATGATGCTGTTTCCTTCCAACCTAATTCTGGCGCGCAGGGGGAATATGCAGGTTTGCTTGTTATTCGTGCGTATCATCAGGGGCGTGGGGAAGGGCATCGGACAGTTTGTTTAATTCCGGCTTCTGCGCATGGTACCAACCCAGCTTCTGCCCAAATGGCGGGCATGAAGGTTGTGGTGGTAAAGTGCGATGCAGGCGGCAACATTGATCTGGAAGACATGCGTGAGAAAATAAAGGCGCATGCGAATGATCTGGCCGCAGTGATGATCACTTATCCTTCTACTCATGGCGTGTTTGAAGAAAACATGCGTGAAATCTGTGATCTGGTGCACTCAGCCGGTGGGCAGGTATATGTGGATGGCGCCAACATGAATGCTCAGGTTGGGCTTGCACGCCCGGCAGACTACGGTGGGGATGTTAGCCACTTTAACCTGCATAAAACTTTCTGCATTCCACATGGTGGCGGTGGCCCGGGTATGGGGCCAATTGGTGTGCGGGCACATTTGGCACCTTATCTGCCCGGAAACCCGGCAGATGTAGATGTTGCTATGGCTGTAAGCGCTGCTCCTTTTGGATCAGCTTCTATTCTGCCGATCTCATGGGCTTATATTCGCTTAATGGGAGATGAAGGTCTAAAACGGGCTACGCAGGTGGCTATTCTGAACGCCAATTATATTGTGAGCCGCCTGAAAGATGCGTACCCTGTGCTTTACGAAGGGGCGCACGGGCGTGTTGCGCATGAATGTATTCTGGATTTACGACCGATCAAGAATACAACAGGCGTTACTGTGGATGACATGTCCAAGCGTTTGGTGGATTACGGTTTTCATGCGCCAACAGTCAGCTTTCCGGTGGCCGGCACATTCATGATCGAGCCAACCGAATCTGAAGGAAAAGCGGAGCTGGATCGTTTTTGCGATGCCATGCTGGCTATACGTGAGGAAGTGCGTGCAGTTGAAAGTGGTAAGGTTACAGCAGAAGATGCAGTGTTGCGTCATGCCCCTCATACAGGTCTTGCACTAACAGCAACGGAATGGACGCATCCTTATACACGGCAGGAAGCGTGTTTTCCCGGTAATGTGCAGCTTTCTACCAAATATTGGCCACCTGTAGGCCGAATTGACAACGTATATGGTGATAGAAACCTAGTTTGCTCTTGTCCAGATATTGCTGAATGGATGGAATAAGCTCATCGTTTCTGATGGTTACTAAGAAAGGGGCGCAACCAAAGGAGGTTGCCCCCCTTTTTTTATGCTCTGTGTAAGAGTTTCTTGTTATGGAAAAGGCAATAAAAAACGCCCGACAAAGCCGAGCGTTGAAAAGAAGATTCTGCAAAGAAACTAAAGGTTGGTTTCAGTTGTTATCATCAAAGGCAATATTCGGATCTTCCTGACCAGCAGAGATCTGGCGAGGTGTTGCCGGAGCCTGTGCCAGCTGCGTGGTGGTGCCTTTTTTGGCCCATGCTGTCATAACTTCCTGCTGCATGTTCCGTTCTGCACCAGGGTGGCGTGCATAAATAAAGCCGTAAGTTGGATAGATGGACCCGAAACCACCAGAATGATTGTTAAGGGCTACACGAACGGCAGACCAATCATTGTTTGGAGAAACGTCAATCACGGCTACGTTGCGGCTGATGCCTGCCTGTGCCCAGTGTGACTGATCAATCATAATGGTGCGGTTATCTACAACATTGCGCACAACAGCAACATGGCCCAAAGGCATGCGGCGTGTTGCACGGAAGTTCAGCACACTACCTGCTTCTGGTGCATGGCCACGGTCATAAACGCCACTTGCGTTATGCCACCAATCACGCGCATTGCCATGCAGCACCACTTCAGATGCAGATTTGGCATAAGCAACGCACTGAATAACGTGTCCACCATAATACCCGGAACGATAACGCCCCGCAGATGGGTGCCAGCGGCCACCTGCGTATCGGCCTGCCGCATGGCCGGATGCAGAAAATACAATTTTATGTACACCGCTATGGTGAGCGGCGGCATGATGGGTGCGGGCAGATGCAGAAGCAGTAAAGGCAGAAACGGACAGAAAAGACAAAACGGCCAGCTTCAGTTTGAAAATTCCGGACCGTCCGTGCCGCATTGTGCTTACCTTTCCTGATCGCATTTGCCGTGAGTTGGGGTACTGCAATGTTCGGGTTCAGGTATTAAACATCCATGCAGATCAGGCAAGCGTTCATTGCGCACCAAAATCGTTAAAGTTACTCTTTGCTTCATTGGTTGGTATCAAAAAGGAAAAATAGGATTTTTATCCTACGTTACGTCATAAATTCGCCTGATTCCGTTTCATTCCAGCCTTTGTTTAAGAGAATAGGGAACACGCGCCAGTTGGTGATGATTCGGAGGAATGTTGCATGAATGCCACGTTTTCTCACATCACCAACTGGTCAATATTAAGGGCTTATTTTGTGGTGGTGACCATGATTTCCACAAGGATACGTGGGTCAGCCATCACAGCCTGAACACAAGCGCGGGCAGGGGCCATATTTTCTGGCAGCCAAGCGCTCCAGATTTTATTCAGCTTGTCACGGTCATTAATGTCTTTCACCCAGATATGAGCTTGCAGAATGCGGGTGTTATCTGTGCCGTGCTGCTCTAGCAATGTGTCAATCTGTTCCAGCACATCACGTGTCTGGCCTTCAACATCCTGATCCAGATTGCGGGCAACAACACCCTGCGTGAAAATAAAGCCGTGATATTCAACCGCAGCAGAAAGAATGGGATTGGGGTTAGTGCGTAGAATTTTGCTCATGGTGAGACCTTGTTGAAAAACAGATAAAACGACCGTTCAGTGAAAACTTACGGTCTGTTGTGAATTGTCGGAGGGTGTCTCCGTCTGGTCAACTGCCAGGAAAAGCCATCTGCTGATATATTTTCAGCCGTTCTGGCGTATCAAAATCGACCAATTCGGTAGAATTGGCTGGAATGAGGCGTATATCAGCGCCCAGACTGCGCAAAACAGCCCGCCCGCCCTGATCCCCCGTAACCTGGAGCAATTTACTGAATTGTGATGGATTCCAGACAACAGGATTTCCAGCCTTGCCGTCTCGTAACGGTGCGGTGGCGGCAGGAGCATATTGATTCTGGTTCTCCAGCAGTGTGTTCAACAGCGTTGTGGAAACCAGAGGCATGTCGCCCAGACACATAAGAAGGCTTTGTGCATTTCCTGCTTGAGCAGCCTGAACACCTGCATGCAGAGAAGCGGAAAGGCCCAAGCGCGCATTCAAAACAGTTTGTAGCTGTAGCCTGTCTGCTTTCAAGGAGTGGGAGAAATGCGCTTGCACAATGGTTTCAAGCTCTGGTTGGTCTGGCGGTAGAAGAGCCAGAATAGTTTCAGCTTTGCTGTTGAGAATATTTTTGAGTGTCTGAACCAGCATAGGTTGCCCGGTAGCGTCCGGAGCCAATAATTTGTTGGCTGGGGCAGTACGGGCAGAACGGCCTGCGCATAGCACGCAGGCCCATGTTCTTGGCAGAAACGCAGGTTTTACCACCCGCGAATGTCTGACAAGGGGGCATGGCGGCGGGTGGCAACAATTTCCGCCATAATAGAAAGAGCAATTTCCTCAGCTCCCACTGCACCAATAGCTAAGCCAACTGGGCCGCGTATGCGTTTGAGATCCTGCTCGGTAAAGCCAAGAGTTTGCAAGCGTTGCAACCGACTCGCCTGTGTTTTGCGAGACCCCAAAGCACCAATATAAAAAGCTGGGCTTTTCAGGGCGGCTTCAAGTGTTGGGTCATCCAGTTTGGCATCATGCGTTAGGGTTACGATGGCAGTCATGCTATCAACCCCTAAGGTTTCCAGAGCTTCATCCGGCCATTCTGTAATAAGGGTGCTTCCACTTTCCAGCCCCGGAAAGCGGTCTGCTGTCGCCAGTGCTTCACGCGGGTCTATGACGATGGGAGAAAAGCCGGTTATCTGCGCCAAGCGAGCAAGATACTGCGCAATATGCACAGCGCCCACTATAAGAAGCCGAGGTGGCGGAATAATGGGTTGCACAAACCATTTTTGCCCAAGAGCTTCTTCTATTGCTGCGCAGCGCCCTTCTTGTAGCTGGTGAAAGGCGACTTCTTTCACGAATGGTGGAAGCTCTTCGAAAGTGCTTTTTTGGTGTTCCTGCGCAAGAATATGCTGCTTGCCATCCAAGCTGCGCACCAACACTGCGGCTTTTCGAGCCGCTTGAAGATCGCATATCTGCTCTAGCAGGTGTAGCGGCCATGTTCCGGTTGGGCAGGCAGGGCTTTGAACGGCTTCTACCATAACATCCAGTGTGCCTCCGCAGGCCAACCCGACTTCCCACGCCTTGGCACTGCTCACACCATAGGAAAGAACGGTTGGTGCTTGCCCTTCCATAATTTCTTGTGCGTGGAGCATGACATCTGTTTCCACACAGCCGCCACTTACGGAACCTTCCATAAGGCCATTTTTGCTCATGACCATATTGCTGCCTGGGGGGCGGGGGGAACTACCCCATGTGCCTGTTACGGTTGCAATGGCAACGGCTTGGCCCTGACGGGCCCAGAGCAGGGCATGATCCAGAGGAGTAACAAGTTGGGAAAAGAAGGGTGGAATTGTCATGCCTCAATCCTATATCACTCAGCACGCAGACTGCACATCAGCAGCGCAGCAGCGCTGGTGGTTAAATGTCGCATAATACGGCATGCTGGCAGGCTGATAGAGTGATTTGAAAAGGATGTATTCCATGACGGAAGCAAGAGATGGCCTGGTAGTTTATGTTGTTGCAGATGGTGGCAAAGTGCGTTTTTTGCATGATGCAGAAGGCGAAATGCGCGATGTGCAGGATTTTGACACGCGTGGCCATGAAGGTACTCCGGGTAAAATGCCTTCTGGCTCTACCCCGGCGGATGATGCGAAAGATGCTTTTGCCCGCGTTGTGGCAGACCGCATGAACAGCATGATTGCGCATGGTGGCAAGGTTGATGGGTTTGTGGTGGCTGCTCCGGCACCAATTATTCATGAAATCAAGACGCATCTGAGCAAGCCTGCAACGGCAAAGATTATCAAAACCTTCACCAAGGATCTAACCAACGTGCCTGCGCATGAATTGCGTAAGCACTTTGATATTCCAGAAACAGGCTGGGTGCTGCCTCAATAAGCAGAGCATTTTTGCTGTATAAAAAGCTGCCAGACACTGGTTCTGGCAGCTTTTTTTTTGTGTAAAACTCATAAAAGCATTCTTTAGATAATTTATAGAGAACAAGAGGAATAAGGCATGCACGTCAATTACCCGGATATGCAGTTGCGTATCGTGCCGGTTACGCCATTTCGGCAGAATTGCTCTGTTCTGTGGAATGAAAAAACACGTAAAGCCGTTATTGTAGATGCTGGTGGAGACTCGAATGTCCTGCTGGATTTCTTAAAAAAAAATATACTGGAAGTAGAAGCCATTCTGCTCACGCATGGTCATCTAGATCATGCCGGAGGGGTGGCGGCTTTGTGTCGTGGGTTGGAAAATACGCAGGTAACGCGGCCAGATGTCATTGGGCCGAATATTCATGATCAATTTTTGCTCCAATCCATTATAGAGCAAGCTCGGCATTTTGGGCTTTCAGATTTAGAAAATGCAGATGTTGACCGTTTCACCCAAGATGGTGAAAGTCTGAACTATCTAGGATGTACATTTCGTGTTGTGCATGTTCCGGGGCATACGCCCGGGCATGTTGTATTTGTGGATGAAAAGGCCCGTTTTGCTTTTGGGGGAGATGTTCTTTTTAGAGGAACAATAGGTAGAACCGATTTTGCATACGGTAATAGCCAACAGCTTATTCAAGGCATAAAGGAAAAACTACTTCCTTTAGGGGATGATATTGTTATCGTGCCTGGGCATGGCGGGTTGACGACATTAGGGGCAGAACGTGCCAGTAATCCATTTCTGCAAAGATGATGGGACCGAGGAGAACAGATAAGGTGCTGACAAAAAAACTGTTGGGGCTGATGGCAGCCTGCATGATCGGCGGTGCCGCGGGTTCTCTCTTACCTGCTTATGCAGAAGAAACGGGAGAGCCAACACACGCTCAGGCTGAATTACAGCGGGAAGAATTGGCTATAGTTTCCCCCAGTGGGCGGCATGTTTTTTCAGTTGAGTTGGCAAAAACTCCGCGTGAGCAGCAGGTGGGGGAAATGTTCCGCCAACATCTGCCAGAAAACTCTGGCATGCTTTTTGTGTGGAAAACACCACAGCAGAGTGACATGTGGATGGAAAATACGCTGATTCCGCTGGATATTGTTTTTATAGATGCGGATCATCGTATTCAGGCCATTACAGAAAATGCAGTGCCACGCAGCTTGGCACGAATCAGCAGTCATGGCCCGGTAGCTGCTACGCTTGAGCTGGCAGGGGGGGTAACTGCCAAGTTTGGCATTACTGTAGGCGATAAGGTGGAAGCACCATCTTTAGGTAAAAAGCTTTAATTAACAGCCGCTTTTGCGGCTGAGATTCTTGCAGTAATCATGGGTGGGGCCAAAAAGTTGCCCTGCGGCGTGGGGCAATACATTTTGACACTTTTGGTAACTGGAGCCGCTGGGTTTGTCGGCTTCCATGTCACGCAGGCTCTTTTGGCGCGTGGCGAGCAGGTGATCGGGGTTGATAATCTGAACGGTTATTATAATCCCCAACTCAAGCAGGTGCGCCTTGCTCTGCTTGAGGCGCATCCACAGTTTTCTTTTTATTACTGCGATCTGGATCAGCCAGAAAATTTGCAAGAGCTACAAAAGAAAGCCCCCAATATAGAGGGTATCTTTCATTTTGCAGCGCAAGCAGGTGTGCGCTACTCGTTGAAAGACCCTTATATCTTTGCAGATTCCAATGTGCGCGGCCATGTAGCGATGCTGGAATTTGCGCGTGAACTGCCAGCCCTAAAGCACTTTGTGTATGCTTCGTCGTCTTCTGTATATGGGCGTAATCGTAAATTACCGTTTTCAGAAACAGATCCTGTAGATCATCCGGGATCTTTTTACGCCGTTACAAAGCGCGCGGCTGAACTGGCATCATCCGCCTATAGCCATCTGTATAATATCCCTCAAACAGGCCTGCGGTTTTTTACGGTGTATGGTCCGTGGGGGCGGCCGGACATGGCTTATTACAGTTTTGCCCGTGCGATTACGGAGGGGCGGGATGTTACCCTTTATGAGGGAGCATCTTTGGCACGGGATTTTACATATATTGATGATGTGGTTGCCGCAGTGCTGGCAGTGTACGAGCAAGCACCCCCAGCAGCAGAACCGCGTGTGCTTAATATAGGGAACCATCATCCAGAACCGGTGAAGTATTTGGTGGAGCTGTTGGAGCAGACTTTGGAGCGTAAAGCTGCAATCCGTTATCTGCCGCGTCCTGAATCTGATGTGGAAAAAACATGGGCCGATATTACGGCTATTCAACAGCTAACAGGATGGACCCCACAAACCACATTGGAAGAGGGTATTCCTGAGTTTACGCGTTGGTTTCAAGATTGTGGGCGAGATTTCAGTTGATCTGATTCGGATAACGGAATCGGGTTTTTGCAAGGATATTGTTTATTTTCAGGAGCTTACATTTTTTCTGATTTTAGGGATTGACGTTATATTATGGTGGGGTGT